>NZ_DDKA01000031.1:0-65773 GCF_002339225.1 Sphingobacterium sp. UBA2610
ACCCCCTGTTATTTCCCTGTTAAACGAGCTCTATACCGGTTTTAATATAAGGGTTGATATTAATTTGATCATATATTAGGCTAAACCAAGTAGCGTTGAATAGGTCTGTTCATAGACATGGAAAGATTAAGGACCTTGAATAAGTGCCTGTTCTCGAACCAATAACAATCGTATTTTTTTGATAATATCAGAAATTAGATTATCTTTGCACCTCAAATTTATAAAAAATTAAAAGATGAAATCAATTGCTATTAGCGGTTCTGTAAGACAGAACGTAGGGAAAAGAGATGCAAAAGAATTGCGTTACCAAGGTTTAGTACCAGCAGTACTTTACGGTGGTACAGAGCAAACAGCTCTTTCTGTATCCGCAGCTGATTTGAAACCAGTTCTTTACACTGCAGACGTAATCATTGTTGAATTAAACATTGACGGTCAAACTAAAAGAGCTATCGTTCAAGACGCACAATTCCACCCATTAACTGATTTAGTTACACACGTTGACTTTTTAGAATTATTTGATGATAAAGAAGTATCATTGAATATCCCTATCAAATTAACAGGAACTTCTCCAGGTGTTAAAATGGGGGGTAAATTAGTTCAAAAATTACGTAATTTACGCGTAAAAGCATTACCAGCAAACTTGCCACAAGAAATTGCCGTACCAATGGAATCTTTAGAAGTTGGTAAATCAGTTCGTGTAGGTCAAATTCAATTGGAAAACGCAAAAGTATTGAACAATGCTGATGATACAATCGTATCAGTAATCATGTCTCGTGCATTGCGTCAAGCTGAACAAGAAGCTGCTAAAGCATCTAAAGGTGGTAAAAAATAATCTGAGCAAGATTTTAAAATACTACAGAAAGCACCGAAATTCGGTGCTTTTTTTGTTTATTAAATTTCTATTTTTGCAGCATGAATTATCTTATCGTTGGATTAGGCAACATTGGCAGTGAATATGCCGATACACGACATAATATTGGTTTTATGGTTGCCGACGAGCTGGTTAAACAGGCTGGCGCCAGTTTCTCCTTGCTCAAGTTGGCCTACTATAGCGAATTTAAGCAACGGGGGCACAATGTTACTGTGATTAAACCTACAACTTACATGAACTTAAGTGGCAAGGCCGTCAACTACTACATGCAACAATGCAAAGTTCCAATTCAGAATGTATTGGTGATTGTAGATGATCTGGCCATTCCATTTGGCTCGCTACGCATGAAACCCAAAGGAAGCAGCGCCGGTCATAACGGACTTAAATCCATAGAACAGCTTTGTGGCGGACAGGTTTATCCGCGCTTACGTTTCGGTATTGGCGATAATTACCCAAAAGGTAGACAAGTCGATTATGTACTAGGTCCTTTTGACAAAGAGGAACAAGCTGAACTACCGGCTTTAATTGACCATTCTGTTAAAATGATCCAGAGTTTTATCAATATCGGCATCGAGCTGACGATGACAAATCTGAATACAAAATAAGTCAGAAAAAGCCGAATATATCGGCTTTTTCCTGTGTAACTCTTGTGCTTTTATTGTATCGACCTTGTCTATTTCTTAATCGCTTCACCTTGTTCCTTCCCCAACTCAGTCTTAATTACTTTTCTCACTTTTCCCGATAGACGGTCCTTTACATCAGAAGATATTTCAGGGTGTTCCTTTACATAAGACTTGGTGTTCACAATGATGACGCCATTATCCGCCTGATCACCATATAGTGCAGTAGCATTTTGATCTTTTAAGATCGTAATGTTATCAATTGTATTCGGATCCAAATCTTTGATTTTTTTGTCTGCGGCAATTTCTCCGTCGACAACAAATAGTGGATTGCCCTTAGCTCCATGAACTCTGCGAAATTTAATATTACGGGCAGCGACTTTTCCAGATCCATCATCTGTCAATCGGATGATATTTCCAGGGATTCCCTGCGCTCGGCCCTTGAGCTCGGGTTCGTTCGCATCTTCTTTTTTATAACCCATTACAACAACTTCCGAGAGGTTTCCATTCACCTTCATCTTGTCAACGTTACCTGCATCTTCTTTTTTATCATAAGTAAAAGTAAGGGTCTGATTTGTGATCTTTGGTGAACCATTTTTCTTCAACTTAACAAGAATAACTCCGTTCTTCCCTTTTTCACCATATATTGATGCAGCATTATTTTTAATCACATCAATCGATTGGATTTCCGTCCCCGGAATGGCAGACATAATGGTTGAATTAACTTCCTTTCCTTCCACAATATAAAGCGGTTCACTTCTAGGGTCTGCATTGGCACGAACCTCTATCCCAATAGTATTTCCTTTCAATCTAGTCGCGTCTTTACCAATATGAGCTCCTTCTTTCAATTCCACTTCAAGGATGCCATCTTTCCCAACATCTTCACCATACTTATCAATAGCAGCCTTACCCTGTAATACCGAGACTGACGCTATAGCATTTGGATCGATATCATCTACAGTAAACGTTTTTTCCTGCACAATACCATTCATAACACAGCGCAATTTCTTTTGCGCTATATCCGAATGTTGTTGCATCTCGACAGTATTGGCCAAAACTGCTCCGCCAGCAATATCAATTGAAGACTTCGTCCGATACTTGATCAGATCACTATCATTCGAAAACCAGTACTTTGCCAGTTTTCCTTCAGGAATAGCCAAAAACTCTGCTTTAGAGACCAATTTATTATCCACAAAATACTTTTGATCTTTAGAGAAATCAATAGCGGATCTCTTGATTTCCGTAAAATCTTTTGTCTCCACTTGATGTGCTTTAGCCAAAGTATCCGTTAACGAAGTAGCCTTCATATTTGATTGATCTGTCTGAGATCTTAAATCAACTGTTGGCAACGGAATAGGTAATACAGTTTCATTTGCCTTCTCAACGACCCCCTCAATACTACCCTCCGCTTTACTTACTGTAAATGCTGCTCCCGCCAACAAAAATATGGGTAAAAGAAAGGCGTATTTACTAAGCTCTATTTTCGATGATCGCTTCTTGTTCATCATCATAATACGACGTTTTAAAAGTTTAAAATTAAATTGATTGCTCAATCCTACTGAAGTGCCCTTTTTGGACACATTCAATAGGCTGTATTGGTACGTCTGCTTGTCAATTCCTTTATCGAGGACCTGTTGATCAGTCAGGAACTCCAAATTTTGGCGAATGGCCCTGCGCATGAGCCAGACGAAAGGATTGTACCAACAACACACCAATATCATTTCAAACAATAAAATATCCAAGCTGTGAAGGCCTTTCACATGAATATCCTCATGCTTAAAAATATCTTTTAGCTCAGCATCCAGATGCTGGTCTTTGTTGACATAGATTTTATTCAAAAACGAAAACGGAACAATAGGAATCAGTACATTCCGAAATAGATACGTCCGCCATTGATCGGACCTCGAATTCAGATGAATTCGCAATAAACTCAATAATTGAAATACAAATTTTAAGAACAATAAAACGGCACCGGCCACAAAAACGATTTCCACCAACCTTCCTAACGTCAGCTGCCGTTGAACCTCCGGTTCCATCATATAAAGCGAAATCTGCTCGCCTACCACCCCTATATTCAATCCACGCTGTACAAACAAAGACTTTAAATCCAAAAATGGATACAGAAAAGCAAATAGTCCTCCCACTAAAAAGTAGGCTCTATTTAAAAAATAGAATGTCAAGCCTTTCAACAGTCCAATATATCCCAGATAGATAATACCCAACAACAGATTGACTTGTATAACATAGGTTAGTAGACTTTCCATGCCATTAAGATTTATTATGCTTAATCATGTCCATAATCTCCTTTAACTCATCGGCGGTCAGTTTTTCTTCCTGTACAAAAAAGGAAACCATTTCCTTATAGGAATTTTTGAAATAATCTCCCACAAAGGAATTCATAAACTTAGCTTTATAATCTTCCTCACTCACCATCGGCTCATAGCGTTTGGCATTGGCATAGCGTACTGCCTTCACAAAAGCCTTGCGCTCCAGATTCTTTACTGTCGAAGCCAAAGTCGTATAAGGCATCTTCTCACCTTTTACATTATCCAAGATCTCTTTTATAAAACCTCCATTGAGGCTCCAAATCGATTGCATTGCCTGCTCTTCCTGTGCTGTTAATTTTTCCATATCTTTATCTTCCTTTTTCTAATCTACTACTAATCTACGAATAATTCGTAAATACAAAAAATATTTTTTATTGCCTTTGTGATCTTCACGCAAATAGGGACTTTGTAACCCCTTAAAAAAAAGAAATAGCTCATTTCCTGCGCATTTAAACTCAAATCCGACGAATATAAGTTAGCTGGCAAAAAATTTGTTATACGTTTATTTTAATTCTAAATTCATTCATAAATCGCTTCATCAATGGAAAAAACAGGAGTTTTCGCTGTGTGAAATTGATAGCAATCAGTCGCACCGTTCACTCCAAAAGGAGATGGTTTAAACAAATACAAGAAAGATAAATGGCCAAAAATATCAAAGCGATCAAATGTCCGCATTGTGGTAGTATAAAAATCACCACACTACGCCCCGATTATTACAAATGCGATAGTTGTGGAACAGAATTTTTTCTGGATAGTGATGACATCAATATCAACCACAACTATAACTACCCACGCAACAACCAAGATCAATATAAAGCCATACGGATTGTATTATTTGCTGTTGTGGGCTTTATTGCGCTGATGTTTGTCATTGGAACCTTAAGTGCTCTATTTTCCAAAAAGCCAGCGTCTAATTATTCAACTTACAGCACTTCCAATACAGCAGAGAAAAAAGAAGAAGCCCAACCGCTGGAATGGAATTACGCAAGTAACATGCTATTTTTGGATAAAGATAATACGCCACATATCGTCGTCGTCGGTAATGTCGGAACCTTCAGGGGTCGAATGGACGAAGGCAAGGACAATAAGGTGTATATTGGGCTCTTCGACCCAAAAACTGGTAAGAAAGAATGGGTTAAGACTTTGATGGAAACTCCCGTCGAACTGTCGAGCAGCGACGTCAAACTTCAGGTATTTGAAGATCAGCATCTTTATATCATCGTCAAATCCAAATATATTTATCAGCTGGACAGAAATACACTCACTTATAAAAGTGTCCTAGAGAACTATGTAAAAGTTGCTCCATCTTTAAGCACGGGCATCGCTAAAGTTGAATTTAAATACGAAGACTATGGCTCTGCCTATCAGATTGTCAACAATGAAGGACAAAACCTAGCTTATTACCCCTTAATTAACAAATCTATTCCCGATAAACAACTGTACGATGAAAGAAGGAAAAAGCTGCCCAACCCAACAACAAAAACGGAATTCACCTTTTCAAGTAAATCAAGTTATTACCCAGAAGAAAAAATTCAGTTAATCCAGTACAGCTACCAATATCAATATGGATTTCCCAAAGATAGCCCACGCTTTTCCTGGGATAAGGATTACGGCGGATCAGGTATTTTTACCGACCGCGATCCATACAAAAAGGTCTTGATAAATCCATGGCAATTTAAAGGAGCCCGTCTGATCAGTTTCAAAGACTTTACACCGGGCAGACTTTACTTCCAGCCCGTAGTGGTTGCTCAAAATGACAAAACACTTCTCATTGCGTATAAGCCGACACCTGCTGAGGACGACCCCCTACAGATCCAGTTGCTGGATATAACAACGGGGGCCATACAAAAAACGATCAGCACAGACCTAAAGTCCATTTATGGAAATGGATGCCTGTTAAAGGATGGTTTTATTGTAAAAGACGGGAGCAACTATTATTATTTTGATAATAATGGCAAACAAATCAACAAGTTTGAAGGGTATAACCCCAAATTCGACACACTAAATTAAACACTATGGGACTATTTAATCTTTTTAACAACCAGCTTTCTGAGGTCATTGAGTGGAAAAACCAGGATCCCCGAATATTATGGTATAAATTTCCATCTGAAAGGAATGAGATCAAAAATTCCAGTAAGCTGATCCTTGCTCCAGGGCAGGGCTGCATCCTCGTCTACGAAGGAAAAGGTGAAAACTTGCTGACCGAGGCAGGCACATACAATCTGAAAACGGACAACCATCCATTCTTTACTACTTTAGCACGTTTGCGGCAAAATTTTGAATCAGAACATAAGCTCTACATTTACTTTTTCCGTACAGCCGCTATTGTCAATCAATCTTGGGGAACGGGAACACCTATTAAATATATCGACCCCCATTACAATTTACCGATAGAAATCGGCTTGAATGGTACGTTCTCTTACCTCATCAAGGAACCTGTACATTTCTATAAAAACATTGTGGCGAATCAAAATACGGTTAACACAGCTGTTATTCAAGACATCATCAATAATCGGATCCCCCAACAAATTATCGCGCAGATTGCACAAAAGAAACTGGGTTACAATGAGATTGACAGTCAACTGGGATTACTTTCCAACGACATCAAGACCGCGGTTACACAAGACTTTAATGACCTTGGTCTCGACATTACGGATTTCAAAATCCTAGGAACTCAATTTGATGCCAATACACAACGAAGAATTGGAGAAATCGCCGATTTAAGCACACAAAATCAAGCAGCGCTACAGGCAGGTCTGAGCTATGTTGAATTAGAAAAATTACGGGCACTACGCGACGCAGCTAAAAATGAAGGCGGAATTGCTGGTGTAGGTGCACAACTGGGAGTCGGTATGGAACTCGGAAAGCAATTCGACCTTCAAAAAGAGGAGATCAAAGATCATATTCAGCAAGAGGGTGACTTTGTCGAGAAACTCCAAAAGCTACAGCTGCTGCTTCGTGAGAATATCATTACCCAAGAAGAATTCGACACATTAAAAAAACAGATTCTCAATAAAATCTAGTGTATTACGGGAGATTCAACCTTAAAAGTGATAGCTATCCCATGAGACCTTTTAAAATGTAAATCGGTACGATTCAGCTCAATATACTGAGGTCAATCCATTCACAACCCATAAATTAATTCAGCTATGAAATATATATTCGGCATATTATTCACCCTGGTGATCCTTTTCGTTGCCACCTATTTCCTTTTGGGACTTTGGGGTATTAAGCTATTGGAGGCGGAAAACTTCAGCAAAATATTGTGGACTACAGGAATTTTGACACTAACGTCCATTATTCTGGTTTGTTTTGTCATACTACCTTTTTTCGGATCGGGCAAACAGGGCAACTACGAAGACAAAGGAAAGGTTGCGCAACGAAAAATAGATTGATATTTTTGCAGAATAAGATAATGTTAAATTTGAATAAATTATTTGCTTATTTAAGTAAATAATTCGTGAATATTATCCAAAATGACGCAGTCATGTCATTTTAATTCCAAAAGAACTTTCAATTTTAAATATCAAATAGTTAAATTTGTGAGATTAGCATAACAAATCAGATATAAGATATATATAAACATGTCAGATAAAGCATCTATAAATTTAGACGGCACTTCGTATGACCTTCCGGTCATTGTCGGTACTGAAAATGAAAAAGCAGTTGATATTTCGAAATTAAGAGATCTAAGCGGATTTATTACGTTAGACCCAGGATACAAAAATACAGGTGCAACGAAAAGTGCGATTACTTTCCTTGACGGTGAAAAAGGCATATTGAGATATAGAGGATATCCAATTGAACAATTGGCAGAGAAATCGACTTTCTTGGAAGTTGCTTATTTGTTGATTTATGGAGAACTTCCCAAAAAAGAGGTATTGGAAAAATTCAGAGCTGACATCAAAAAGCAAATGATGATTCACGAAGACATGAAAAACTTCTTCGCTGGATTCCCATCCAAATCTCACCCAATGGGCCAACTTTCGTGTTTAGTAGGCGCATTATCGGCATTTTACCCAGAATCTTTAAATCCTAACTTAACTGACGAAGAAGAGGATCAAACGATCATCAATCTTTTGGCAAAAATGCCAACGATCGTTTCCTGGATTCAAAAGAAATCATTGGGTCATCCTGTCGTTTATCCAAAAAACAACCTTGGTTACATTGACAACTTCCTAAACATGCTGTTTGGAGAAGTGAATGATGAAAAAACATTCGATCCTGTGGTGATTGACGCCATGCACAAATTGTTGATTTTACATGCTGATCATGAGCAAAACTGTTCAACATCTACTGTTCGCATCGTTGGTTCATCCAATGCAAACCTTTATGCATCTGTTGCATCGGGTATCAATGCATTATGGGGACCATTACATGGTGGTGCAAACCAAGCTGTAATCGAGATGTTGGAGGCCATTAAAAATGATGGTGGTGATGCTGAAAAATATCTTGCTAAAGCAAAAGACAAAAACGACCCTTTCCGTCTGATGGGATTCGGTCACCGTGTTTACAAAAACTTCGACCCTCGTGCTAAGATCATCAAAAAAGCATGTGATGACATCTTGGAAAAATTAGGCGTTCAAGATCCGGTATTGGATATCGCTAAAAGACTCGAAGAAGCAGCATTGAATGACCAATACTTCATCGACAGAAAACTTTATCCGAATGTTGACTTCTATTCAGGTATCATCTACCGCGCATTAGGTTTCAAAGCAGATATGTTTACCGTATTATTTGCTTTAGGCCGTCTACCAGGATGGATTGCACAATGGAAAGAAATGCGTGAAAACAAAGAGCCTATCGGTCGTCCTAGACAAGTATACGTTGGCCACACAGAACGCGACTACGTTGAATTTTCAAATCGCTAATCCGATTTCGATTTATATCCTTAAAAAGCATCCCTCGGGGATGCTTTTTTTATTTCTACCCCAACCAACATGGAGAACTTTACAGCTGTCCGAAACCACCCACTCGAACACTATAGGATGCACCGTCGTTACGTTATTGTCACGATAATCTACTTGTTAAGTATATTTTAATTTTTCCTTATCTAAATTCCCTGTTTTTCGTTAAGTTTGCGTATTCATTGGTCTCTTATTAAAAATCATTATAAATAAGACTTGTTAGAAACAATACTACATATCTTGGTTCCCATTGCTATTTTCACTTTTATAGCAGCCTTTACCTTATTTGCAGTATATGCCGAGCGTAAGATCGCGGGATTTGTACAAGATCGTCTAGGACCGATGGAAACAGGAAAGTATGGCAGTCTCCAAACGATTGCCGACATTCTCAAATTATTACAAAAAGAATTAATTACCCCCTCATCGGCCGATAAAATACTCTTTAGAGTTGCTCCTATCGTTATTTTCGTTGCTGTATTTACAGGTTTTGCCGTTATTCCCTGGGCCAAAGATTTTATCCCAGCGGATACACATACAGGCTTGTTCTTTATTATGGCCATCATCTCCATTGATGCTTTGGGCATTTTAATGGCAGGTTGGGGATCTAACAACAAATATTCTTTATTGGGTTCCATGCGTGCCATTGCACAGATGGTATCCTATGAAATACCGGTAGGCCTTTCGCTGATTGCTGTAGTGATGCTAACCCAGACCCTAAATTTGAATGAAATTGCTATTGGACAAGGAATTCTAACTCATGGAAGCATTAAATTCTTTGGTTTTTGGGAAGTCAATGAGATCGGAGGCCTTTTCGCCTGGAACATCTTTCAGGCCCCACATTTGATTATTACCTACATCATATTCTTTATTGCTACCCTTGCCGAGTGTAATCGTGCACCCTTTGATATCCCGGAAGCCGAATCTGAATTAGTTGGTGGTTTCCATACAGAATATGGGGGCATACAATTTGCCTTTATCTTTTTGGCCGAGTATGCCATGATGTTTTTGGTATCGATGTTGGGAGTTGTTCTCTTCTTAGGCGCTTGGAATACACCATTACCAAACATAGGTGCAATACGCTTGGCCGATTGGACCACAGGTTTAGTGTGGGGAATATTTTGGACATTAGCCAAATCATTATTTATTGTTGGTATCCAAATGTGGATTCGATGGACATTACCACGGTTACGTGCAGACCAGCTGATGAGTTTATGTTGGAAAGTATTGACACCGCTGGCTTTTCTTTGTATGGCCATCTCTGCAATTTGGCGAATTTTAGTTATAGCATAGGATATGATATTTAAAACAGCTTCGCATGCATTTCGTACGGCAATCAAGGGTTTATCTTTGACTGTTAAGCACTTGTTTGGTGCCCGACGTTCGCGAACAGAATTGAATATCAAGAAAGACAATTACTTTGATCAACAAGAAGGTATTGTCACCGTACAATACCCGCGTGAAAAAATGCCAATCCCCGAAGTTGCCCGCTATCAATTGCAAGTCGATATCGAGGACTGTATTGTATGTGATCTATGCGCAAAGGCTTGTCCTGTCGACTGCATCGAAATCGAAGCCATCAAATCACCGGAAGCGATTGGAAAAACTTCCGATGGCAGCGTTAAAAGACTATATCCGGCCAAATTCAATATTGATATGGCCAAATGTATGTACTGTGGCCTTTGTACTGTGGTATGTCCGACGGAATGTATTACCATGACCAATGAATATGACCGCAGTTCTCAAAAACTGACCGATCTTATCTATGGTTTTTCAGATATGACCGATAGTGAGGTCGCACAGCGCAAAGCAGAGTGGACCAAGTTTCAAGCTGAAAAGGAGGCAGCAAAGCAAAAATAAAAGATGGAAAGTATTTTATTCTACGCCTTTGCTACCCTAGCAATCGGTTCAGCACTTTTACTGGTCAATCTTAAAAATATCGCGCGTGCATTGTTCCTGTTTTTTATTGTGTTATTTGCTATGGCAGGACTCTACTTATTTGCTTTAGCCGATTTTGTAGCTATCACGCAAATTATGGTGTATGTCGGAGGCGTGCTCATATTGATGTTATTTGCCTTTATGCTCTCCAACAAAGAACTCCTGAAAGACCTTCAGGATAGCAGCGGTTCATTCTTAACCATGCCTAAGTGGCAGACGGTTCCCATCGTACTTGGCTTTCTATTGCTTATGCTATACGGCATTGTTGAATGGCAACAAGCACCATCTGCGTGGATTTTACAAGCTAGGGAAAATAACACCGAGATTGTCGCAACAGATAATAACATTCATCAGATTGGTTTACGTTTTATGACCTTTTACGTTTTACCATTTGAAATTATATCCGTGTTTTTGATGATGGCCTTGATCGGAGCCTCACATCTATCCAGAAAGGAGCGTACAATATGATTACGCTGACGCATTTCTTAGTTGTCAGTGCCTGCATCTTTTGCATTGGTCTTTATACTGTACTTTCCAAGAAAAATGCGATCATGATTCTGGTGGGTATTGAATTGATGATCAATGCCGCCATCCTGAACTTTGTTGCTTTTGGAAAATACGACAAGGTCAGTTATGGTGGGCAAATTTTCGCATTATTTGCCATTGTTCTCGCAGCGGCTGCAGTCGCTGTTGGATTGGCTATTGTATTAAATGTCTATCGGCATTACAAAACCATTAATCCGGATGAGATAAACCAATTAAAAGACAAATAAGCATTGGATCAATTTGTTCACATATCGCCCCTTCTGACCGCACTGTTTACCTTGGCAGCGCCATTTGTGGCATTCCTATATCAAGCAATAGCAGGCAAACGCGATCAGTCGGGCCTAGTTTCTCTCACGGCTATTATCCTCAGTTTTATCGCTGGTGGATTGACCTGGTTCTCTATATGGAATAATCCGGCAGTATCAATGCAAGTAAGCTGGTTCACTATTGGTGAAACAGCATTTAAAGTTGGTATCCTGCTGAACAATTTGAGCACGTTGATGCTTTTTTTGGTACCGACCATTGCCCTACCCGTACATATATACTCCAGGGCCTATATGCATGGCGATTCAGGTATTCACCGCTATTGGATGTATCTCAGCTTATTCTGTTTTGCGATGTTGGGATTGGTTATTATGGACAGCCTCCTATTGATGTATGTTTTTTGGGAATTAGTCGGTTTTGCATCGTATCTCCTCATCGGCTTCTGGTTCACACGTGAAACAGCTGTACAAGCCAATAAAAAAGCATTTTTGGTCAATCGCATCGGCGACCTCGGTTTTCTAATTGGGCTTGCGATCCTATTTACACAGTTCAAAACCCTCAATTTAATCGATCTCTTTGGAGACAATGGCTTAATTTATCAATCCACAATCGCCCAAGGATTATGGATATCTCCAGTCAATAGCTTACCTCAGATTTGGCTTACCATTGCAGGATTAGCCTTTTTCTTGGCAGCGATGGCTAAATCTGCACAATTTCCATTACATGTATGGCTTCCTGACGCCATGGAAGGTCCTACATCCGTATCCTCATTGATTCACGCCGCGACCATGGTTGCTGCAGGTGTATTCCTTTTGGCTACTGTATTTCCATTATTTAATGAATCTGCCTTATTATTTATTGCCATCATCGGTACAATAACCGCTGCTTTGGCCGCATACTTCGCACTTGGCCAATACGACATCAAACGTATTCTTGCTTTTTCGACCATATCGCAGCTTGGTTTTATGATGGTTGGCATTGGCATTGGAACATGGGATGCTGCTTTATTTCATCTGACTACGCATGCCTTCTTTAAGTGCCTGTTGTTTCTTTCTGCAGGAGCTGTCATTCATGAAATGGCCCATCTCAAAGCACATAGCCAATTGGACTTTGATCCGCAGGATTTACGGAATATGGGCGGGCTACGTCAATATTTGCCAAAAACCTTCGTGCTGATGTGTATAGCTTCGCTAGCACTTGCAGGATTCCCTTTGACTTCAGGTTATCTATCCAAAGACAGTATCGTCATCTCTTCCTTTGAATGGGCTCTTTCAAAAGGTAACTTATACCTTATCATACCCGCGATTTTAATTCTAGTAAGTATTTTAACGGCTTTCTACATCGGTCGTCTGCTCTTTAAAGCCTTTTTTGGAGAGTTCAGACTGTTGAAACAGCTTCAGGGCAAACTACTGGATCATCCACTACATGAAGCCCCAAAGACCATGTTGATCCCCATGTTTGTTTTGGGACTATTCTGTCTATTCCCGGTATTCTCATTCAATCCGTTTTCTTATCATGATTCCTGGTTGATGGACGGCCTTTTATTGGATGAATATGCTTTTGCACCAAGCCATAGTGCACACCTTATTATCCCTGCAATACTGCTCCTTGGTTCGGTTATTGGCTGGATCATCGGCTGGAAATGGTATGTACAAAATAAATACCCGTTAAACCCCGCTAGCCAGGCATTAAAAGCCGCTTTCAACCAGGGTTATATCAACGAATTTTACCAAGCAGTCTTTGTGAATGGCATATTAAAATTAGCGCAGTTCTGTTATTGGTTTGATCGTCACATCGTTGACGCTTTCGTTTCTTTGATTCAGTTTATCGTCTTATCCCTCTCACAGCTAAGTGTGTGGATAGATAAATATATTGTAGATGGTTTTGTTAATACGGTTGCTACTGTAGCCTATTGGACAGGCAATCAAGTTCGCTTGGTCCAAAATGGAAAGATACAGACAGCATTGTATTCCGTCTTTTTATTAGTTTTACTTGGTTTAATTTATCTTATATTTTTTTAGGAAATGCCTATTCTATCCTTATTGATATTTTTACCGCTATTGGCTACGGCGCTCATTCTCGCCTTACCAACACGCTATAAATCGAGTTACAAATATATTGCTTTAGCATTCACAGCAATACAATTTGTACTGGCCGGAATATGTTATGCACAATTTGATGCAAGCAAAACAGGAGTCCAAGATCTAGCGGGCTATCAATTTGTTGAACAGCTTTCCTGGATCCGGTTAGATTTAGGATCAATAGGAAAACTAGAAATTGATTATCTTATTGGTATTGACGGGATCTCCATGCCCTTGTTATTGCTGAGTGCATTCGTTATGCTGATGGCTATAGGTGCCTCCTGGAATATTCAGAAAAGTCCGAAGGGATATTTTGCCTTGCTCATGGTACTTAATATGGCCGTTATGGGGATTTTCTGCGCATTGGATTTCTTCCTATTCTATTTGTTTTATGAAGTCATGTTACTGCCACTCTACTTCTTGATCGGTATCTGGGGGGGTGCAAGACGCGAATATGCAGCTATAAAATTCTTTTTATATACCCTATTCGGGTCTGTATTTATGTTGTTGATTATCGTCGGATTGTATTTTTCAGTAATCAACCCCTTGACTGGAGCACATACCTTCAACATGATCTATATGATGAATCCACAGAATTATCTTGAGGGTTCTATTTTCGGCTGGGAAGGTTATCAGGAGATTTTGGGCATTTCCGCTCGTCTGGTCGGTTTCATTGTGCTCTTCTTTGCCTTTGCCATTAAAGTACCCATTGTTCCGCTACATACTTGGCTACCGGATGCGCACGTTGAAGCGCCAACACCAGTATCTATTATTCTTGCCGGTATTCTCCTCAAAATTGGTGGTTACGGTATCATCCGTATCTGTTACAGCATCTTTCCCGATATGGCAGCCTTATCCAATTGGTGGCTTGGGTTAATCGGTGTTGTTTCCATTATTTATGGGGCTTTGAATGCCTTATCACAAAAAGACCTGAAACGAATGATTGCCTATTCATCGGTTTCACATATGGGCTTTGTGCTGCTTGGTGTTGCATCGCTGACTGCAGAAGGTATTTCTGGCGCCATGTTTCAGATGATTTCGCATGGATTCTTATCTGCGGCACTCTTTTTCCTTGTCGGCGTGGTCTATGACCGTGTACACGACAGAAATATCTATAGTTTCCGTGGCCTAGCTCAAATTATGCCCAAATACACAGGTTATGTCGCTGTCGCATTTTTTGCGTCCCTAGGCCTGCCCGGCTTTTCAGCTTTTATTGGCGAAGCCTTTGTCATTATCGGTTCCTTCAATGCCGCGAGTATAGGAACTGGATTACCGCGCTGGATGGCACTAGCGGGATCCATAGGTATCCTATTAAGTGCAGCCTATTTACTTTGGACACTGCAACGCATGTTCTTTGGACAAATTCGCTTAAAAGGCGGAGACTCCTGGAGTAATGCACTTACAGACGTCAATTTACGGGAACAAGTGATCTTATTTCCTACCCTAGCGCTTGCGCTATTACTTGGAATTATGCCGGCATTAGTATTTAACAACCTAAATGCCAGTGTTCTGAATCTCGTGAGTTTTATCCAACAATTTATCTAATTCAGCATGCTTGCATTTAGTCCATATATCAGTTCTTTCATCGATCAGATTATCGTAAGCGTTCCTTATTTTAAGCCCGAACTGACATTGATCGTCACTTTTATTGGTACTATCCTCGCTAGTCTTTTTATTGACAAACACTGGAAGCATACCTCTTTTGTCATCACCCTCATTGGGCTATTGCTCAGTGGTTGTTACCTTGTGGGCCAGGGACTCAGTAAGGTAGAGGCAACAGGCTTCTTTGATATGATCCATATTGATGCATTTGCTGTAGCCGCACGTTTGATTATCCTGTTGTCAACAATTCTCATTTGTATATTCATTCAACAACGCCATCAAGACCGCCCCTTAGGTGACCTATACGCCGTACTACTGACCGCAACCCTTGGCTTGAACCTGCTGACTATGTCGAGTAACTGGTTGATGATCTTTATTGCAGTGGAAACAGTTTCGATCAGCTCCTATATTATGGTTGGCTATTTCTCTTCAACAAAAGTTCAATCGGAAGCTGCTTTAAAATATGTACTGTTCGGATCCATCTGTGCTGCGGTTATGCTCTATGGTTTGTCTTTATTATACGGTTTCACGGGAAACCTGAATTTTGATGCACCAAGCCACATTGCCGGCTTGATGGAAGCACCCCAGATCATGATCAGCATTGCTTTACTATTTTTGTTGACAGGTATTGGTTTCAAACTGAGTTTTTTCCCTTTTCATGTCTGGAGTCCGGATGTTTACCAGGGTGCCCCAACAGTGATTACAACCTATCTCGCTACAGTACCCAAAATTGCTGTTGTTGTGCTATTATCCAAGATACTTTCAGCCTGGCTTAACGTGTCCTTTTATTTTAGTGATTTCTTGACTTATGTGATTATTGCGATCGCCATTGCAACGATGCTGATTGGTAATTTAGCCGCTTTACGCCAACACGATGCCAAAAGGATGATGGCCTATTCTTCTATTGGTCATACGGGGATACTTCTTATGGCTGTATTGGTTTATCAAAATAATGAATCAAATGTGCTGTTATTTTATCTATCCATATACGCTTTGATGAATATTGCGGTATTCATCTTTATTGATGCTTTGGAAGCTAGTTTAGAAAATACTTCAATTGAATCGTATCGCGGCTTAGGAAAGCAGTACCCACTGCTGTTCACCTCCTTTTCAATTGTTTTAATCGCTTTGGTGGGGCTACCCCCTACTGCAGGTTTTGTTGGAAAACTTTTGGTCTTTTCCAAAGTGTTCGAACAATACCAAAACTTCCAATCCTTTGGTTTATTGGCATTGCTCCTAGTTGGTGCATTGACATCTGTCATTTCCCTATTTTATTATTTTAAAATACCACTGAATGCATTTTTAAGAGAAAATACGGGATCTCCAGGAGTTAAGTTCAATATGGTACTCTTGTGTATTGGAATCTTATGTACCGTAGCCGTATTGATCTTAGGTATCTTTCCTGATTTATTACTTTCGGCATTCTAGAAAACAGGAAACTTCTTTCATTTTAATAAGTCTATCGTCTAATTCATTCCCTTAATGTCTGCGTTGAATAGTAAGAATAACTCCATAATATATTTTATATTTCCTCAATAAAAGTATTATCTACGGTTGAGGAGAGACCAATAAATTGTTTTTTATGTAAAGCGCAATTAAATTGCATATAAAAAGCAATTTATCTAAGTTTGTACCATGATTAGTGCAATAGCAAATCCAATTTTTCAGCGTGCTATCCAGGATTACCACGTATACGACCAGATTGATCATCCAATCCAAAATCCGTATGACAAACAATCCCTGGAACATCTCCTCTATTTAAAATGCTGGATTGACACGGTGCAATGGCATATGGAAGATGTGGTACGTAATCCCTCAATTGAACCCCAAGAAGGCTTATACTGGAAAAGACGTATTGATGAATCCAATCAGTACCGCACAGATACCGTAGAGTATATTGATAGTTATTTTCTACAAAAATTTCAAGATATAGAGGCGAGCCCTACAGCAACAATCAATACTGAAAGTCCGGCCTGGGCTATTGATAGACTTTCCATTCTGGCGTTAAAAATCTACCACATGGAGCAGGAAACATTGCGCACAGATGCTTCCGAAGCACATATCATTTCCTGCCAAGAAAAGCTGAACGTTTTATTGGAACAACGGAAAGATTTGTCCAAAAGTATTGATGAATTGATGACCGCAATCGCATCTGGCGACAAATACATGAAGGTTTATAAACAGATGAAAATGTATAACGACCCTTCATTGAACCCTGTCCTATATTCTTCAGGAAAATAAAACATGTCCTTACCGCAACGGATCATAGTAACGCGATTTTCAGCTATGGGTGATGTTGCCATGGTTGCCTCCGTATTGAAAGAATTCTGCATTCAGTACCCTGATGTAGAAATTATTATGGTCAGCAGGCAATTCTTTGCACCATTTTTTGATGGAATAAAAAACATACGGTTTCACGCCATTGAGCCCAAAACAATTCATAAAGGTTTTTTTGGTTTGGTCAGGCTAAAGAAAGAGCTAGCACAGTACGGCGCAGATGCTATTGCGGACTTACATTTCAATTTGCGTTCGCGTGTAATTGATCTATTATTTTCCTTATCGGGCGTAAAAGTAAAGCAGCTTGACAAAGGGCGGGAAGAAAAAAAAGCCTTAACCCGGGAAAACAACAAGATTAAAGTTCCACTGAAACTAACCGTAGAGCGCTATGCAGATGTATTTCGTGCATTAGGCTTCAAATTTGAGCTCAGTAACAACTTGGCGCCTAATTTGCAGGATGTACCCAAAGCTGCATTTAATATGTTCGCGAATTTCGATCGAAAGAAAATTGGCATTGCCCCATTTGCACAACATCATTATAAGATTTTCCCTCAAACCAAAATGGAAAATGTGATAGACGAACTCACGCACAATGGCTACGATGTTTTGTTGTTCGGCGGTGGCGAACAAGAGTTCCTAATTGCCCAAAACTGGACCGAGCGATTTCCCAACACCTATAATACCATAGGCAAATTCTCGCTGCGGGAGGAACTGGATTTGATTTCGAACCTAGATCTCATAATCAGTATGGACTCTTCCGGACTTCATATGGCATCGTTAATGGGCGTAAGGTGTCTTTCTTTGTGGGGAGCAACGCATCCTTATGCTGGATTCACAGGTTATGGGCAGCAGCTAACAGATTGCATCCAAGTTGAGCACCCCAATAGACCGAGTTCGGTGTACGGCAATAAGCCGTGTAACTGTGATGGTATAGAGGCGATCGATTTAATTACATCAGAAATGGTGATTGAAAAAATAAGAGCAATAGAATGAAAATAGGATTCGATGCAAAACGCTATTTCTTAAACAAAACCGGTCTGGGAAATTATAGTCGCGACCTCATTCGTATACTCGAAAAGTATGCTCCCGAAAATGAGTATCTGAAATATACACCAAAAACTGGTGATCAATATATCAATCAACCAGCATCTCAAAAAAATATCCGGTTGCCACAGGGTTTTATCAACACTACTTGGCCTAATCTCTGGCGTAATCAACGTATTGTTCGGGATTTGAAAAAAGATAAAGTTGATATTTACCATGGACTGTCTGGTGAAATTCCATTAGGTTTAGCAAAGGCACATATTAAATCTATTGTTACCATTCATGATTTAATTTTTTTGAGACATCCTGAACTTTATCATCCAATTGATCGTTGGATTTATAAGAAGAAATTCAAGCATGCCTGCGAGGCATCTGATCGTATCGTTGCCATAAGCGAATGTACTAAAAACGATATTGTCGAACTCTTTCATATACCCGAAGAAAAAATTGATGTCGTTTATCAGGGATGTCATGAATCATTCAAAACTATCAAAACTGAAGAGCAGAAGACGGAACTTAGAAACAAGTTAAAATTACCAAAGGATTTTCTATTAAATGTTGGAACGATTGAACCGAGAAAGAATATCTTACCAACAGTGAAAGCGATTAAAGACATCGATATTCCCCTTGTTATTGTAGGAAAACCAACTCGCTATCACCGAGAGATCATGGATTATATCCGACATAACAACATGGAGAATAGGATCTTCTTTTTCCAAGGGTTAGCGATGGAAGAATTGGCCATTCTCTATGCATCGGCAACGATTTTCATTTATCCCTCAATTTATGAAGGCTTTGGCATTCCTATTATAGAGGCGCTTTACTCTGGTACACCTGTGATCACCAGTAAAATGGGCGTCTTCCCAGAAGCTGGGGGGCCGGCATCTTGCTATATTGACCCTACAAATATTGCAGAGATAAAGCATGCCATAGCGACGCTGCTTGTCGATTCATCCAAGCGCAATGAAATGATCGAAAAGGGACTGGACTTTGTGCAGAAGTTTAATGATGAACATGTTGCCAAACAAATGGCTAACATTTACGCCAGCTTATAAGTTGATCGATTGGCCCGTTGAAATAAAATACTTCTTCAATACATGAAGAGAAACAAACTTTTCTTGTGCCTGATTCAAAAATAATTTCACATAAGCGTTAGCCTGTCTTACTATTTTTTCGGCCGCCTCAGGATGATCGATGTAAAACTGTAGCTTTTCTTCCAAATCCGAATAATCACTTTTAATACAGATAAAATGATGGTCTGGCAGTAGAGTTCCCTCCATAAACCAGGTTTCATATGTCGGCATCGGCATGACAGCGATGGAATTTGACGACATGATCCATTTTAAGTTGGTTGCAACATCATTCCCTTCCAGGGCAAGAATAAATTTGTAAGACAAATGCCCTGTGATAGAAAGATAATCCGGATCAGATGACTTGAACGCTCTTTTTAAATCACATAATGGATGATTATGGTATTGTTGAAAAAATAGTTCCCGATGTGCCTGTGCAAACTCACTCCTCCCAACAAGTCTATTTTTCTTCTTCCGAAAAGCAATATGGTCGGTAATAAAGTTAAAGTGCCGGCTCTTATCCAGGTTCAACAATACCGAGTTGGCATTGTCACCTGCGATTGGCCTACTTTTCACTAAGGCAGGTTTATCCGGAATAGCAATAATATCACCTGGAAGGATCTGAAATTTCAGTTGCTGATTAAAATAATCAAGAAATTGTTTACTATCAAAATAATAAACACGAATATTCTCGGGCATCTTATAATCTTTGATCGGAATTGCATCGATTGACAAAGACCGCTGCGGAGCTAGTTTATTATAATAGTTTATCCGGAACCGAACCCATTCAGGCTGCTGGGTCAAATCTCTGTTCAGCAACACCGAGGCCTTTTTCCGTAGCAGAAACTTTGGTCTCAGCTGTCGTCCGAATACACTTAAATAATAAAAGAATTTAACATTCTTATTTTTTAAAAAGATCTTCTTGAAATTCAACTTCATAGCATATATAAGAAATAAGAGCTGTCGCTATCTAATCGTCCTTAGGTTTGACCACAGGTACACGAAGCTGCATTTTTTTCCAATGTAGTGAGCGATCGCCATAAATCAGAATCTTACTTAGTTTATACTTGAACTTCAAAAGTCCTTGATAATCGTCGGTAATACGACGATAGGCAACCTGAGGATCTTCTTCTAAAACCCGATTTATTGCTTCCGTATAGACCGTTGGTCCTGTCATCTGATGGACATCACGTGGATATCTATTTTCCTCGATATTTCGTACGATCAATTCAATCGTCTTTTTCAGGAATGGGTGTCCTTTATCGTAGATCAATGCCCATTGTGCATAAAGACTTCTATTCTTCTCATGCGTAATAACCGCCGTATCTTCTGGTTTAATCACTTCATCCAAAACGCCAATAATATCACTATCTAAATCTAAATAGATACCGCCATGAACATACAAAACCGCATATCTAAAAAAATCCGCTTTAGCGGCACCGATCTGCAACCGCGCGAAGGCCTCGTAAGTACGTTGATCAAAATTTTCTCTAATGAGCGTATCGATTTGTGCATCATCAAAAAACTGTCTAGTATAGCCTTTATTTCGTTTTAGAAATCGCCAAATATAAAACTTTGTCAACAAGGGTATCTTATTGGTCTTAAAAGTCTGATAGATAACTTTTGGAATCGCCACTTGGAATAAAAATTAAATTATGGTAATAAACAGCGTGTATAGTGATGTAAAAATAAATTCAAAACTATAAAACATGCAAAAATAACGATATATCCCTTACAAACACGTATTTTCTAATATTTAGTTAATCGTCTAGTGTTAATCAGAACAATACCTATTCACTTCACAAACATTTCATTTTTTTTATATTTTATTACAAAAAATATGTAATATATTTGTCACAAAGCAATAAAGCCCACCTCGGTGATCTACATTGTGAAAACATTAAATGTCATTTTTTCAACTAAATTGTAACGAATAAGTGAGCTTTCACGTTACAATAGCGTATGGTCCAATTTTTCAATTATATCGTATACCTTGAGTCAAAAAATAAGCGCTTTAATCATTACATACAATGAAGAGGATAATATAGTAGAAGTCCTCAAAAGCATGGAGTTTGCAGATGAGATCATCGTTTTGGATTCATTCAGTACTGATCGAACGGTTGAGCTATCCGGTCTGCACCCCAAAGTGAAAATTTATCAGAACAAATTTGAGGATTTCACCAAACAGCGCAATTTGGCCCTGACTTATGCGAATAACGATTGGGTGCTTTTTTTGGATGCCGATGAGCGTTTGACTTCAGCATGCCAAACGGAGATATTATCGACAATAAACGATCCGCAAGCAAAAGACGCGTATTACATGTATCGTTTATTTTTCTTTTGTGGCGAACGCATTAATTTTTCGGGAACACAAAATGATAAGAATTTCCGTCTGTTCAAAAAAAGTAAAGCAACATACGACACCAAAAAAAAGGTGCACGAGACATTACTGGTTAATGGCACGATTGGTAGCTTAAAAAACAAGATATGGCATTATTCCTTCGCAGACTACGCGAGTTACAAGGAAAAAATGGTCCATTATGGTCAGCTTAAAGGGAAAGAACTATACGCTAAAAATAAGCGGTACTCACTCTTAAGTCATCTGGCGAAAGTGTCCTTTAAATTTTTTAAGGCATACTTTTTGAAACTAGGAATATTAGATGGGCGACGAGGATACCAACTTTGCTACTTACAGAGTCTCAGTGTACATGAAACTTTTAAGTCATTGAAAAGAGAAGAAAAAAAATGAAGATTTGCATTATAAGCTTTGATTACTGGAATTACGACCACCACATTGTTAAGAAATTACAAGAGAAGGGTATTGATGCATCACATATCAATATGGGTGCCTATAAATACAAAAACTTCGGTGAGCGGGCTTCTAATGCAATCAGCAAAATTTTTCTGAATAAAAACATCAAACATGTAAAACGTCAGGAGTACGTAGTAAATACACTGAAAAAACTAGGTCCCCAAGATCAGATACTCGTTCTAAATCCCCATACATTAGATTATCAGACCATCAAAGAGATCAAATCATATACACCTTACTTAATTTCTTATCTCTATGACAACCTGGAGCGTTTTCCTGTAGAGGACCGTCTTAAGTTATTTGATAAGATCTACTCATTTGAGGACAAAGATGTAAAAAAATATGGCTTTGAAAAGATAACAAACTACAACTATCTTTCAGAACAACCCATTCAGGCCGAAGAAATCGAAAATGATTTATTCTACATTACTTCCTATGATAAACGACGTATTAAGCTCCTTCGCAAACTCACGGTTCGTCTATCTGCATTGGAAGTACGGAGTAAGATTATTGTAGTTGGAAAACAAGTATGGAAAGAGAAACTACGTAACTTTATATTAAGACCGGTTGGTTCAACGCTCATAGAATTCCGGAAAAAGCCAATAAATAATGAAAAAATACTAGAAGAGTATAAAAAATCCAAAGTTATCATCGATTTAATGCGCGAAGGACAGGCTGGATTAAGTTTTCGGATTTTTGAAGCGATGGCTCTCGGAAAAAAGATTATAACTGATAATCAATCTATTCAGACCTATGACTTTTATAAACCAGAAAACTTTTTGATTGTTAATGACGATCTTTCCAATATTGAAAATCAATTTTTCACCTTGTCATATCAGAGAATACCGACAAGCTTATATCAAAAATATTCCCTTAATCATTGGGTAGATCATATTTTTGGAATTTCTTCGACGTTTGAATCTAAAAATATGATCTCCAGCTATTAGGGAGTATACCAGATTAAAATACTGTTTTAATTCTCCAAAATCCGAAATATCCAATTATCAAAATTATATCTATCCACTATTTCTGGATGAATTTCAGCATAAGGAGCATTCAAAAATTCACCTAAAGTGCGCTCATCATTATCCAAAACATAGATATTATTCGGGTGATAAAAATCATAACTCTTAACTTCATTATTATTTGTTATCAGCTTTCTACTGTATCCAATTGCTTCGAATACACGAAAAGACAATCCACTATGAGCATCCACTAAAAAGTCGACAAGGATTTCATTCTGCAACGCTAAATGAATATTTTCTTCATAGGCCAAAGGAGAACTAATATATGTGATACCCGCTAACTGGTACTCGCCCGGCAAATCCCGCTCTCCAGTATATAAATAGAAATTAGGTGTACCATTGTTTTGCACAATAAGGTCAACAGCATCTTTAGTTTGCGACCACCTTACCTTCATAAAAGTTCCGACAAAAAAGAAAGAAGATTTTTTTGGTATTACTTCACGCCTATTGAAATGCCCAAAATAAAAATTGGTAGTTGGAATGAATCTATCATCCTCCCGATTGGCGTCTTTATGGTCAAATACAAAAAAGCGATCAAACTTTGAGACAAGTCGCTTTACTGCCGGATATCGATCAATGCCATCCCATTGATAAGCGATCAATTTATTTGTCTTCGACTTTATTTGATCAATAATTTCCTCGGGATAAATATCAGGTCGAATCAATAAGCAATAATCTGTCGGATGTTTCATCGTCTGCAAGCACCGCATCACATTTTCTCCCAATGCCTTAAACTTCAATCTATTTTTGTACCCTTTGTCTTTCAGGACTGTTTTCCGATACAGGTTAACAAGTCTATCCCAAAGATTTCGGTACTTGAAAACATCATCATCATAGCTAATATCAATCACCTCAAATCCGAGCTGGTCAAGCCTACTTATCAATACCTTATAAATACTGAACGTTCTTGGCATTCCAAGAATAATTCTTTTTTTTCGATCGCTCATCCTATTCTTTTTAGCTGATGGAATTCCAAAATTACCGTTTGAATCAAACAGAATAAAATAAAATCGTAACTTTGTCAACGTCTAGATATTTTATATAAGATGTTATCGTATTTTACCCATTCAAGTCCGTTTTCAAAGTTAAAAGAATGCAAGAACGAACAACATTAGTCTTTGGTGCTCCTGAGGATTTTGGTTTTTCAGATGCAATAAAGGATGAGCTTACCAAGATTGGATATCATGTGGTAGATCTCTCTAAAATAAATAATAATTTTAAATACCCTAATCTTTCAACTAGGATTGTGAACCTAGTACGTAAAACTTTTCTGAAGGATAAAAAATATAAATCGACAATTCGTTCCAAGGTAATATCAGAAAATTTAATCGAAGAACTCGATAAATATCCTAATTTAAATTATGCATTATTCATTCGTCCAGATCTGTTTCCGTTGGATTTCTTTAAAAAAGTCAAAAATAAATTCAATAAAATAGTCGGTTACCATTGGGATGGCATTGATCGTTATGCGGGTGTCACCGATTATATTCCTTATTTCACCGATTTTTATGTTTTCGACCCAATAGATCTAAAATCTAAACTTAATGTTTTTGGTTGTACAAATTTTTATCTTCCCCACACTGTTTCGTCTTTAAATTATATAGAAACAGTAAGCGCATACTCCATCAATTCTTATCAAAAAGATAAAATTATACCTCTAACTGAAATTAAAAACACATTGGAATCTGCTTTGTTTCCATTCAATTTTATTATTTATTCGAAAAACAAAAACGAAATAAAAGAGGCCTATAACTTAGGGTTTAAAACAACATCATCAATGACTAATTATCAAGAAAATCTGCGAAATGTTTTGGCCTCGTCATTATTAATCGATGTGCAAATACAAAGCCAATCTGGTTTATCGTTCCGTATCTTTGAATCCATTGGTTATGAAAAAAAGCTGATTACGACTAATAAAGATATAGAAAATTATGAATTTTATGACCCTAATAACATTCTCATTTGGAACAATCAATCTCCTCAAGAATTTTTAAAATTTTATCATACTCCCTACAAGAAATTACCAAAAAGGATTAAAGAAAAGTATGCATTAGATAATTGGATAAAATTTGTTTTAAAGTCCAAGGATTTCGATCCCATTTCATTGCCAAAAAAATAGTCTGGCATAACATACATATATCAATCAATAATTTTAATATACATATTAGCAAATGCTTTTTTTTTGACTATCCCGTACTATTGTTTCAACTTTTTAAAAAATTAAAGCAGCAGGTTAAAATACTAGATTCGTCTCAACAGGAAGGCTAGATTCAGTAGTAAAACGGGCTGCATAAGCTTAGAAAATCGATGTATAAAAGTTAAAAATTAACATATATACTAATCTACCTCTAAATGATTTTCATTATATATGTGGCAAAATCTGATTAAAAACGTTTACATTTATTACACAATGTCTTTTTATTTTTAGCATTTCTATATATTGATAGTTTTATCGTGTAGAAATACTACTTTTTTAGTTCTTAGCGAGCTTGTTAATTCATTTAAAAATTGTACAACATATAAATATTCATTAGTAAATACAAACTATGACATATTTATATGTTCATAAAACAAAAAAATCATACATGTCAGAGGCAAAAGGAATTAATATTCTTGGTTATATTCACAAACAATTTGGACTAGGTGAGGCCGTTCGGAGCAATATCCGTTCTATCAAAAGTGCCAATATCCCTTATGTTATCAATGATGTCAAATTTGAGATATCTCCTGATATCAAAGAAGAACGTAATAACTCTATTGAGATTATCGATGAAAATCCATATTCGGTCAATCTGATACAGATAAATTTTGACAATTTTTCAAAAGTAATTTCATCAAATAATAAATCCTATTTGAAGGGGAAATATAACATTGGTTTTTGGGCATGGGAGTTAGATTATTTCCCGACAGACTTTCAGGATTATATTGAAATCTTAGACGAAATCTGGGTACCAAGTAATTTCTGTCAAAATGCCATTGCCCAAGTTTCAAACAAGCCGGTACTTCGGTTTATGCACTCCATTAAAATCCCGACTACACAACTTTCTCGCGAAGAACTTAATCTTCCAAAAGAAAAATTCATTTTTCTTTCAATGTTCGATTATCACAGTATATTAGAGCGAAAAAATCCTTACTCCACTATTTCAGCCTTCGAAAAGGCCTTTGGTGAAAACAATACACAAGCTGTTTTAATCATAAAAACATCTGTTGGAGATAAGTTCAAGGAAATGAGAGAAAAATTAAAGAATCGGATAAGAACAAATCCGGCCATCATCTTAATCGAAGAAATTCTACCAAGAGAAAGCTTGGACGCGTTGATTAATAATTGTGATGTTTTCGTTTCTTTACATCGATCCGAAGGTTTTGGTTTGACTTTAGCCGAAGCAATGTCTCTAGGTAAGCCTGTTATTGCGACCGCCTATTCTGGTAATTTAGATTTTATGAATTTTGAAAATAGTTGTCTTGTCCCGTATCAACTAATATCAACTAAAAATAATTATGTCTATACTGAAAATGCCGAGACACATTGGGCAGATCCTGATGTTGAATATGCAAGTAAACTGATGTTAAAGTTGTTTAATGAAAAAGACTTTAGGACTTGCATAGGAGAAAGAGCCAAAAATGAAGTAAAAAACCGATTAGATCCGGAAAATATAGGACTAGCTATCAAAAACAGATTAGATTATATTTATCAATTTTGCGTACCCAAAATTAAGATGGATATAAACCAAACGGTTTTTAACCTTCAGCAAGAAAACACGATTCTTACAAGTAAATTAGATGCTTTAAAAAGAACAAAGGTTGTTAAATGGAAGTTAAGGCTTAAAAACTTTACAAATAAAGTCTTCGGTAAAAACAAGACCTATATCTGGGAGGAATAAAAATACCTGTTTCATAAAGCGGTTCAGTATTTTATGAAACAGATATTTAGCAATAAAATATTAAATTCTACTTGATATCTCTCAAATTAGACCCCTCTATATCTATATTTTCTTTTCCTAAAAAGCATTCATCGAGTATCCTGATTTCATTATTTGGGGCATAATAGCTTTCATAAAACTGCACCCCCCGGGTTTGTAATTGATTATAAAACTGAGAATCACTCAATAACTTGTTGATATAAAAAGCAAATTGATTAGGGTCATCCGCAATTAAACAACCATTTGAAACTTTGTTGACTAGGCCATCAACACCTCGTCTATTCGTCACAACGGGTAGACCGTAACCAAGCGATTCCAACACTTTTATTTTAATTCCTGTCCCAGATAGCATTGGACAAATAGTAATCTTGCTAGTATTATATATATCGGATAAATCATCTACCACACCCACTTTCTCGATTCGACTGTTATTCTCGATTTTATCACAAATCTTACCTACAACTGTCAATGAAAAACGTTCATTAACCAAAGGTAGAACTTCTTGAATAAACCACTCAATACTTCTTTGGTTATGGCCATTATCACTAGCAACATATAGAATTTCATGATCTATCCTATTTTCTACTTTCTCTTTTTTGCGAATACTTGATGAAACTGGAAGCAATCTCACTTTATTTGTGAGAAACTGCTCAAAGATATATTGTTCTTCAATTGAATAAGTCCATACCTCATCAGCACAATTAAGAATCTCAAGTTCTTCTTGGAAAACCTGCCCTATCGACTTTCTATCTCCACTCCGCGTTAAATATTGAGATGTAATTAAATCATGTGTATCTATTATGGTACGTTTAGATGGAACTGCCTCAACAAATCTCCCCCATTCAACGTAACTTATCAATGTAATATCAAAATTGCCGCTAAGGTGCTTTCTTATTTGTTTCAAATGGAAAGGCGTTACCTGATCTAATCCTTTTTTTAAGAATAATCTCGAAAGCTTATCCCGAAAGAAATATTTTAGATAATTTCCCTTATTTTCCCTATGCTGTATAAGTATTAAACGAATATTTGGAAATTTCTGCTCAAAAGACATTTTGTCCGCCTGCGCCCAATGATCAAATGAAACAAAAGCTGTTTCTACATAAGAGCTATTTCGTTCAAAATATTCTAGCAATTGTATACATCTCGTGATATTTCCTGCGCGATCATTCATCGGATTAACCGGCATAAAATATAGTACTCGTTTCCTTTTAGACATTGTCATATTTATTTATTACAGCATTAACCAACTCCAACCATCCCCTCGTCATTTTATCAAGATTAAAATCTTTTATAAAAATTTTCCCTTTTATCCCCATTTGTTCACGAAGAAGTGGATTATTTATTAATTGCTCAAGATGAAGCTCCATACCCTCTCGATCGTTCGCCAAAAACCCATTCTCACCGTGCTTTATTAATTCGTTCACACCAGAACATGTAGCAAAACCTATACTAGGTAAACCAACGGACATTGCTTCGGCCAAAGCAAGCCCAAACCCTTCATATTTGCTTGGAAAAATAAAGATATCTGCATCCTTCATCTTTGCGATGGGATCGTCAGTAAATCCGCGAAGGAAAATTCTTTTGGATAGGCCCAGTTCAATAATCTGTAATTTCAATCGCTCAAAGTCATTACCTATACCCCAAAATTCCAAATCCCATGTCGGGTATTTTTCTGCCAAATTAGAGAAAATATCTATAGCTATATGTTGCTGTTTACACGCAGTATCCAAGCGTCCAATATGAATTATCTTAAATCTCGATTTTTCATTACTATGTCGAACCAAATCGGTGTCGCTTACCTCGTCGATAGGATTCGTAATAACACGGCATTCGCCGGCAAAATTATCGGGCAAAAATTTTCTATAACTATCAAAAAGAATTTGGATGCCATCAAGCTTACTAAAACTTGACGTCAATAAATCAACCATATACGATTTCCTTCCGCCCAGAATATTGGAGTAATCATAATCTGGCCGACCGTTCACCGAATCTAAAATTGGTATTGTCAGCGTGTTTCCATAGGTAATTTCCAACAATGAACCAATAGACATTGTAATAATCAAATTTGGCTTAACTAGATCAATGTAACTTTTCCAAGCAGTCGCCCGGTTTCTCAAATTATACTGAAATAGTTTATCCTCCCCTTCCATACGCTTTATTAAACGGCGATTATACCATTTAGCATACTTCTTTTCTATCTTATATTTTATCCAAAGAAAAGCATTTCTGCCTTTATAATTATATAAGGGGATCTCCTCTTTTTGTTCCAGATTTACGTCATATATGTTTGTAACACGTACGCTTTTATCCAAAGTAAACACTGGCTTACCAACTACATTTTCATTAGTGGCTATTTCGACTTCATAACCATTGGCGGATAAAATGTTAGCCAATATCGAGCAGATTTTTTCTGTTCCTCCTATTCCATTTAAAAAATACAAATGTTGTATTAATAGAATCTTCATATATCAATATATTTATTTCTGATATTATTGCGAAGTTTCCTCCTTAATTTAGAAATTGGAATAAACTTAACCCAAAACAATGCATGTTTAAACTGCTGGGCTCTATTCGTTCGATAGCTTTTATAAAAATTATCAAAATTCACATGATTTTCCGTTGTCATGAAATACCTAAATGGAACCGATAATACTTCTATATCTGTTTTGGATAAATATGGCTCGACATATTGTCGCATAAAATTTTGCAATAATCTGAAAAGTACTTCTTTTTCATTCTCATCAAAAGGCATTTTTATGTAACGCAACTCAAACGGTTCATGTTCAATAAACAAAGCTAGTTTGAGTGCTCTCGAGGTAAAAATATCATGTTGATCGTAGAATATTTTTAAAAGTTCCAACCAATTAGGTATCTGTTTTAAGATGCGAGCTGTTTCTTTATTGATGCGTACATGATTTTGATTCTCGTGTTGTCTATAAAAATATTTTGCATTCGGATTGAATCCTATTTTATCAGTCATTAAAAAAAGGCAATGTGAAAACAAACCGTCCTCGCAAGGTTGGATTCCCACGGGAAAGCGAATATCAGGATAGCTGTCCAATAATGACTTTTTTATAAACAATCCACAAGTAGGTACAGCAGTCAATCGTTTTGCTCTGTAACAATATATCTCTCCTACAACGACTAGATCAAGATCATCTTGTTTTGCTAATGTATAAGCTCCAGTCAAGAATTCGGAATCAATCGTATCATCAGAATCCAAAAAATAGACATACTCTCCTCGCGCATGACTCAGACCATTGTTTCTCGCAACGGAAACACCAGCATTGTCCTGATCAAAAAAGTAAATTCTCGGATCTAAGGATGCATATTTTTGGCATATTGCTGCAGAAGAATCTAGACTACCATCATTGACAAGAATAATTTCAAAATCCTGCAATTCTTGATTAAGCACACTTTGAATTGTCTCATCTAAATATTTTTCGACATTGTATACCGGAATCACTACCGACACAGCAACGCGAAAAGTCCCCTTCGTACTACCATTTTTTTCCATCATTGACATTCAATATACAAAAATAGCAAGACGAATTATATATCAAATACCGAAATCATTTTAAAGATTTTTCGATCCTATCTTTGTTTAACGTAAATTCCCGGTATCGGAATTCCCCTGATTTATTCCCGATCATTGCCCCCATTTTGATTAAAGATTCATTGCTGCCCATTGGAAAAATAGAACTTCGATAGGCATTATTTTTTAATAAGGGCTTCGGGAATACTTTGAAATTTAATCCATCTTTCGAATAAGCCACATATAATAACTCTGCCGTGTATCTTTTCACTTCACCAACAGCAATACATAAAAAGTAATAACCGTCAGCATATGTTGCCTGAATATGCCATGGGGAATTACCATTACCTTCCTTCAGCCAGGGTTTATTAAAGAAATTAACTATTTTGCTGTCGCGAAACCCTGTAAAATTAATCCCATCAGTCGACGTTCTACGAACAACATAAGAGGGGTCTTTACCTTTAAAATTCTTGGGATTAAGATTGAGTTCGATTTCATAACTCAAAAACTCACCCCCATCATGGATAAAAGAGGGAGACAATAAATGGTCATCCTTGGGGGTGAAAGGTGGATTGCTGGTAAAAGCGACGTTCAGATTCGACCACTTTATACCATCTGTAGATGTTTGTTGTACAATAGTGCGATGTGCATTTTGTTTCAGTCGATCAAAATTGGTATTACTTAACACACATTTGCCTTTCAAAGATTGAGCCGTGATAAAACTACCCCTATAATAAAGATAAAACTGATTATTTAAATAGATCCAATCGACATCAGACCAAAATCCCTGAATCGGGTCAACCTTGTTTTCTCCGAAACTTTCTGTCGGAAAGGGTGCATTGATAATTGGATTGTTCAAGCCCGGCGGATTTACCCAATCAAGGCCATCATTTGATACAACAACACTTGGATTTTCAAATTTCTTTGAATTCTGGTTAGTTCCAACTGCGCCAAAATAAGGTGTAAAAACCATCCAATATTTGTATCCGTTCAGTTTATTTGGAAAATAAAGAACATCTGGATGACAATAACTGGCATTTATTCCCGAAATATCTATAAAATCAGTGGCATTTTTTAGCCCCTTAAAATTAGCATCAGCAACAGTATGAATATTGACCAAACCTTCATCACTATCAAAAGTAACCGAATCAATGGGATCAACAGTCCAAATAGGAGACTCAACGTCCCCCGCAAAAAAATCCTCCGAACGACTGCAAGCCACTAGGAAAATACTTCCATAAAGAAGCATCAAAAAATTACGAATCATAAGTAAAAATCAAACGGTAGAAACAAAAAAACGCGACTTGGCTAACGATGTTTTTCAATAAATAAAATAAGCTTACGGCAAATAGCTATATAAAACAAGTTATTGTTTTTCGCTGCGAAATTAGCATAATTTTATCAAAGTAAAACAACGATTTTCGCTTTTTAATCAAGACTTTCGCTTTGCCATTCTAAGCATTAAAAAAACACAATGGTTTAGCTTTGACACGATAGTGAACGTATCACTTGAAGTAAAAAACTATTCATAGAGTATATACTTTTCAAAACTTCCTGTATTATTATTTGTATTCATACGCAAGCCTGCTCATTACCCAAACACAATGAACCGGTACAACAAACGTTATTATTTATATTGTATAAGAATCAAAAATTTTAATCATGGACAACAGTAAAAAACTTTATATCATCCGACATGCCAAAGCTGAAACTATTCCGGGCATAAACGATTTTGATCGCGCACTCACATCCGACGGTATACAACACGCCAAACAAGTAGCGGCTAAGCTATCGGCAAAATTGACTTTAGATGAAAACAGTATCGTGATCAGTTCGCCAGCCAATCGCGCACTCCAGACAACACGTATTTTTCTAGATGTCATGGGCTCTTCTTCTTTTGATATCCAAATTGAAGAAACAATTTATGAATGTACGTACAAGCATTTGCTATCCATTATAAATGCTATTCCGGATCATATCAATCATGTACTACTCTTTGGACACAATCCAACGCTGACTGATCTAGTGGAATACCTGACCCGAAAAGCGGCCTATTTACGCACCTCATCCTGCGCAGAGATCAAGCTCGATACCGGTTTCACCTTTCAGATGCTCAGCGGCAATTGTGCCGATCTTGTGCAAATAATTGATTAAAATCCGATCAAAGAACAAACTTATCTTCAGATAAGATCAGCTTATCACTTGCCCACATTTGATTTCAGTGCCCTATCAATCACCAAAGGCACTGAAATCAAATCCAAATCATGTGAATACACCACAAATTTCTCAACCCTGCAGGATCAAATTTTCCCTTAAATTCTTTCAGTCCCTTTGGTTCACGGAAGTAAGGATTACTTTCATAAAGAAAACTGATCAAACGTTCAATTAGCCCTTTCTTCTTGTCAAATCCTGAAAAAGGAGTCAGTCCCCTATTAAAAAAAGAATAACCTTCCTCTTTACAATACGCTAAAAAACGGATAATCAATACAACAGCTTCGTTAATAATTACTTTTTCACTACCTTCGTCCTATGGCGAATCAATTGCAATTTGAAAATTCACCCTACCTTAAACAGCACGCACACAATCCAGTAGATTGGATGCCCTGGGGGCCGGAAGCTTTAAAAAAAGCAAAAGACGAAAATAAACTGATCATCGTAAGCATTGGCTACTCGGCTTGCCATTGGTGCCATGTGATGGAGCGTGAAAGTTTTGAAAACTCAGCCATCGCCCAAACCATGAATACGTTTTTCGTATCGATCAAAATTGACCGCGAAGAACGCCCCGATATTGATCAAGTGTATATGCTTGCGGTGCAACTGATGACCAATGCCGGGGGCTGGCCATTGAATTGTATCTGCCTGCCCGATGGGAGACCTATTTACGGTGGTACCTATTTCAAACCGCACGACTGGCAGAATATCTTATTGCAAATTGCACAAATGTGGGCGGAGAAACCCGAAGTCGCGTTTGACTATGCCGAAAAGCTAAACAATGGCATTCAACGGGCCGAGAAACTCCCCATCCATCCCATCCCCGATCAATACACGATTGAAAATTTAAATGAAATTGTTGCCCCTTGGACCGAGATGTTCGATAAAAAAGAAGGTGGTTATCAAAGAGCGCCCAAATTTCCGCTACCAAACAATTGGTTATTCTTCCTAAAATATGGCGTACTTGCCGACGATCGGGAGATCTTAGATCATGTCCATTTTACATTAAAAAAGATAGCATCTGGTGGTATATATGACCAGATCGGAGGTGGCTTTGCCCGCTATTCGGTGGACCATTATTGGCATATTCCCCACTTCGAAAAAATGCTTTATGACAATGGCCAGCTACTGTCCCTGTATGCCGAAGCTTATCAACAAAGTCGGGATCCATTCTATAAACGGATTATCGAAGAAACGATTACTTGGGCCGAGCGTGAAATGCTTGCTCCAAACCATGGTTTCTATAGCGCTTTAGATGCCGATAGCGAGGGCATTGAAGGGAAATACTATTCCTTCTCCAAAGCTGAATTTGACGAGGTATTGGGCGATGATGCCCCCCTACTCGGGCAATATTTTAACATAACCGAAGTCGGCAACTGGGAGGAGCAGAAAACCAACATTCCTATTTGCGCCATTAATGCAGACCAGTTAGCAACAAAGGTCAATATGTCAGCTGACGAATGGGCAGATTTTCTAAAAATTTCAAAGAAAAAATTATACAACTATCGTGAACAACGGATCCGTCCGGGACTCGACCATAAGCAGCTGACCACCTGGAATGCTTTATTTCTAAAAGGACTAATAGATGCTTATCACAGTCTTGGGAACAGCCATTTTCTCGAACTCGCTTTAAACAATGCCCAGTTTATCTGTACACACCTTATTCAAGACGACCTCCAGTTATTGCACCAACCAAAAGATAACAACAGAGCGATCGCAGGCTTCCTGGATGACTATGCATTCACTATTGAAGCCTTTATAGCCTTATATGAAGCGACATTTGACCTCAATTGGCTCACAAAAGCAAGACAGCTTGCCGATGAGGCCATTGCATTGTTTTACGATGGATCACAAAAAACATTCTACTATGCGTCGACAGCGGCGGAGGAACTTATCGCACGGAAAAGCGAAATTTTGGATAACGTAATCCCGTCCTCTTCCTCGACAATGGTTCGCCAATTGAAACGATTAGGTTTACTTTTTGACAATGAAAATTACATCGCCATTACAGACCAATTGCTAGCGAATGTATTCCCGCAAATCAAGACTTATGGTTCGGCCTATTCAAATTGGGCAATATTATTGCTAGAAGAAATATATGGAATCAATGAAATTGCATTGACGGGGGATAAAGCGATGGCTTTCAAAAATGAACTCGGCAAATATTATATTCCTAACAAAATTGTTCTTGGCGGTACGGAAGAAAATCTTCCATTGCTAGAACATAGAGTCGGAAAGGAGACAAAAGCATATCTTTGTAAAAACAAGACCTGCAGTCTACCACAGGATTCAATACAAGCGTTAATAAATTATATTTAATAAACGGTAGCCTCGGCTTCCAAAAATCAAAATCAGATGGCTATAAAAGCAAACGACGTCGTAGCATTGACGTACAGACTTCACACAGTAGAAAACGGTGAAAAAGTTTTCGTTGAAGAAACAACTGCAGAACAACCTTTAGATTTCTTATATGGTGTAGGTATGATGTTACCTAAATTTGAAGAAAACATCGCAGACTTAAACGTTGGTGATAAGATTTCATTTGAATTGGCACCGGATGATGCTTACGGTCAAAAAGACGACAGAGCATTCGCACAATTGCCAGTAGATATGTTCAAAGAAACAGGTTTACCTCCAGTAGGAGAAGTATTGCCTTTACAAGACAATCAAGGAAACCAATTCCGCGCTGTCGTAGCTGAGGTTACTCCAGAAGTAGTTGTTGCTGACTTAAACCACCCAATGGCTGGTAAAACATTAAATTTCGATATTGAAATCTTAACTGTACGTCCTGCTACTGAAGAAGAGTTGTCTCACGGACACTCGCATGGTGTAGACGGTACGCAAGGTCACTAATCCTGACTCAAGATACTAAAAAACAAAGCCGGATGTCAGATGACACCCGGCTTTGTTTTTTGCTTATTTAAAAACCGTATCTTGTTTTTAAACACACGAACGATGCTAACATTTGCGGAAAAAGTAGTTTTATTCAATAAACATCTTCATTATCAGGGAAGTCTTCCCCCAGCATTCAATGTAATTAACCCCTACCTTGACAACCCCGAAACATTGGTCGTGATGGAACAGTTCTACCATAAATATTATAATGATAATCTAACAAGAAAATTCATTATCGGTATCAATCCAAGCAGACACGGTGCAGGAGTAACGGGAGTTCCTTTTACGGATACCAAAAGATTAGCCAGTGCATGTGGCATAGAGATGCTTTCTGCGCATACGCATGAAATATCTTCAGTGTTTATGTACGATATGATTGAAGCCTATGGTGGCCCCGATATTTTCTATAAACAATTTTATATCAATTCACCCTTTCCCCTGGCGATTGTCCGAGAAACGAAACCCAACAATTGGATCAATGCAAACTACTATGATGATAAAACACTTTTCGACATGGTCAGCCCTTTTATGCTTGATTCATTGAAACAACACATCGCTATGGGCTTAGCGACGGAGGAGGTCTTTGTGCTCGGAAAGAAAAATGCAACCTTTCTCGCTAAGATCAACAAAGAAGAAAAGTTGTTTGGAAAAATGACCGTCCTAGACCACCCACGCTATATACAACAATATAAATCCAAAGACAAACTGCACTACATCGATAATTACATCAGCGTGCTGAGCACAGAATAGGTTATCGCACATGTAAACTCTAAACAAAAATTTAGAAAAGCATAAAATAATTTGTATCTATATTCCAAACAAATTGAATATTATAATATACATTTTGAAAATTAAAAGATATATATGCATATATTAACAGAACGAAGTCCGAGTTAATCAACCGATTTGACCATCCGTTTGAGTCACTTCGAATCAATTTCCGCCCTTATTCGTACCAGGAAGCAGATAGATGCATGCCCCGACCATACTGTTACCTCCTCATTTCCGGGTTTCACTCGGACTCACCACGGACTCATGGTGCTTGCAGTATGCTAGCAATCCGACGCTATGACGAATGTTTTCCAAAGAAGATTGGAATGAATTCCAAATCAAACATATCATTCCGTAGCGAATGAAATACGTTTTCATTATGAGTTTAATAGTTGGCCTTTGACAACGATTGCCATAATTAAAATCAGAGGCAAAGCCCAATTTTAAATCTATTAAAAACAAACAACTATTTGTTTTTCAGTTATTTAAATACATATATTTACAATATGGCAACGATAGAAAATAGAACTCTGAAAGGCTTAGTTGGGAACGTGGTCTTTCGACAATCGAATGAAAAAACAATTGTCCAGACGAAAGTAGGACGGAAACCAAAACAAACCAAATGAACAAAAGCCGCCTCCGTAAGCTTTGGAGTGAGCAGTGCGATTGGCGCTTACATACGACGGACGATGGCAGAAGTACACATGGGTTTTTATGATAGCAATATGCACAATCGCTTAGTAACTCAGTTGCAGCGAGTGAACGGCCCTAGCGGACATATATCCAAAGAAAAATCTATACGCAGCAATAAGATAAACCGTTTGGTCAATTTTCAATTCAATGAAAAATGCCATATGCAGGACTTTATGCATTTCGATCCACAGATCCAATTATTGGACAATAAGCAACTTACAATCCAGTTTCCAAAATTTGATAAACAAAAGGACATACGGCAGCCAAAAAATTGCGACCTGCTCATCTTTAACCTCTTTATTGTCATGCTCAACTTTGAGCAGCAACAATATATTCATATCCATAGCCCCCAGATCCCCATCAACCTGCATACGGGACCCAAAATGGTTGAATTAGAACAGCTATCATTTGATGTAAACTATAAAGATGCAAAAACCGTACTTGTTGGTATGAACATCGAATATTATGGATTTCATCGCCATAAACATCTGTTATTAAATAACAAAAGCTTTCATCCAGCTGCAATAGTCGGTGCGTTTATTAATTAAGATGTGCAACTCTCAAAAGCTGATGTTATCACAATGCCTAATAAAATCGATTGGATTTAACAGCATTACTCATGGACGAAAATGGATCGTTTTTTTTCGCAACAGGCCTTTTCTTACCACTAGGTAACAAAATTTCCCTTAGATTCGTACTCTTCCAATTCCCTAAATGTAAGCTTTTTAACCTGTGTAAGCTTTGTATCACTCTGCTTAGCAATGAATCTGTGGCATCGTCATGTAGTTATTTCTTTCGTCATGTATGTTGATCCGTATGATTAACTCTTTCCGATGCTATTATAAAAGAATCATCCGCTACAACTTTGTGGCACGAAGCATTTCTCGCTTCCCTGGTGCTCCGGGAGCCTTTTCTATCGAAAATCCCAATGCTTTCATACTGCGTTTGAGGTTCCCGGTAATCGCATAAGTCACAAAAACACCACCCGGTTTAAGAAACTGTGCAATATGCCCCAAGGCAGCATCATTCCACATCTCAGGCTGATGCACAGCAGCAAAGGCATCAAAATAAACGACGTCAAATAAGCGGTCCGATTGAAAATTCATCAACAAGGTATGATCAATATGAAGTTTTAATTGTTCGTTAATCTGCACGTTTCCCGTCAAAGCCAGCTCGTATGCATTCAAATAACTTGTCCAAACAGTTGGGTGTACCGTCGCATCATAGCCCGTTGCAGCAATAGTAGACAAAGGCAGGGGAAATCCTTCAATTCCGACGTATTCCACCTGAAAAGATTTATCCCTAAGAAAGTCGGCTGTTTGTAGAAAATTCAAACCGGTACCAAAGCCAACCTCCAAGATACCAACGTCGGCGGCTCCTGTCGTTTGTACATAGTGGTCAAGCCCCGTTTTTATAAAAACATGCCTACTTTCCTGTACCGCACCGTGTTTCGAATGATAACATTCTCCTATTTCAGCATTAAACAAAGTTTTCGAACCATCTCCTGTCGTTACAAATTCCATTTTTATACAAATACGTTAAGTTCTAATTTTTACACATGGAGTCCAAACAAAGAAACGACGCCAAAACGAATGGCCTACTCCCTGCCCATGATGCATATCATTGCTACTGTCCAAAGATAAAAAAGCCAATGCCCGTATCAAAATCCTCACGGTTTTAGCAAGCCCGACCATCTTTCAGCGTAGACTAAAGGTGATGTCAACCAATTGACCAGTACATCGACTTCCAAATGAAAAAGCATATCAATACCGAGCGTATAGTAGGCATGGGTACCGCTATAAAAAAAATGCTTTCAATAAAAAAAGTCCAGTCGACAAAAGCGGATTTTTTCAGCAAGGTAAAACAAAAATGAACAAACACGCATAAATTCAGCTCGTTTTAATAGACCTATTCGAGAAAAACAGTATTTTAGCAATCTAAATAAGAAACATTCACAAAACCTAATGAAATATCCAAACCTAACAAGCGCAAGCAATACAACAGCATTGGATATTCTCCATGTGACCAAATACAAAGACAATATAAGCAGTTCTTCCATGTGAATGAACTCCTTTTGAAATAACTAATCATACACCTATGAAATACGCTACAAAAACTTTTGTGCAGAATTACGGCAGTATCTTACTTCTACTCCTTGGGATCAGTATTGGAAGTTTGATCGGCATCTTCTTTCCGCATATCGTCAACAATCTTAAACCGATCGGTGACATTTTCCTAAACCTCCTCTTTGTCAGCGTCATACCATTGGTGTTTTTTGCCATATCCTCATCTGTTGCGAATATCAATGGCGACAGTGTACTTGGAAGGATCATCGGCATGATGTCGTTCGTATTTGTACTGGGTATTGTCGTCGCCGGACTGTCAAGCATCTGCTTCCTTTACCTCTTTCCAGTAGATGCTCCACTGCCTATTGAACAAACAAACAAGATCATGGAAACAGTTGTTCATGATTCTTGGGGTGAAAAAATGGTCCGCTTTTTAACCGTTAGCGAATTTTCAAGTTTATTATCACGACAAAATATGCTGGCCTTTGTCATCTTTTCATTCCTCGTTGGCATTGCTACACGCAAGTCTGGAACATCTGCAGAGACTTTCCGCAAATTTATAAACGCAGGCAATGTAGTGATGGGAAATCTGCTCGTGATGGTCATGAACCTCGCTCCCATTGGTTTGGGAGCATATTTTGCCTATCAGGTTGGAACATTAGGCCCTCAGCTCTTCGGTTTTTATGCCAAACCTATCGGGCTATATTACTTTTTAGGAATCTTCTATTTTTTCACGGTTTTCAGTTTATTCGCTTTTTTAGCATTCGGGCTTAAGGGGGTCAAACGCTATTGGCAAAACAACATATTACCTTCCTTAACTGCATTGAGCAGCTGCAGCAGCCTTGCTACCATGCCGGCCAACTTACTTGCTGCCAAACAAATTGGAATCCCCGACAGCGTCGCTAGTGTCGTCATTCCCCTAGGCACGACATTGCACAAGCATGGTTCTGCAATCGCCTGTATCTTTAAAATTTATATTGCGCTTTTATTAAGTGGAAAGGAATTTTTTGATCCGTCGAACCTGATTATGGCGGTAGGAATTACCTTATTGGTCAGTATTGTGGCCGGTGGCATTCCTAATGGTGGCTATATCGGAGAAATGCTGATTATATCGGTTTATCAGATGCCAACCGAGGTGATCCCGTCCATTATGATTATCGCAACCCTGGTCGATCCCCTTGCAACAATGCTCAATGCTACTGGAGACACCGTAGCCGCTATGCTCACCAGCAGATTGATCGGGCAAAAACTGGCCGATCCTATTCCCGAAAATCCAGGCTAAAACAAGCTACAAGCGGCAAGCATTTCACAGGACAGGTGATCAACGGAGGCTCTACCAATGCGCAGCGGATCAATATAGATCACACCAATGACTCACGGATCAATATAGGCACACCTACGGCTGGCGGATCAATATGGATCACACCCATTGGCGCGCAGATCAAAAGCGGTACGCAAAAAACAGCTCGCCATATTGATGCCGGTGAAACACCGATTTGAGCTCTTTCGAATTGAAGATATAATTGATACCGTAATTGATCTTGTGGTTCGACCAATTGAAACCAATGCGATGACTAAGCATCCAAGGCTCAATAATGTATAGCTTACCCATGGGATCATTTTGATCTCTCCCGCCCTCTACGGTTGCGCTGTAAAAAATACGGGACATGCTTGGTTGATAGATAAAATACCATTCTTTATCATTGTCTGCTCTTCCTTGTGTCAAATGCCCATGTGTAAGGGTCGATGCCTGATAGGATTTCAGCTTCCCCAACCGAAACGGGGCCGCAATCCCCAGATTGGTATTATTTAGTCCAATAGTCCCTTCACCGATAATTCCCACATCAAATTGCTGGTTTTGACTGCGATATAGTCCTTTTTTATAGGTTGCACTTAAATCAATACCGAAGGAATTTCCAAGCTGCGTATCCCAACCTGTTGCCTCATACATACCAAATAGATGATGGATAAACTTCTGGGCTTCTTCACCGTAGGATTTAGGACCGATCTGCGCCAATTCGGTCTTGAACTCAATGACCTGATCCTGCGGTAAAAATCGCGTTACCCCAGCACTAAAATAAAGGTAACCTGCAAACGGTCTATCGTATTTTTTTTCCTGCCGTCTATAGTCAATAATACTGATACCGTTATAAATACGCTGGCCTATTTCAAAATCCAATAACGTATTTGAAGACTGTTTATCCAGTTTCCCCGGCAACGCAATCCTATAGTTTATATTGATACCGTTTGTATAATAGCGGTCTTGACCGGTCAGGAGATAGACGTCATTGTCATTTTGAACAGCAATTTCCTGATTACGGAATTTCACCTGTCCAAAAACAAAAAAACAGGGAACTATAACAGCCCAAAAGAGGCCTAAAAATCGCAAAGCAATACTCATATTAACAGGAAATTGTAAAATTCATGCGATATCATTAGAACCAAAACAGCAAATTTCACTTCAAATTATTCAAAAGCATTCGAATCTAGCTTATTTTTCCAATTAATTCAAACTATTTAGAATAGATATAAATAATATGGAAAAGTTGCATTATTCCTTTCTTAGCGAATCTATTTGTAATTTTGCATTCGATTAGGTGTCAAATGTAAACAATTTGGGATTTTAGCGCGCATAAAGTTGTCAGGTTTGGGTAATAATCTTTCGAAAAAAACAGAAAGATATCGGACAGATCGGAACAGCCATTAACTGGTAAAAAAACAAACCGAGTGAAACGAGCTCATTGATACGACGAGTTCAGACACTTATAAATAAGTAAATACAAATGAAAAAAAGTTCAATTATTCTAATCGCTATCATTGCTGTCGCAATTGCCATGATACTTGTTATCTATACTGATTCAAGTACGTATTCGACATTTACCGAAGCTAAAGAAAAGAAAACCGAACTATATGTGGTAGGTCAATTGAATAAAGACAAAGCACTTCACTATGATCCCAAAACTGACGCCAACAAATTTTCGTTTTTCATGCGTGACAACGATGGTACAGAATGTGAAGTGATTTTTAGAGGTGCCAAACCTCAAGATATTGAACGTTCAGAGCAGATTGTATTGACAGGAAAAATGGACGGGAATGTGTTTAGGGCAAGTAAGATATTGATGAAATGTCCGTCGAAATATAACGATAAATCGGTCGTCACCGAGATCAATGCTACTGCTTTCAATAATTAATTCGTAAAATCAATTTTCAATGGACGTTAATTACGTTGGTGAGCACCTGCTGCCAGGGCAGATCGGACAATTTTTCATTGTACTTTCTTTTGGTGCTGCACTTCTATCTTGTATCAGTTACTTTTTTGCAACAAAATACCCTGAAGAGCATTCATGGAAAAAAATTGCACGTATTGCCTTCTGGGTTAATTCAGCCTCCGTCGTAGCGATTGGTGCAACTTTATTTTATATTATATACAATCACCTTTTTGAATATAATTATGCCTGGGCGCACTCGTCAAAGACACTCCCTACCTACTACATCATTTCCAGTTTTTGGGAAGGTCAGGAGGGTAGTTTTTGGCTTTGGATGTTCTGGCAAACGGTATTAGGCGCTGTTTTGCTCTTTAAAGCAAAAAGCTGGGAATCGTCTGTTATGACTTTCGTCATGTTATGTCAAGCATTTTTAGCATCCATGATTATTGGTGTGGAAATCTTCGGTCTGCGGATCGGTAGCTCTCCGTTTATCCTATTGCGTGAAGCAATGGATATTCCAATCTTTAGAGAAGCAAATTATCTTTCACTAATCACCGACGGTAATGGTTTGAACCCTTTACTTCAAAATTACTGGATGGTGATTCACCCACCAACACTATTCCTTGGCTTTGCGTCGATGATTGTTCCTTTTGCGTATGCAACAGGTGCTCTTTGGACCAAACGTTACAAAGAATGGATCAATGCAGCACTTCCTTGGGCTTTATTTGCCGTGATGATTTTAGGCGCAGGTATTATCATGGGCTCATTCTGGGCTTACGAAGCACTTAACTTCGGTGGATTCTGGGCATGGGATCCGGTAGAAAATGCATCCATTATTCCTTGGTTTACCTTGATTGCTGCTGTTCACGTCATGATTGCTTACAAGAATTCAGGCCACTCCTACTTCACCGCTACTTTTTTGGCGATGATCAGCTTTGTGCTTGTGATCTACGCATCTTACCTGACACGTAGTGGCGTCCTCGGAGAGACTTCGGTACACTCCTTTACCGATCTGGGCATGAGCGGACAATTGATCTTATTCAATGTTGTCTTTTTGGTTATCATGGTGGTCTTTCTTACCGTCAAAAAGAAAGAGATGCCCATCACAGAAAAGGATGAGGATATCTATTCAAGAGAATTCTGGATGTTTATTGGCGCCTTGGTATTGACTGTTGCCTGTGCACAGATCATTGCTTCAACATCAATTCCAGTGTTCAACAAGATCTTTGGCACCAAGGTAGCTCCACCTTTGGATCCAATCCAACATTATAACAAATGGCAATCGGGTTTTGCCGTCATCGTGATGATCTTAACCGGATTTACGCAATTCTTAAAATACAAACGTACCGATAGCCGCAAGTTTTTGGCTTCCACTGTAGCATCCTTGGTTGTGTCTTTAATCCTAACGGCTGCTGTAGTCTATTTTACGAAGACGTATACCAACTTGATCTACATTTTGATCACCTTCGCAAGTATTTTCTGTATTCTGGCAAATATCCGCGTATTGGGTGACGCTGTCAAAGGTAAATGGAAACTGGCTGGTTCTTCGGTAGCCCATATCGGTTTTGGTTTATTACTTATCGGTGCCATGGTGGCCGCGGCAACCAACGAAGTCATCTCTGTCAACAACACGGGTTACATCGCTGTATCGGGATTCGACAAAGTAGAAAAGCCTGGCGACAACTTATTCCTGACCGAGGGTGAACCTGTACAAATGGGTGAATACAAAATTACCTATATCGGCGATAGCATTGTTGCTCCAAATACGTTCTATAAAATCAAATACGAGCGGATCGACGAAGAAACAGGCAAAGTGAAGGAGCATTTTGTGCTGCAACCTTTTGCACAAAACAACGCGAAAATGGGGGGGTTGATTGGTACTCCAGCCACCAAACATTATGTTACGCATGACGTATATACACTGATTACAGCGGCCGCAGCTGAAAGTCAAGCAACACACGCCAAAGTTCCTGCTGAAGATAAAACTGGTTTTGAGGACTACGAGGAGCCGGCAACATATCAGGTAAATATTGGCGATACCTTACGCTACCGCAATGGATATTACGTCATTGAAGGCTTAAACAAAGAGGCCCACCTAGAGAAAATTCCAAAGGGACCCAGTGATGTCATGGTTGGATTGAAAATAAAAGTATTTTCGGCCGACAACAAACAGTATGAGGTACAACCGATTTACTTAATTAAAGACGGTGGTGTTTACGACTTCAACAAGGATGTTACCGAGCAAGGACTTAAATTCAGATTTACGGGAATTAAACCTGACAAGGATAAACTGGAAATCATGGTTTATCAAAAGCCACTTCCAGAAAAGAAATGGGTGGTATTTAAAGCCATTAAATTCCCATACATCAACTTTTTCTGGTGTGGAACAATTGTCATGACCATCGGTTTTATCATGTCCATTGTGAGAAGAAATAAAGAGGAAAAACGAAAAGCACTTAAATAATGAACATTGTGATCTTAGGAAGCGGTAATGCCGCGACGCATTTTGGACAACAGTTTCAAAAAACAGGACAGCATATCGTTCAGATCTACAGTAAAACAAAAGCCAATGCAGACGCATTGGCTTTTGTGCTTCATTGCACAGCAACTGACCTACTGTCTGAACTCGACCTCCATGCCGATCTCTACCTTATTGCTGTTTCGGATCAAGCTATTTTACCGCTGGTAGAAGCGCTACCGAAGGATTTAACAGGTATTGTCGTCCACTGTTCAGGAGCAACCGATCTTGCTGCCCTGGCTGGATTTAAAAACACGGGCGTCATCTATCCACCACAATCGTTATCCAAAAATAAAGCAGTGGATTTCTCGACGGTTCCACTTTGCATTGAAGGTAACACAGATGAAAATAGTGCCGCGCTACTTCAGCTTGCACAGACATTTGCACCGCAGAGTATCTATTGTAACTCACCGCAACGCTTAGCCATTCACCTGGCCTCGGTCATGGTCAATAATTTCTCCAATATCCTCTATCAGATGGCTTATGAGTTACTGGAAGAAAACAACTTATCCTTTGATTTAATCAAACCAATTATCCTGGAGACGGCAGAAAAGGTGCAAAATCATATTCCAATAACAGTTCAGACAGGACCAGCGATCCGACAGGATGTATCGACAATGCAAAAACATTTGCAATTTATTAGCAATAAACCAGATTTACAGCAAATCTATCAACTTTTGTCGCAGGAGATTACTAAAAGAAAATAGTTTGTTAGAAACGGTTATAAACTTATCAAAACTTACTTCCAGGGGGTAAATATATCCATTTACTTCAGGAACTTTAGTACATTTGCTTCGTCCAAAAGCGCATTTTGGAATGCTAATTGAGTAATAAAATAGTCAGTTGGGCTAAACATTAAAATAGCGAATTAAAACTAAACAATCGTATTTTCTATGGAAGTTAGAAAACTCATTCTTTCAATAATGATTGTGATTAATTTAATCATTGTATCATTTGGATTTATATTTACATCAAGCTGGTTTTGGCTGCTTATTATCCCATTTCCGTTGCTATTGATCGCGTTATATCATAGTTTCCAGACCAAACATGCCATTCTGCGCAACTATCCTTTAGTTGGATATTTTCGTTATATCTTCGAATCTATTCGTCCCGAGTTGAGACAATATTTTTGGGAATCGGATATGGATGGACGTCCTTTCAACAGAAGACAACGTTCGATCGTATACCAACGTGCAAAAAATCAACGGGAAACTGTGGCATTTGGTATGCAGACAGATCCACAGGCTGTCGGGAATGAATGGGCTGCGCACTCTGTTTTCCCTTGCCATATCGAAAACCACGATCTGCGTACCACGGTAGGAAATGCAGCCTGTAAGAAACCTTATAGCTTAAGTGTGTTCAACATCTCGGCTATGAGTTATGGTGCGTTGAGTAAAACAGCGATAACGGCACTAAATAAAGGTGCTGCCCTTCAAAACTTTGCACACAATACCGGCGAAGGGGGGATCAGCGATTACCACAACAATGGAGGTGATTTAATCTGGCAGGTCGGTACAGGTTATTTTGGCTGCCGCAATAAGGAGGGAAAATTTGATCCCGAACTTTTCAGAGAAAAATCCAACCGTGAAAACGTGAAGATGGTCGAATTGAAGCTTTCGCAAGGCGCTAAACCTGGTCATGGCGGGATACTTCCGGCGGCAAAAAACACCCCTGAAGTCGCTGCTATCCGTCACGTCATTCCTGGAACAGATGTGATGTCGCCACCAGCACATAGTGCTTTCTCTTCACCGACTGAAATGATGCAATTCATACAACAGCTGCGCGAGCTATCCGGTGGAAAGCCTATTGGCTTCAAAATTTGTATCGGCGATAAACATGAGTTTATCGACATCTGTCATGCCATGCAAAACACGCAAATCTTCCCGGATTTTATCTCCGTAGATGGATCAGAAGGTGGTACGGGAGCTGCTCCACTTGAGTTTACAGATAACTTGGGGATGCCACTATACGATGCATTGGCATTTGTAACGAAAACCTTGATTGCTTTTGGTTTAAAAAAACACATTAAAGTTATTGTATCAAGCCGTATCGTAACAGGTTTCGATATCTTGAAAGTCATTGCCTTAGGCGCAGATGCATGTTATAGTGCTCGCGGTATGATGTTCGCTTTAGGTTGTATTCAGGCACTTAAATGTAATGAAGACGTCTGTCCGGTTGGGGTTGCCACACAACAGCCGCATTTATACAAAGGACTCGACGTAAATGACAAATATGTACGCGTAGCTCAGTTCCATCGTAATACATTACGTGCTACAGTCGAAATTATGGAAGCTTGTGGCTTCAAAACACTTGCGGATGTATCGGCAGATAAATTCTATCGTAAGGTAGATGCTATCCGGACATTAAGTTTTCAGGAAATCTATTTCGGAACTGAAGGTAAATTGGTCAATAGCCACACAGATTTCGAAAGCAAACTTTTCGAAGATTAACTGCTAGAAATTCATATAAAAAAGGTCCCCTATGTTGAATACATAGGGGACCTTTTTTATACGCTGATAGTTCCCTAATAAAATACCCCCTCACTAAGTATCTTTATTTCAGATTAAACAGTACGCGATGCAGAATGGTATTTGATAAGGCAATTTGATCGTCGGCCAAGCCCCCTAAGGCCTGTTCAATAGTATTTTTTGCCTGCTTCATTCCTTCATCCTTCATCTTTCGTCCTATTTTTGTTAAATAGATCAGATTGGACCGTCTGTCGTTTTTATCATTAACGCGGATAACCAAATTTACCCTTTCCAGGTTATTAATTAATCGAGTGACACTTGGTTTATCTCGAAATGTGCGAACAGCAAGCTCCTGCTGGGTGAGCCCCTCTTCTACCCACAGGTTATACATGATACTCCATTGTTCAGAAGTAATGTTTAACCCGGCCTCCTTGAGATTACGCTGTAATCTCCGCATAACTGCAATTGAGTATTTCCCTGTTAAGAAATTATAAAAATACTCTTGTGATACTAAATCTTGGTCTAACATATGAATAATGGTTATGGTTGTTTACGCAACTTATTTTAATAATAAAACGTCGTCTTTAATCCAATATGAGAAAAAGCTAAACGTATTTTGGCTAATAGTTAGCCTAAATTACGCTTTAATATAGCTGTCTCAAACAAAATTTTATCAACATGTCATAAGTAGATGTTGATAAATCATAACAATTTGATTTATACTAGACTGAATTTAATAAATAAAAAGGATACAAACAAAACCTTCACAACTTTGCAAACACCAACAGCAATTAAATCAAACTGAAGGTTCTTTCTGACCAATAAGATCAGGCACTCTCAGAAAAAATAAATGCTTGCAATTGTACCTAATTTAGAGGATGTTATCCGATTGAAAAAGAATCGGAATCTTTTAAGAAAGGAAATTTCTCGCGTGCTTCCAACAGGTCGTTCGGATTTAAGGTAAAGGTATACAAGTCCTCATCTTCCGGTTTATAATACACCACGTCACCAAGAGGGGATATACACATAGAGCCACCAGAATAGTAAATATCATTACCGTCGTGCCCAACACGGTTTACCCCAACAACATAAGCTTGGTTTTCTATTGCACGTGCCGGAATAAGAGCTCTCCAATGTGCTGAGCGCTTGTCTGGCCAGCTGGCGGTATACACTAAAATATCATATGCTCCGTTTTGATTTTTAGACCAGACTGGGAATCTCAGGTCATAACAGATCATCGGGCAGATTTTCCATCCTTTGATATCAACCAGGATACGTTCATTTCCTGGCTCAAAGTACTCGCTTTCTTTGGATAATCCGAAAAGATGACGTTTATCATATTTTACATATTTACCGTCTGGAAACATCCATACAAAGCGATTATAGTATTTCCCACCTTCTTCGATAATCAAAGAACCGGCAACAACACAGTTAAGTGAGCTTGCCATTTCAAATAGCCATCTTGTCGTAGGTCCATTTGCAGGTTCTGCACATTTCTCGACATTATTCGTGAAGCCTGTATTAAACATTTCGGGGAGAATAATAACATCCGTTTTCTCACGCAATGAGGAAAGTCTCAAGGCTAGATTATTTAGATTCTTCTCAATATTTTCCCAGAATAAATATGCTTGAAATACGGTGATTTTTAAAGGCTCCATGAACGTAATCTAAAAATTTATTTAATTATTTTCTTACAAAAAAAACATTTAATGGCAAGATACGAATTTTAATAGAATTTATACTTATTGCTGTCTTACCAAAAGGTTATTTGCTAACACTAATAACGCTTCTTTGCGATCATTTGGTACATTCAATGCTTCCATTTTTTCAAATGCCCGTTGCGTATAGCTATCTTTCAACTCGTCGGCCGCAGTTTTAATCGCATACTTGTCGTATAAGGCAAGCATATCCGCTACTTTTGATGGAGCAGTCTCTATAGTGGCATTTAATAGGGCTTGTAAAACCGTCTTATCATCATCCGAAATTACTGCCATCAACTTCACCAATAAAAAAGTTTTTTTATTGATCATGATATCACCACCAACAATCTTTCCAAAGGTATCTGGATCTCCATATGCATCCAAGATATCGTCCTGTAATTGAAATGCTAAGCCTACGTTCTCTCCAAAATCGTAGATCAGCTGCTGTTGCTGTTCATCTGCTCCCGACAGAATAGCCCCCAACTGTAATGCTCCGCCCAATAACACCGAAGTTTTAAGACGGATCATCTCAAGATACTCAGGCATTGTCAGCGAATCCCGGCTCTCATAATCCATATCTAATTGCTGGCCTTCACATACCTCCATAGCCACTTTACTCAAAATTTTCAAAGTTGCAGGCAAGTAAATAGGATTACACTTTGAAATTTCCTCATACGCTTTGACCAACAAGCCGTCTCCAGACAATATGGCAATATTAGCATCCCACTTTTCGTGAACTGTCGTTTTACCTCTTCTTAAAGGAGCCTTATCCATCAGATCATCGTGGATCAGTGAAAAGTTATGAAAAAACTCCACTGCTTTGGCAGCAGGGATAATTTCCTCCATCTCTTGCATGCCGAATAATTCGGCGGCCATCAATGTCAGCACAGGTCGAACCCTCTTTCCGCCCAAAGTCAATATATACCGTATCGGATCATATAAATTTGATGGTGTTTCAGGAAATTGACTTGTCTCTATCGCCTCTATCACGAGTTGTTGTAAATGTTGCATATATCTTTACGATCGAATCTTGCGAATATAGCAATAATCATATAGAAATGGCAATTTTGTCCCTTTAAAGGAAGTCACCTCAAAATTGTACATTTGTATAAGTCTTTTATTATGCGCATACTGATTATCCATACATTTTATCAAGATCCTGGTGGTGAAGACACTGTATTTCAGCAGGAATCTTCCCTCCTCGCGCAAGGACATGAGGTCCAAACGCTAACGTTTCAAAATAAAAAGGGGTTGCAGGGTGCACTACAGACAATAGGATCTTTTTGGAATATTTGCGCTGCTCAACGTGTCAAAAAAATAATTCGGGCGTTTAAACCAGACATCGTTCACGTTCACAACACGCATTATGCAGCAGGCCCGATTATCGTGCGTACCATTGCCAAACTCGGCGTCCCCCAGGTCATGACCCTGCACAATTTTCGTTTACTATGCCCTTCGGCGACACTGTACCATCACAACCGTCTCTTTCTGGACTCACTCCAAGAGGAGTTTCCGTGGACAGCCGTCCGACAAAAAGCATTTAACAACTCGATAGTAAAAACATTTCTTCTCGCACTGAATTACTGGTTTCACCGCAAAATTGGAACTTGGGCAAAAGTAAATCGCTACATCAATTTAAGCTCCTTTGCAAAGAACATATTCGTTGAATCGACCTTGCATCTTCCGCCTACTAAATTCGCGATCAAACCGAATTTTGTCTTTCCTACGACAATAGCACCAGAGGGTCCGCAGGCCCACTTTGTATATGTCGGTCGTCTTTCAGATGAAAAGGGGATATTACAGCTGATCGATGCTTTCATCGGCACAGATTTTCAACTAGCAATTATCGGCGGCGGTCCGCTCGAAAATGAGGTTTTGAGAAGCATTAAACACCAGGCGAATATTTCCTACCTCGGTTTTAAAAAGAGATCAGAAATACTTCCCTTGATAGCCAAAGCACAGGCTTTACTTGTACCATCGATTTGTTTTGAAGGGATGCCGATTACGATTCTTGAGGCTTATTCAGTCGGAACAGCTGTGCTTTGCTCCAATTTAGGCCCGCTCCCCGAACTGATTATCCCCGGCAAAACAGGACAAACGTTCGATCCCCACAACAAAAACGATATTATCCAATGCTTAACGGAGTGGAGCACAAAAACAACAAATGAAAAAGATGAGATAAGAAAGACCTGTATTGCTTACTATTTTAGTAATTTTACTCCTGAAATAAATGAAGCGAAATTATTAGCGATCTATCAGGACGCTATTCACGATAAAAAACGAAATAAATGAGTATCATTATATTAGATAAACTGGGTCTAGCGCCACAAATCCAAGCTGTACTGGAAACAATTTATGATCCTGAACTGAAACCCGCAAATATTGTGGATTTGGGGCTTGTATATGAAATCATTACGAAGGAAGAGGGTATTGCAAAGATTGTAATGACGCTGACTGCTCCTGGCTGCCCCGTGGCAGGCGAAATCATGAATGAAGTTCAGGAAAAAGTTGCTGCTGTAGCAGGTGTCAAAGAAGCATTGGTCGAATTGACATTTGATCCACCCTGGACAAAAGACATGATGTCTGAAGAAGCAAAACTGGAGCTGGGTTTTTTGTAAAATTCACCGACTAATCAAACAAAACAGGGCTATCCAAGAATATTGGAAAGCCCCGTTTTGTTTGTATATGCTATATGCCTCTCCTAAAACATCGTTTGAGCTGTACCCTATCCGCAGGTCTATCTGCCCTGATTGTTTTCCAAATCGCTCAACTTTTTCAAAGGCTTGGCACTATTGGCATCCGCACCGAAAAGTAATTTCCAAAGCTTACGTGACTCTTTGGTCAATAGTGGGGATACAATGGAAAGAATGAGCACATATACGACCACAAAGGATTGAATAACGGGTAATAAAGCCCCTGCTTTACCAATATTTGCCATGATAATGGAAAACTCCCCCCGTGCAGACAAGGTAAAACCAATATCAAAGGACGTTTTAGGTTTCATACCCGAAAATTTAGCTGCAAAATAGCCCGAAGCAAGATTCCCCATCACCGTCACCAGCGCTGCAATCGAAGCCCAAAAGACAGCTCCTCCAAGGGACATAATGTCAATAGACAATCCGAAACTAAAGAAAAACATGGCCCCAAAAAAGTCCTTATAGGGCAGCACCATCGATTCAATCTTTTTGATGTATTGCGAATCCGCCAACACTAAGCCGGCCATCAATGCCCCGATAGCCTCCGCAACATGGATGGTTTCGGAGAAACCTGCCACAATAAAAAGTAAGGCAAAGATGATCAATATAAATAATTCAGAAGTTTTTTCCTTCAATAAGCGATCGATCGCAGGCACCAGTTTTCTGCCCAAAATCAAAAAGGCCAATATAAATCCCAAAGCCAGTAAGGAAGTTCCAGCTACCGTCCAAAACGAACTGCTTCCTGTCAGTATCAGGCCCGAAAGGAAAGAAATATGCATCGCTATAAACAGGTCATCGAACATAATCATTCCCATGATCACCTCCGTCTCCGGGTTGGCTGTACGTTTGAGATCTGTCAGCACCTTTGCAACAATGGCCGTGGATGAACTCGTCATGATACCGCATAACACCATCATCTCCTTAAATGGCATATCCATTAGCCATCCGATCAACAAACCTGAAGTAAAGTTCAATAAGACGTAAATTGTCCCACCGGTGACAATTGCTTTACCGGACTTAATCAGCCGATTGACCGAAAACTCAAGGCCAAGGTAGAACAGCAGGAACAATACGCCCAACCGTCCCATGAAATCAATAAAGGGTTTACTTTCTGTAAATGTTAAATCCACCAGACCAACCTGCGGAGCGTGCTGCCCCAAAACCATTCCTATAATAATGAAAAATGGAATAACAGAAAACTTAAGCTTATTAGCTATTAGGCCAACAATGGCAACAAGTCCTACAGCGATTCCAATTTCCAGAATTAAGGTATGTGATAGCATAAATTACAGTAAAATTTCCTTCAAAAGTTTAATATTATTCTTCTTTCCAGCGATGACAAGTGTGGTGCCTGGGCTAATCAAATAAGACGGTCCTGGATTTATAACCGTATCATCATCCCGTATCCCAGCAATAATCGATGCGCCTGTACGTTGACGAACTTCCAGCTCTCCAATTGTCTTACCAGCACCCTCATTTTTGCCTTCCACTTTGTACCATTCAATGCGTAAATCGTCCAAAGCAACTTCAATTGTCTCCAATGCTTTAGGCTTATAGGACAAGCCACCGATAATACCCGCAATCTGCCGAGATTCATCGTCATTGAGTGTCATGACGCAACGTGACTCATGCTCCTCGTCATCATAGCGATAAAGTTCCCGTCTACCATCGTCATGGATAACAACAACCATATTGTCTCCCGCATCGGTTTCAATTTGAAATTTTTTTCCAATTCCAATCAGATCGGACTCTCTTACAATAGACATAATTTTCTATTTAAATAAATACTAATAATATAAGCTTCATAACGTGGTATACCACAATTACAAAAGCAAGCTGAAGGTTCTTTCTCGCAAAAAAACAAAGACTTTGAGGAAAAACAGCATCAGCCCTTAGCTACTAAAACACAAATTTACCCAAAAAATCAATCTTAAACGAATCCGCAGGTAGCTAACGGGATGGGCTACAAAGAGCAAATTACCCCAAAATACTAAAAAAAGAGCAGAAAAACGACTCTTTTAACCGATTTCATCCCTTTTTTCGACGTATGGCATCGTGATGACATAACTGAACAACACTAAAAACGCTCGAGGTACATAGGCTATTAACGATCCGAGTTCCTAACAGAACAAATCAGCTTTTATTAGCTCCAATTTTCATTACAAATACCCATTTCTATAACGTTTTCGTAGTTCATGCAATCGTTTGTTCCAAGAAGCAATAGAATTGCCAAAGGTTTATTTCTTTATAATTGCCGCATTAAACACTTACTGAATCTAAATTACACACCTATGGTCAAAAAGAGTCATCTCATCCTTCTGACACCATTATCAATCTTGTCATTAGCGGCACCTATTTACGGGGTAGCGAACCCACGTAATTTAGTTGCAATAACCAGTCTTTCACCCTTTCAGCAGGTCGTCTCCGGAAAGGTCATTGATGAAACCGGGAAACCAATAAGCGGGGTTACCGTTTCTGAAAAAGGTAAAGCGGCAGCAACGACAACCAATCAAGACGGAATCTTCTCACTGAACGTCAGTTCAAAAAGTGCCATCCTAACATTTAACTCGATCGGATTTACCGCGAAAGAAGTCTCCGCGGCACAAGCAGCACAAATAACCTTGACATAATCCGAGGATGTTTTGGATGAAGTTGTGGTCGTAGGTTATGGTAAACAGAAAAAGAGCGATTTGACAGGAAGTATCGCTACAGTGGAAGCAAAATCCCTAGAACGAATAAATTCACCGAATGTTGTCGATAAACTTCAAGGTAAGATTTCTGGTCTAGCGATCAATTCCGGTTCAGCCAAACCTGGTGAAACAGCTTCTATCAATATCCGCGGTGAGAACTCGATATCCGCGTCCAATGCTCCCCTCATTATCTTGGATGGAATCCCTTTTAGTGGTTCCCTGGGTGATATCTCTTCCAATACAATTGCCAGTATCTCGGTATTGAAAGATGCCTCATCCACTGCAATCTATGGTTCAAGAGCTGCAAATGGCGTTATCCTCATCACCTCAAAAAAGGGTGCGGCAGGAAAAGCACGCATCAATTATAACGGTTATTTTGGGGTACAAAGTGTAGAACGTCGTCTTAAATTGATGAACGGCCCACAATACATCCAATTTATGCGTGATTACCAGGCTTCGAAAGGAAAAACCGGCGATCAGCTTAACCCAGAGAATTATCTTTTTGCCAACGTATTGGAACAATACAAAAAAGGGGAAGAAGTCAATTGGCAGGATGAAGTATTCAATAGCGGCGCTCCTGTTCAGGAACATCAACTCAGTTTTTCGGGCGGAACGGATAAATCCGATTATTATGCATCTGTGAGCTACCTAAATCAAGATGGCGTTGTAAAAAATACGCCATACGAAAGATACAATGTCAATCTGAACCTCAATCAAAGTTTAAGCTCTTGGTTAAAGCTAGGAATGACCATGCAGGCTTCTCAAGGGAACCGCGACGGCGTACAGCCCAACCTCGAGAGTGTTGTAAAACTTTCCCCTTACAGTAAAAACCGCGATGCCGATGGTACTGCTGTAACGTACCCGATGTATGCACAAACACTATGGGCACATCCTTTTGCAGACGAAAAAGGCCAATGGGATCAGACCAGAAGAACAGTCTATGCGAATACTTGGCTTGATGTGAAACTCCCTATTGAAGGATTAAGTTTCAAAACCACATTCGGAACCAACTACCGAAATATTAATGAAAACTCCTATTACGGTTCCAATACAGTTACAGGACGTGGCGTGAATGGTACCGGATCAATTTACAATGAGCATTTCTGGGACTGGACCTGGGAAAATCTCTTGACCTATGACCCTACCTTTGGTGACCATAAGATCAATGTCGTGGGCCTCTATTCTTCCCAGAAAACAAATTTGAAAACTTCAAAAATGAATGGAGACGATTTTGTATCAGATGCCGGATATAACAACATGGCTTCTGCCTCTAAAAATCTTAAGATCGAATCCAACCTTCAAAATACAGCGATGATTTCCTATATGGGAAGAATCAACTATGCCTTTAAGGATCGCTACCTATTAACCTTAACAGGTCGTTCGGACGGTTATAGCGCATTTTCTGTTAACAACCGATATGCATTTTTCCCATCCGTTGCAGGAGCCTGGGTAATTTCTAAAGAAGGAAATGTGCAGGATTATTTCGATTTATTAAAACTTCGTGTTTCTTATGGTAAAAACGGAAATCAGGCCGTATCGCCATATCAAACTTACGACCGTCTGACCAACGTCGATTACATCTATGGCCTTGATCCAGTCAAAGGACTTGTGATGAATTTCAATGGCCGTGGAAGTAATCCAACATGGGAAACCACAGCTTCATTAAACCTTGGCTTGGATTTTGGTATTCTCAAAAATAGAATTTCAGGAACGGTCGACTACTACTCCTCTAAGACATCGGATCTTTTATTAAGTGAACAGGTTCCTGTCATGAACGGTTATAACACTATTTTGACCAATATCGGTGAAACCTCAAACAAAGGGATCGAAGTTACCTTGAATGCCATACCGGTCAAAAATGACAATTTCCAATGGAACGTCAATACGACCTTTGCCTATAACAACAATAAAATCACCAAACTGCGCGCTGATGGAAAAAATGATTTGACCAATGCCTGGTTAATCGGAAAGCCTATCCGTATTTTCTACGACTATAAAGTTATTGGTGTTTGGCAAGATGGCGAAGACATCGCAAATGCATACCAACCTAAAGCGAAACCTGGCGATGCCAAGTTAGCAGATCTCAACAACGACGGTAAAATCGACGCCAGTGACCGTACGATGATGGGGAACAAGATATCGCCTTATACACTTGGTATTGGTAATGATTTCACCTACAAGAATTTCTCCCTGTCAATCTTTATGAATGGAGCCTTTGGCGGAACGAAAATAGATGATTTCAAAAACATCGAACGTTTCTTACCTAACAACGGTGCCAATTACCTTGCCGACATGCCTTACTGGACGCCAGAGCGCACCAATACAGATATTCCATCGCCTGGATATACGCCAGTAAATAACCATACTTATTATATCAATTCATCCTATTGGCGAATTAGAGACTTTAGCTTGGGCTATACTTTTGACGGCGATTTTCTAAAAAGATTGAATCTCTCTTCCATTAAAGCATTTATCAACGCCCGTAACCTCTATACATTCTCCAAAATCAAAGGTTACAACGTAGAGGCATTGAGCGTGAGTTCGACCACAGGTAATCCAACAACGACAAATATTGCCAGTCCTTATCCTGTTGCGAGAACATTCTCATTGGGAATAAATGTCCAATTCTAAACACATCAAGATCATGAAGAAAAGAAATACAACTTTATATACAATGCTAGCTGGCCTAAGCTTACTTTTTACAGGCTGCAGCAAGAACTTCTTAAATGAAGACACCAGCAGCTTTCAGTCACCTGATAATACCTATATCAATACGAAAGGCTTCGAAGCTGGACTAAATGGTTTATACTCTTATGCCCGCATGGAATTCCTGACCTGGAACGGTAGTATCTTTTCCCAAGGAGCAACTCCACAGGAGGCGTTACAGGTCGGAACAGATATCGTTGCTATCAAAACCACAGGTACAGACGCTACATTGGCTCCATTCAGCAATTATACGCTAACTCCTGCTTCGAGCTGGACAGACAAGGACAACGATCCAAAACGTGTGGAAGCAACGGCTCGTTTCTTCCGTGCCTACAGTTATCGCTACTTAGTCAACCTGTACGGCGATGTGCCTTGGGTGGACAAGGTATCCGAAACACCGCGTCGTGATTTCACGCGTACACCGAAAGCTGAGATCTTGACACATATGATTGAAGACCTTAAGTACGCGAGCGAAAACCTGCCCGACAATCCAGGAACCATTCAGGAGGGGAAATTGACGAAATGGGCTGCTTTACACTACCTGGCAGAAGCATATATCGAAGCTGGACAGCCAGATTTAGCTGCAGAAGCTGCCAACAAAGTGATTCAAAGTGGTTACTTTAAATTGAACGATCAACGTTTTGGCGCCGAAAAAGATAAACCTGGGGATTATTTCCACGATATGTTTATCGAAAACAATCAAAATCGCGGTTCCGGCAATCAGGAAACGATCTGGGCCATCCAATTGGAATACAATACACAAGGGGGCGGCGACCGCTACACGGATTGGAGTAAACGTGCCTGGGTGCCTTTCTATTCACAACAAAAAGGATTTGCTTTGGCCGACTCACTTGGTGGAAGAGGTCTTGGGCACGTACGCCCTTACCAATGGTGGCTGGATAGTTATGAAAAACAGGATGTCAGAAATTCTTCTTTCAATATCAAACGCGATTGGTATTATAACGATCCTTCCGTACCTGAACTTTATGGTAAGAAGATCGTACTTACCGACGCGATCAAAGAATCAGGCAACGTGTTCCCGACAACAACCAAATTTTTCTACGGGAAGACAGCTGTTGACCCTGCATTTGAAGGAAATATGAAGGACCGTGTGAAAGTACGTTTGGCCGAAACTTACCTACTATTGGCAGAAGCATACTGGCGTGCCAATAAACCGGCACAAGCTAAGGATGCCATCAATGCTGTCCGTGCCCGTGCAAAAGCGTCATTAATCGATGCCGCAGCGATCAATGCGGATCTGATTCTCGACGAACGCGCCCGCGAGCTTATTGGTGAGGAAATGCGTCGCATGACCCTTGCCCGTTTCGGTGAGGATGTCTTTTTACGCCGCGTGCAAACGTTAAACACACAATCGAAAAATGTGGTGAAAAAAGAATTTATTCTTTGGCCTATTCCACAAGAAGTTATCGACAGTAACACTGGTGCAGCCTTCCCACAAAATCCGGGATACTAAACCTTCCAAAAACCTTCATGAGCCCAAAGGCCATGGAGGTTTTTTCTTTTACGACTTTGCTTCAATCAGTTTATAGGTGCCATCTTCCCGGATCTGACTACGACCAATGGTGATATTTTTTGAATGGTAAAACAAAAAAATCCAGCCCGCTGGTGCACCTTCTGCCCAGTACTCCTGACGTAGCTCTTTGGAACGCCGACCATCAAAATCATATTTGGCGACATAGTTATGGAAAATTTCTTCGGGCTCAGGTAATACATCTCCGCCAAAGAAATAGTGCTGGTCGCCCGTTTGAATATGAAATGCCTGATGATGTGCTGTATGTCCACCATTGAGCGCATAGCTGATTTCTGCATTTATTCTTCCTTCACCTTCCACCAGAACTAAATTTCCACTGCGTTGAATCACATCAAAAATCTCGGTCCTGTATGAACTGGAGATACCTGAATAGGCATCTTCCCATTCGCCACGTTGAACAATATATTCGGCTTCGGGAAATGCGATGCGTCCCATTCCGTTTTCAAATGTGACCATCCCTCCAGCATGATCCTTATGAAGATGAGACATCAGTACATATTTTACATCTTCTGGTCTGAAACCCAACTTACGGATATTATGATGCAGTTGTAGCACGCCACTGTCATCGGTATAGCCAAGACCGGTATCACAGAGCACAAGTCCCGCATCAGTTTCGATCAAAAAGGGGTGAACTTGAATAAATAGGGAGCCTGGCCGGTCCTGGGGCTTGTCTATTAACGGATCAAAGGGTATAAATTTTCTGCTTTTGTCGACTGAAAAAGAACCTTCATATAAAGAATAAGCCTGCACCATATTTAAAACATTGGGAATATGCACGTTAAGCAACAGCGGATCAATACCGGGTTTAGGAATTAGGTAAGTCCAGCCTTAAAACGTATATTTACACTTAAAATATTGTGCAAAGATATGCAAAAAAGGTGGGTACTAAAATCTAAAACTGATGTCAAAATAACCAACAAACTGCGCGAGGAATTAAACATCAACACTGTCTTGGCAGAGTTGCTCGTGAGCAGAGGAGTGGAGACTTTTGACGAATCAAAGCAGTTTTTTAGGCCTCAATTATCGGATTTGCACGATCCATTTTTGATGCGGGACATGGAAAAAGCCATCACCCGGATCATCCAAGCCATTGGCAACAAAGAAAAAATACTCATCTATGGAGACTATGACGTAGACGGTACAACAGCTGTTGCCGTTGTTTATAGTTTTTTCAGGGAATTTCATAGCCAGCTGGAGTTTTATATTCCAGACCGCTATGCCGAAGGCTATGGAATCTCCACACAGGGTATTGACTATGCCGCAGCAAATGGTTTCAGCTTAATTATTGCATTGGACTGCGGTATCAAGGCAATCGATAAAATAGATTACGCAAATAGCAAAGGAATTGATTTTATCATTGGCGACCACCACCTTCCCGGTGAGGAACTTCCCAAAGCCTACGCCGTGTTAGATCCCAAGCGTGCAGACTGTGAATACCCTTACAAAGAACTTTCAGGTTGTGGAATAGGCTTTAAGATTATTCAGGCTTTTATACTCACCAATGGCATGGATATCAATGCCTGTTATCAGTTTTTGGATCTTGTGGCCGTGAGTATTGCTTCGGACATTGTTCCTATTACCGGCGAAAATAGAATACTTAGCCACTTTGGTCTCATTAAACTCAATACGAATCCCTGCGTCGGACTAAAGGCACTGATTGATTTATCCAATAATCGAACGAAGATCTTTACAGTGAACGACATCGTGTTCCAGATCGGCCCCCGCATTAATGCAGCGGGCAGAATAGACCATGCTAAGGACGCCGTCAAACTTTTGATCTCCAAATCGCTACAAGAAGCCAAAGACTTCAGTTCTAGCATAGACGATCAAAACAATGTACGGAAAGACTTTGATCTCAAAATAACAGAAGAAGCGCTTGCACTGATTGAGGATAATGTTCTTCTTAAAAGCCGAAAATCCACGGTATTGTATAAAGCCGACTGGCACAAAGGTGTCATTGGTATTGTCGCTTCCCGTCTGACCGAAAAATATTACCGTCCGACGATTATATTGACCGAAACAAATGGTCATATTGCAGGTTCCTGCCGTTCGGTACTGGGTTTTGACTTGTATGAAGCCTTAAGCGAATGCGCTGACTTGTTGGAGCAATTTGGTGGTCATAAATATGCTGCCGGACTAACGATGTCCTTAGATAATGTCACGCTATTCCAGGATCGTTTTGAGGAAGTGGTATCGCGACGTATCAGTCCTGAAATGCTGACCCAAGAAATTTTGATCGATGCAAAGTTGGCATTGAAAGATATCGATGCTAAGTTCTTCCGTATTCTCCAGCAGTTTGAGCCTTTCGGGCCCCAAAATGAATCCCCTATTTTCCTCAGTAAAAAGGTAAATGCAGTAGGACAGGCTTTTATTGTGGGCACCAATCACCTCAAGATGACGGTTATTCAAGAAGACTCTCCTTCATTTGACTGTATCGGTTTTGGACTGGCAGAACATATCACACACATCAATTCTGGGCAAAGTTTCGACATCTGCTACAGCATTGAAGAGAATGTGTGGCGCAACAAAAGAAACTTACAGCTCAACATCAAAGGGATTAAGTATTAGTATTGCATTAGTAAGAAGATATTAAATATATTTACACAAGATTTGGTCGGGCATCCCCCCATACTGGATTAGATACCAGGCATGAAAGAATGGTGAGGGTTTTAATTAGTCCTATTGAACAGATACATACAACACAAGACATTCCACGAAGATGATTTTAAAGGCAGAACATCTCATAAAAAAATATAAGCAGCGTACCGTTGTCAACAATGTTTCCTTCCATGTGGAACAAGGCGAGATTGTCGGGTTATTGGGCCCTAATGGGGCAGGAAAAACGACCTCATTCTATATGATTGTTGGTCTTATCAAGCCCAATGAAGGGAAAGTATTTCTCGACGATCAGGAGATTACGCAGGATGCGATGTATCAACGCGCACAACGTGGAATAGGTTATCTCGCTCAGGAAGCATCGGTTTTTCGGAAGCTCTCCGTAGAAAACAACATCCTGGCAGTATTAGAAATCCATTATCCGAATAAAGAAGAACGTTTGGCAAAATTGGAAGAACTACTCACAGAATTCAGCTTACACCGTGTCCGTAAAAACAGAGGTGATTTGTTGTCCGGTGGTGAGCGTCGACGTACCGAAATTGCGCGAGCATTAGCTGCTAATCCATCCTTTATTCTTCTGGATGAACCTTTTGCAGGGGTTGACCCGATCGCCGTAGAAGAAATTCAGACGATTGTAGCCAAGCTCAAAACCCGTAACATCGGCATCTTAATTACCGACCACAACGTACAGGAAACACTATCTATTACGGACAGGGCCTACCTCCTAACCGAAGGAAAGATCATGCTGACGGGTACCCCTGAGGAAATTGCAGATAATGAGCTTGCCCGTAAATTTTATCTCGGTCGACATTTTGAATTAAGAAGGAAAAAATTTTAAAGATTAAAGAATCCCTCCCCCTATGGCCTTATTAAACTCCATTTTTACTTGGTTCATGAAAAAAAGAATTCACCAGATTGAACTGTTCATGAAATACCCACACGATGTACAAGAAGAATGGTTTCAGAGTTTAATTGCCACTGCTGAAGCGACGGAATGGGGAAAAAAATACGATTATACAAGTATATTAACCCCAGAGATCTTCAAAGAACGCGTCCCGATACAGGACTATGATGATATCAAGGGCTACGTTGATCGCATGATAAAAGGAGAACAGAATATCCTGTGGCCTTCTGATATCAAATGGTTTGCCAAGTCTTCTGGCACCACATCTGATCGCAGCAAATTTATTCCCGTTAGTGAGGAAGCACTCGAAGAGTGTCACTTCCAGGGCGGTAAAGATATGCTCACAATATACTGTCATAATAGACCTGAAAATCGCGTATTTACGGGAAAATCAGTTGTTATTGGTGGTTCTTCACAGATCAACAATTTCAGTCCGGATTCCTACTACGGTGATCTTTCATCAATCCTCATCCGTAACCTTCCTTTCTGGGCCGAATTTAAGCGAACGCCCAATATGGAAGTTACTTTAAACCCAAACTTTGAAGAGAAAATTGAGCAGATTGCCCAAATTACACTTAAAGAAAATGTAACGAGCTTAGCTGGCGTACCGACATGGAATATTGTTATGGCCAAGCGTATTCTTGAGATTACAGGCAAAGACAACTTGCTTGAGGTATGGCCAAATCTAGAATTTTATGGACATGGCGGAGTAAGCTTCAAACCTTACCGCGAGCAATTCCAAAAATTGATCCCTTCGGACAACATGTATTATCTCGAGAATTATAATGCCTCAGAAGGATATTTTGGCTTACAGGATCAATCTGATTCGGAAGATCTTCTGCTCATGCTAGATTATGGTATTTATTACGAATTCTTACCTACTGAACGAATGCACGAAGAAAATCCGTCAACCTTACGTTTGGATCAGGTGGAGCTCGGAAAAAACTATGCATTGATCATTTCAACCAATGCGGGTTTGTGGCGTTATAAAATTGGAGATACCATCAGGTTTACGTCATTGTCTCCCTATCGCTTTCAGATCTCAGGACGAACCAAACAATATATTAACACCTTTGGCGAAGAGGTTATTGTTGACAACGCCGAACAAGCCTTGGCCGAAGCGAGCAAATTGACACAGGCACGAATCAGAGATTATACCGCTGGACCGGTCTATTTTAAAGATGCCGAGGCCGGAGCACACGAATGGGTGATAGAATTTGAACAACAACCCAATGATTTTAGGCGTTTTTGTGAAATATTGGATGCTAAACTCCGTGAAATCAATTCGGATTATGACGCCAAACGTTTTAAGAATATGGCGCTTCGACCACCTATTGTACACAATGCGCCCGAAGATACATTCTATAAATGGATGAAATCAAGAGGTAAGCTAGGTGGACAAAATAAGGTTCCAAGATTGAGTAACAGCCGCGAATATCTCGAGCCGCTCCTGAAAATACTCGCCGAATAATACGGCATATCAACTTAAAAATACGGCACAGCGACCGAATAATAGCACGGTCTCCGGCTGGAGATTAGCCAAAATTTTTGGAAACCTTATTTTGGCTAATCTCGTATTGCTGAATTTTGTTGTTTTAAAGAACTGCTGTGAGTTCGTCTAATTGATAAGCTCAAGAAAGCTTAGACTATAATGGAGGTTTGTTAAGGTTTAATTGCCGTTTTATATAAAAAAACAAAAAAACCAAGAATAAAATTCATAGAAATACCTTTCTTCTGAACTTCAACATCACCCTGTAACAAGGAGCGATTATCGCCTGCTGCTACTTCGTTACTTTTGTTTAGACTGTGCGTCAATTCCATACTAAGTTTATTTTTATGATAAGTGATTTTATAGCGTTACTGCGGACCAGAATGCCCATCTAAAGGACCGCATTCTTTACAGCCAAACTTTATGCCATAATATGAAAAGAGTGTATTAATTAATAAAAAATTAACACATTTAATTATTAATACAGGATAACCGAGAGATATGAAGTGAAATTCTTCCATTTCAAAAAAAAGTGTAGTAAAATAGGGAACAACTGTCCGAAATAAAAGGCATAGCCAGACTGGTAAATTATACAGGTACATGTGCAACTTATATTTCATTTTTTTCCTAACTTAGCCTAAGTAATTAAATAATAAGATGAACGCGACAGAGAACTATTCAATTCGCGTAGAGCCAACTCAAAATTCAAGACTCTCGCAAGTAGATTTCGACAATCTAAAATTCGGAAAGATTTTATCCGACCACATGCTGGTCGCAAACTATGATGACGGTGAATGGAAAGATGTCAGCATCGTCCCTTATGGAGATATCAGTATTAGTCCTTCGATGTCCGCTTTACATTATGGTCAAGCGATCTTTGAAGGAATCAAAGCTTATAAATTTGCAGATGGAACAGTGAGTATCTTCCGTCCGGACAGAAACTGGGAAAGATTCAATAAATCTGCCGCACGTCTTCAAATGCCGGAGGTGCCTGAGGAGATTTTTATGGATGGTCTAAGCAAACTATTGGACATCGACCGTAACTGGATCCCGGCAAAAGAAGGTTCATCATTGTACATCCGTCCTTTTATGTTCGCAACAGAAGCGGCATTAGGTGTACACCCTTCTAAGTCATACAAATTTATCATTATCACTGGCCCTGTAGGCGCATATTATAGCAAAGCAATCAGCTTAAAAGTGGAGACCTACTATACACGTGCAGCAGAGGGTGGTGTTGGTTTTTCTAAAAATGCAGGTAACTACGCCTTATCGCTTTACCCAACACAATTGGCCAATGACGAAGGTTATGACCAAATTATGTGGACAGATGCTTCTGAACATAAATACATTGAAGAAGCAGGTACGGCAAACCTTATTTTCCGCATTGGCGATACGATTATCACACCACATGGTGATACAATCTTACACGGTGTGACACGCCGTACAATTATGGAATTGGCGGAGAAATGGGGTTATAAAGCCGAGCAGAGAAAGGTATCTATTCAAGAACTAATCGACGGTATTAAAGCCGGTACAGTAACGGAAGCTTTCGCAGCTGGTACTGCAGCCACAATTACGGATATCAGCCGTATCGGTTTTGAAGGACAAGATTATCACTTGCCGCCAGTAGCGGGCCGCGAGTTTTCAAATCGTGTTTTGAATTACCTCAACGACTTGCGTTATGGTAAAGTAGAAGATCCATTCGGATGGAACTATTTAGTGAAGTAATTTCTAAGAAGAAATAAAAAAAGCCTTT
>NZ_DDKA01000031.1:65973-73447 GCF_002339225.1 Sphingobacterium sp. UBA2610
AAAGGCTTTTTTTATTTCTTCTATTTAAATTGCCTGTGTACGATAGGTATGCTTTGAAACACAGGCCATATGCTTCATTTGAATCTTCGCGGATAACCCCAAGTTCTCTCCTATCAGATCCTTAGGAATGCTCTCCCCCCAACTCCTTTTCAATAAAATCAATAATAGCGGCTGTCTCGTGGGATTGAAACCAGTGCGTATGACCATATTTTTTAAACCAAGTAATCTGCCGCTTGGCATAACGTCTCGAATTTTGTTTGATTTTTTCGGTCGCTTCCGTCAAAGACTGCTTGCCATCAAGATAATCAAACAACTCGGCGTACCCAACAGTGAGTAGTGCAGGCTTCGTTCTGAAAGGAAGTAATGCTTTCACTTCGTCCAGCAAGCCATTTTTTATCATCAGATCGACACGTAAATTGATCCGTTCATACAACTTTGCCCGATCCATATTCAAGCCAATGGTAAGAATATCAAAAGGTCTTTTTTCGACATCTTTCTTATGGTAAAATGACATCGGTTTACCAGTCGCCTCAAAAACTTCAAGCGCCCGGACTACACGTTGCGGATTATCGATGTCTGCCGTTTCAAAATATATAGGGTCAATACTTTTCAATCGATCTTTTAAGGCCTCCAATCCCAATACTGCAAGTTCATGATTAAGTCGCTCGCGCACTTCATCTCCGGCCTTGGGTAGATCATCCAATCCTTCGCATAGGGCCCGTACAAACAAGCCTGATCCACCTACCATAATGACGACGTCATGCAATTGAAATAACTCTTCTAGTTTCAGTAAAGCCTCCCGTTCAAAATCTCCTGCAGAATAATCCTGCGTGATGGAGTGTGAATCAATGAAATAATGGGGAGCAGCAGCAAGTTCCACTGGATCTGGTTTAGCCGTACCAATAGACATTTCCCGATAGAACTGACGGGAATCAGCCGAAATGATCGCTGTTTTAAAATATTGTGCCAATGAAATAGCCATTGTAGTCTTACCAACAGCAGTTGGCCCCACAATGGCTATCAATGTTTTTTTATTTGCCATAATATAGCACTTCACAGGCCGAAAGAACCTGTAAAGTCTTCTTAATTAATATTCGTCTTCGTAGCCGCTGGATTCTTCACGCTCTTCACCTTCTTCGCCCTCTTCCTCATCGTCGCCATCGCTGTCGAAGCCATCCAGTTCGTCTTCATCATCGACCCCATATTGCGTATCGTCTTCCTCCACATAATCGTCCTCTTCAACAGCATCTGAGACCGGAAAATTAGCAGCAGTCATTGTTTTGGGAACCTGACCAATAGATTTAAACAACGCCGGATAGTCCTTTCCATCCTCTTCCTTCAAGATCTTGATCAATTCAACCTGGAAATCATAAGGGCGATCAAAATTGTAAACGTAGTAAAATTTCTGATGTGGATCATCGATAAACTTACTTAAACGGATATTCTCCATCAACAATACCTCAGCATCTTTTTTACGTTGTGTAGGCTTGAATGCAATCTCTGTTCCCTTTTTCCACTGATCATTGCTCACATAGAACGAGGAAGATGCATCTGCAGCATAACCTGTTGATTTATGGATTTCCTCATGTAGGTCTATAAATGTGCTTTTAGAAGGCATGTCGATCTCACGATATACATCTTCATAATCCTCAAAAGTAACTCTAAATCTATAAATTGCCATCTCTGCTATTTTCTTCTTTTAACCCTCTAAAATTAATACTATATTTTAAGAATTGGAAATTTCCAATGGGATTTCTTCTTTGATCGTCAGGTTCATTTCCCCTGCTTTTTTCACCAAAAATTGGTATGCTTCTACTCTGGAATTTGGAATCTCGCCCTCTAAAATAGCCTCGCGAATCAAATTTTTCAGCAACCCTACAGTACGCCCTGGTGCCAAGCCAAATAGGATCATGATATCCTCGCCACTGATCGGCGGCTGCCAGTTCCGAACCTTGTCCCGCTCTTCGACATCCTTCAATTTTTGTTTGACAAGTTCAAAATTCTGACGATATTTCTTCTTTTTAAACTCATTTTTTGTGGTCACATCCGCATGACATAACATCATCAGGGCTTCAATATCATCGCCAGCCTCAAACAACAGACGACGTACAGCAGAATCTGTTACGATATCCTGCGCCAAGACAATTGGCCGAAGATGCAATTGTACCAACTTTTGCACAAATTTCATTTTCTCATGGAGCGGCAACTTTAGTTCGGCAAAAAGCTTTGGTACCATACGGGCACCACGATCTTCGTGCCCATGAAAGGTCCAGCCGAGCTTTTTATCGAAACGTTTTGTTGCCGGTTTGGCAATATCATGCATAATCGCTGCCCAACGTAACCAGAGGTCATCAGACAATTCACATACATTATCCAGCACTTCCAAGGTGTGGTAGAAATTATCTTTATGGCCTTTGCCATCAATGACATCAACCCCGTGCAAATTATACATGGCCGGAAATATCAATTCCAGGAGACCGGTATCAAAAAGATATTTAAAACCTACTGACGGTTTAGGTGAGAGAATAATCTTATTGATTTCATCGATAATACGTTCTTTCGAGATAATCTTTATTCGCTCTTTGGTATCGCTAATCGCTTTGATTGCATCAATCGTGATTTTAAAATTTAGCTGTGTCGCAAAACGGATAGCCCGCATCATACGCAGTGGATCATCAGAAAACGTTTCTATCGGATCTAGAGGCGTTCGAATAATACGTTGTTCAAGATCTTGCACGCCGTCAAACGGATCCACCAAAGCACCATAATCTGCTTTATTCAATGAAAACGCCATCGCGTTGATCGTAAAATCACGTCGATTTTGATCATCGGATAAGGTACCGTCTTCCACAATAGGCTTACGCGAGTTGGCACGATAGGATTCCCTTCGGGCACCGACGAACTCCACATTGAGTCCTTCATAAACCAGCATGGCTGTACCAAAATTCTTGTAGACAGCAACTTTAGTATGTAGCCTATCACCCAGTAAAGTCGCAAATTCAATGCCGCTGCCGACGACAACAATATCCACATCATTCTTAAAAGGCCGCTTCATAATATAGTCGCGAACATATCCCCCGATGACATAACATTCTGTATTTGTTGTCTCGGCGAGTTCCTTAATGATTGAAAATATTGGATGTTGTAAATTATCGTACATAGTTAGAACAGCAGGTAAAAAACCAAACAGTTTGCAAAAGTAACAATTTTTTTTGTATTGGAATTAGAGACAATTGAACAAGGATCAAAGACGCTGACACTATAAGCGGCGAGCTTACAGATTAAATCAACCCTCTTTATCCTTGTCCCTAAAAAAGTAAGACGGAATATTTAGTCTCTATCTTTGGATAACTTACGGAAAGCAAGTGGATTTTTAAGTAATTCGGCTTGTTCACGGCGGCGTTTTACAATATGTAAAGCCGAGAAAATTGCCTCTACAAAAGAGCTTTCAGAAGCTAAGTTTTTTCCAGCAATATCATAGCCTGTACCGTGATCTGGCGAAGTACGTACAATAGGTAAACCAGCTGTAAAGTTTACACCGGCACCTTTGGCAATATGCTTAAAAGGGATTAAACCCTGGTCATGGTACATCGCGAGTACCGCATCGAATTTCTCATAAGCACCTTTTGCGAAGAATCCATCGGCAGGATATGGACCAAAGCAGAAGATCCCCTGTTCGTTTGCTTTTTCTACGGTAGGTCTAATGATCTGATCATCTTCGGTACCAATAATCCCATGATCGCCAGCATGTGGATTTAGTCCCAAAACTGCGATCTTAGGCTTTTCAATCCAAAAATCTTTCTTCAATGAGTCATTCATGAGGGCTAGCTTTTTAAGAATAGCCTCTTCGGTAATATTCGCCGCAACCTCATGCAGTGGAATATGACCTGTTACCACGCCAATACGCAATTCATCACAAACCATAAACATCAATACATCATCAGCCTCTACTTTGGCCTGCAAGTATTCGGTATGGCCGGGAAATTGAAATCCCTCCTGTTGAATATTATGCTTATTAATTGGGGCAGTCACTAAAGCATCAATCTTGCCGGCTTTCAGGTCTTCAACAGCTTTCTCCAACGAAAGGAAAGCATATTTACCGCCGATCTCGTTTTCTTCACCCAACGAAATCTTGACGTCTTCCTGCCAGCAATTGATCATATTTGCTCTTTTGGAATGCGCCTGCTCAGCATCATTGATCACGTTAAAACTAAAATCATTTACACCGATCGCTTTACGGTGAAAAGAAGCCACCTTTGTATTTCCGTAAACCACTGGCGTAAAGAAATCGCACATACGCTGATCTACCAAAGATTTAATGATGACTTCAAGTCCAATGCCGTTAATATCGCCTACGGTAATTCCGATTTTTAATTTATCGCTCATTCTGTTTAAATGCTTTGATTCAAAAATAGGGATTTTTTTCTTAGAATGACTTTTCACTTATTTATTTTTTACTTTTGCACTATGAGCACAGTAAGAGCAAAAAAACATTTAGGACAGCATTTCTTGAACGATAAAAATGCTGCACAAAAGATTGTGGAAGCATTGGATCCTAATTTGGGTTTTAGCCAGGTGCTTGAAGTTGGCCCGGGAATGGGGGTACTTTCAGATTTTCTCTTGCAGAAGGAAGATTATGAAACTTATTTGATCGATGTGGATGATGAATCCATTGCTTATTTGGACGATAAATATCCCCAGTTGGGTAAGCGATTGATCCACGGTGATTTCCTGAGCCTTGACTTTTCACAGTATTTTGGCGAGAAAATGGCCGTTATCGGCAATTTTCCGTACAACATCTCCTCTCAGATTCTCTTTAAAATTTTGGATGAGCGGCATCGTGTTGTTCAAATGGCGGGGATGTTCCAGAAAGAGGTCGCTGAACGCTGTACTGCCAAAGCAGGAAGTAAAGAATATGGCATCTTGAGTGTCTTTTTACAGGCGTATTATAAAGTAGAATACCTGTTTACTGTAAAGGCGGGAGCATTCAATCCACCGCCAAAAGTATTGTCGGGCGTGATTCGCATGACACGCAACGACAGGGAACAATTGAATTGTGATGAGAAATTATTTTGGCGCGTTGTTAAAGCAGGTTTCAATCAACGTCGTAAGACCCTCCGAAACTCACTTTCGGGTGTTGTTCCGAAAGATAAAATGTCTGACAACCCACTATACGAACTACGCGCAGAACGACTAACAGTAGATGATTTTGTCGGCTTAACAAACGAAATAGCAAACAGTCTCTAATATGCATCCGACCGGCAGCACATTTATGATTATTGGCGGTGGTATCGCTGGATTATGTGCCGCAATAGGGCTTGCAAAAGTAGGTATTGAAGCACATGTCTATGAAAGCGCCATTGAACTCAAAGGCATAGGTGCTGGATTCGGGCTCGCGGCCAACGCCATGCAAGCTTTGGAACATCTCGGATTGAAGGATGAAATCGTCCCGATAGGGCACTACCTTGCATCCTACAACGTCTTGGATCAAAAAGGAAATATTCTTGTTGAACCAGACACTAGGTCAATCAGCCAGAAATATCAACAGGACAACTTCGCTATCCATCGGGCTGATCTGCATCAGTTTCTCCTATCCAAAATCCCCACTGAACAAATTCATCTCGGCAAACGCGCCGTTTCCTTTGAACGAGAGGGGGAAGATATTCAAGTTTATTTCGCAGACGGAAGTCATGTACGCGGCCAGGCTCTTTTGATTGCCGATGGCGTACACTCAGCATTACGACAACAGCTCATACCGGGCTCCGCCCCTCGTTATTCAGGCTATACCTGTTGGCGGGCAACCATTGACAATAGCAGCATACAGCTCAGTAAAGGAACGGAGACCTGGGGCAGCAAAGGACGCTTTGGAATGACCCCACTTGTCAATAACCGCATCTATTGGTACGCCTGCATCAATGCAGAAGCACAGAATCCGGTCTTAAAAAACTGGAAAACAAAGGAGCTCCTCGAAAATTTTAAAGATTATCATGCCCCTATTCCAACGATCCTGTCGGAGACAAAAGATAGCGAACTAATCGCAAATGACATTATTGACATCACACCACTTCAACAACTCGCTTTTGGCAATATCCTGTTATTGGGTGACGCTGGACATGCGACGACGCCCAACTTGGGCCAGGGAGCCTGTCAGGCTATTGAAGATGTTGCTGTTCTCGTGGATGAACTCCAAACCTCAGCTTCCGTTAATTTGGCTTTCCAACGATTCGAAAAAAGACGATTGGATCGCGTAAATTATATCTGTAATACTTCCTGGAGGATAGGAAAAATAGCCCAATGGGAAAATCCTTTCCTCATAGGAATGCGAAATTTTGGCATGAAAATAATGCCCAATCGCATGAAACAACAACAGTTAAATAAATTACTGTCTGTAGATTTTATGCAGATCAACCATAATCATGACGCTGGGATCTAAATCATCGTACTACATAGCAACGGTATTCACTGATCAGTGCCACATAAAAAAAAATTGAATGAAAACTACTATTTTGATCGTCGACGACATTCATGAAATCATGCTTGAGAAATTTGAACAGGCGGGGATCGCCTACAATTATCAACCTGATATCAGCCGAGAAGAAGCTGAAAAAATCATCGCTAATTACTCGGGTATGGTTATCCGTTCCAAATTTCAGGTAGATAAAGCTTTTTTTGACTTGGCGCCAAACCTCCGCTTTATCGCTCGTGCTGGTGCTGGGATGGACAATATCGACGATACAATTGCTGCGCAAAGAGACGTGCTGTTAATTCCGGCCAATGAAGGCAATCGGGATGCTGTAGGTGAACATATGATCGGTATGTTGCTTAGTCTAATGAACAATTTGAATCGTGGTGACCAACAAATACGATCTGGGCAGTGGCTGCGTGAGGCCAATCGTGGATATGAACTTAAGGGGCGTACTGTAGGTTTGATCGGCTATGGACACAATGGTGTGGCCATGGCAAAAAAATTATCCGGCTTTGATGTACAGGTACTTGCCTATGATAAATATCGAATCGACTATACGGATCAATATGCATCGGCAGCAGACATGGAAAAGATCTGCAAAGAAGCCGATGTGATCAGTTTCCATATCCCCTTAACGGATGAAACAAGAGGTATGATTGATGTGGATTATCTGGCAAAATTTGAGAAACCCATTTTCTTCTTACTTGGTGCCCGAGGCGGTATTGTACAGGTACCTGCAGTATTAAGCGGCCTTGATTCCGGTTCCATTATCGGAGCAGCATTTGATGTGTTGCCCGTAGAAAAGTTCCCAAAACTCGCCGGACAGAGCTGGTATGCAGATCTTATCCGTAGAGACAATGTAATCTTGTCGCCGCATGTTGCCGGATGGACCTTTGAAAGTTATTATAAATTGTCGGAAGTCGCCGCAGATAAGATCATCGCCTTTTTGGCGTCTTAATTTTGGCAAAGAGCTATTTGCCAAAATCTTCAATCAATCAATCAATCAAT
>NZ_DDKA01000031.1:73762-76884 GCF_002339225.1 Sphingobacterium sp. UBA2610
AATCAATCAATCAATCAATCATGCGAGCAAGCGAGCAAGTGATCAATTAAGTACCCCCTATTCATACAGATACAGGAGATTAAAGTAAGCCATTGCTCTTGAAAGGTCTAAAAAATCAGGTTCCGAGGCTAAAGATACCGACGACAACAACAATCAGAAACTGAAGCACCAAGCTACAGTCCAGTAGATAAGCGTAGTGGTAATGATCTTTTGTTTTGAAAACAGCCAACTTAAGCAAGGCAAATATGAGTACGTTGGTCAGAATTAATCCGATTTTAATAGGTGCTGTATAAGGCACGGTCAAGATCAAAACACAATGCAGGCCTAATAGTCCATAGGTTAGATTTTTAGCTTTTTGTTCGCCCAGCATATTAGGTAAAGTCCGTAGATGATAATAGGAATCCTGTTGGATATCCCGAATATCGAAAGGCAATGTACAGATAACCAAAAATATAAACTTCAATCCGCAGAGCGCAATAAAAACCCACTGATCTATTGTGACACCGATGTTGGCTAGTTCCACATAAGGGAGCACCACACTGCTGCAGACCCAGACCAGGGCAATGTGAAAAATCTTGGCCCCGGGTATCTGTCGAAGCCCCACTTTGCGATCACGGAAGGTAAATAGAGGCATTCCGTATAGTAGACTCAGGATTCCAATAAATCCCAAAAACAAAAAGGAATACACATGAATAAACCACAAGCAATAACCAAGCACAAGCAAAGCGATACCATTGTTTAACCACATGACCCATTCATGATTAAAGATCCAGCGTGTCCGGGGGAATTTTGATTCTTTTGGGTGCTTCGGTTTGGACCACCACAGGCTAAAATTATAGAGTAGCAAGGTCGCCGTTCCTTCTACTAAAACGATATACCAATTGATAGACCGTTCAAATATGATATAAGTCAATGCGCATTGTGCCATGGCCGCCATGGCGATCAGAAGATTTGTATAGATTGTAATATAGAATAGCTTTCTTAGAAAAGACATCTTGAAAAATCTTGATGCAAGATAACAATCTTATAGATAAAAGTAGTTTAACATTATATTAAACATCAATTTTTTGATAAAATGGGCAAAAACCGCTAAATTGTACACCGAAATCGAAATATCAAAAACAATTTCGCAACAATAACAATATAAATTAAAATAATTCATAATAATCCTAATAACGATGAGCCTACAAATAAAATCATTTGAAGAATATCAAAGTGAATATAAGCGAAGTGTAGAACAACCTGAGGAGTTTTGGGCGAGCATTGCAGATCATTTTTTCTGGAAGAGAAAGTGGAATAAAGTGCTGAACTGGAACTTTGAGGAACCCAATGTCAAATGGTTTGAGGGTGCTAAATTAAATATTACAGAAAACTGTCTAGATCGCCATATTTATGCTAATGGTGATAAACCAGCCATCATCTGGGAACCTAATGATCCCAATGAAGCGCACCGCATTCTTTCCTATAAGCAATTACTACAAAAGGTAGAGCAATTTGCCAACGTACTTAAAAATAATAACATCAAAAAAGGAGACCGGGTATGTATTTACTTGCCAATGGTTCCTGAATTGGTTATTGCTGTATTAGCCTGTGCTCGTATCGGCGCTATCCACTCGGTGGTGTTTGGAGGTTTTTCAGCACGATCTATCGCGGATCGTATCGTCGATGCGGAATGCAAACTGATCGTCACTTCAGATGGTAGTTACCGCGGCAATAAGACCATTGGTTTAAAAAACATTGTGGACGATGCTTTAATGCAATGTGACACTGTTGAAAAAGTAATTGTTTTAACACGTACGCGTACACCGGTATCGATGATCAAAGGACGTGACGTATGGTGGGAAGATGAGATCAAAAAAGTAGAAACACAGGGAAATCCAGCATGTCCAGCAGAAGAGATGGATGCTGAGGACAATTTATTCATCCTTTATACATCGGGATCCACAGGTAAACCTAAGGGTGTAGTACACACTTGTGGTGGTTATATGGTGTATACAGGCTATACCTTTATGAATACCTTCCAATATAAGCCAAACGATGTATTTTTCTGTACAGCGGATATCGGCTGGATTACAGGACACAGTTACATCGTTTACGGACCGTTATCACAAGGAGCTACTTCTTTAATGTTTGAGGGTATTCCAACCTTCCCGGATGCGAGCCGTTATTGGGATATCGTTGATAAATTCAAAGTCAATATTATCTATACATCCCCTACTGCTTTGCGTTCATTGATGGCTTTTGGGGACGAATTTGTCGACAAAAACGACCTTTCATCTTTACGTGTTTTGGGATCTGTAGGCGAACCAATCAACGAAGAAGCCTGGAACTGGTTTAACGAAAAAGTTGGTAAAAAGAATTGCCCTATTGTTGACACCTATTGGCAGACAGAGAATGGAGGCCATTTGATCACTTCATTGGCCGGGGTAACACCAGAAAAAGCAAGTTATGCGATGTTCCCGATGCCGGGCATTCAACCCGCTTTGATGGATGAGAATGGAAAAGAAATCGAAGGCAATGACGTAACTGGCAATCTGTGTATTAAATTCCCATGGCCAGGTATGTTACGCACGACATGGGGCGATCATGACCGCTGTCGTCAAACTTATTTCTCGACGTATAAAGATATGTATTTTACGGGCGATGGATGTTTCCGTAGTCCAGAGGGCTATTACAAAATCACAGGCCGTGTAGATGATGTATTAAATGTTTCGGGTCACCGCATTGGTACAGCAGAAGTGGAAAATGCCATTAATATGCACGCTGACGTGGTTGAATCTGCCATTGTTGGGTATCCGCACCCCGTAAAAGGACAGGGTATCTATGCTTATGTCATTGCGAATCACCATACCGATGCAGAAGCCACCAAAAAGGATATCATGGAAACCGTTTCACGCATTATTGGCCCAATTGCTAAACCAGACATCATCCAATTTGTTGATGATCTACCAAAAACACGTTCAGGAAAGATCATGCGTCGTATCTTGCGCAAGATTGCCGAAGACGATATCGCCAATGTAGGTGATACTTCGACACTTCAGGATCCTGCCGTTGTAGAAGGAATTATCAAAGGCGCTGCAGCTTTGAAAAAATAGCGTATAAAGTATCTAAAAAAATAACAG
>NZ_DDKA01000031.1:77160-111174 GCF_002339225.1 Sphingobacterium sp. UBA2610
CTGTTATTTTTTTAGATACTTTTGATTATATCCCACTCAAATTTAACCTTATAGGCAATGTATAGCCAACCCGCACAGGTTCACCACGGAGGATACCGGGTTTCCATTCTCTAAGCTTTTTTACGACCTGTATACCAGCCGCCCCTGTACCGAAACCCAAATCGTTCTTTACTTTCAAATCTTCTATTCGGCCGTGTTGATTTATAATGAACGCTATTTCTACAGTACCACTTACACCGTTCATCATGGCTTGTTTTGGATATTCATAATTTCTTGCCACAAAATACAACATTTCCTTGGTGCCTCCAGGATATTCGGGTTGCGTTTTATAGGTCGTAGAATCATATGGAATGACGACACCATTTTCTTTTGTTTTGGTGCCTGACAGTAATTTATCTGCATTATAATACTCTACAAAGGAATCACGACCGCTCTTTCCTCGCCACTCCCCTTCACGCATATTATTGACCAGCTGACCTTCTTCAGTTTCTTCCTTTTCATCTATACTAAAACGAATAATACCATTTCCATTTTCTAACTTTTTATTGTTTAAAGAGTCATAATACACCACATAGATCGGCTTCATCACCAGCACTTTTTTCTTCTTAAGTTCGCTTGGATAAAATACGACCATTTTCAACCTATTGTTGGGGTATAGATAAAATGCCGAATCGATCAATTTACTCTCATCGTTAAAGTTCTCAAGACTTTTGAGTGTGCCATTTTCATAGAATTCATATTTTTTACCTAGAAAATTGAAAGGTGCGTTCCCGCTCTTACTTATCGCATTTAACTTTAGCGAGTCATTGCGTAGATAATACTCCGCTATTCGATACACTTTATCCTTTCCCGCCGCATCGATCTGAATTGCTCTTAAAAAATAAGCCGAGTCTTGCTTCTTCGTCTCCTCCCCATTTTTCTTATGATAAGTGGTAAAAGTAACTTGTGCCGAAAGGCTCAATCCGCACAGGTTCAATAGAAAAAAACAAATAAGTTTCGTCGAAAAGTCTAAATAATACTTCATAATAATTGTTAATGCAACGGTAATAATAAGAAATATCGAGATTAATTAAAAAATTAATAGGTTAAATAATGTTTAATTTTATCGCAAGGGGATTGCAAAATACTTCTTTTATGTTATCCACATTATGTTAATAACATTGTGGATAACATAAAAAGCTACGGTCATCATCATCAACGCGCAAGATTTAGCCGTATGGGCAAGGTATAACCCACTCTTACGGGCTCACCTCTCCGAATACCCGGTTTCCATTTTTTAAGCATTTTTACAACTCGGATACCAGCTTCACCAGTATTAAATCCTAAATCACTCTTTACTTTTATATCTTCGATGTGACCATCCCTATCGACCACAAAATCTATTTCTACTAAACCATTTACCCCATTTTTGACGGCTTCTTTGGGATATTCGTAATTTTTGGCAATAAAAGTCAATAACTTATATATACCTCCAGGGTATTCCGGTTGCACAAAATAAGTTTTCGCATCATAGTTTATGAGCTCCCCATTTTCTTTGATTTTACTACCCTTTAATAATTTTCCTTTTTTATATGTTTCGACAAAAGTTTCATTATCTGCCCGTCCTTTCCACTCTCCATCACGCAAATTATTGACCATCCTCCCTTCTTCAACATCATCGTCACCGCCTTCGCGTAAACGAATTAAACCATTTCCATCCGACAAGGTTTTATTCTCTAAAGAGTCAAAATAAGCCACATAAATAGGATCTTCGGCCATCCGATCGCCTCTTTTATTTAATGAGCTTGGGTAAAACACCGTCAATTCAGGCTTACCGCTTGGGTACCAATAGTATGCAGAATCTATCAGTTCACTCTTTTCACTGAAATTTTCCAGGCTCCTTAACACTCCATTTTCGTAAAACTGTGATTTCTGACCTTGAAAGCTAAACTGAGATTTCTGACCCTGAAATCTAAATGGAAAACCAGCGTCTTTGCTGGTTCCTTTTAACTTAATCGTGTTGCTATTGATATAGTACTCTTCGACTACATAATATTTTTTGTTTTGTTCGCTTACAGGACGAATGATACGTTTAAAATAAGCGGGGTCTTTCGCTGTTATCTCTTCCCCATCTTTTTTATGAAATGTTGTGTCGATATCTTGAGCTACAGTAGTCTGCAGGCAAGAAATCATTAGTACAATGAGGCAAGCGAATTTTGACAATTGATTTAAATAATATTTCATAAAATGCGCAGTATAATAAATGTAGGAGGCAATTTACACAATTCATTTGATGGTCTTTTCAACACTGACCCATAAACAGTTTTCCACACAATGTTAATAACGATGTTGATAAGTTTTAAAGCACATTAAGATTAACCAGCATAAAAAAGCATTAAACACAAAAAAGCCACATCATCCCGACGTGGCTAAAATAAACATATGAATTTAATTAAACAGTTTCTATTTATAGGAGTTTACGGAGCTTGTAACCTTCCAGGTTCCCGATTCATTGATTAATGTCACTAGATCTGTTTTCGTGAAATCGTCAAACTTCATGGTGATACGCGCTACCATATAGTTTTCAGATTCCTCAAGTACCTCAGTACTTGTACTGCAGTTCAATTTTTCACCTTTTTGCTTTTTCAGGAAGGAAATGACTTCCGAACGGCTATTGGTACGTGCAGCTTTCCCCTGGACTTTTTGATTGAATTCGGATGCAAACAATTTTTCTACGCCCTGAGATGCACCTTCTGTCATTACTGACACGTAGCTATCGATAGCCAAATCGGCTGTGGAAAGGTTCAATGCTTTACCAGGGTCAGCTGCTGCCATTGCGAAAGTTGATAGTGTAATCAATGCTGCTGCTGCGAATGTCTTTACTAAAGTTTTCATAATTGCTATACTTTATATTGTTAGTTTTTTATCTCTTTTCTTATTGTCGCAAGGATATTGATTTTGTTGCATCATTTCCTTTAAGATTCTGATTCAAAAGTAAGACAACGCAGCATCCCATTTTATTACATTTAGATCAACAGAATAAAAAAGTCGGTAAATGGAGGTAAAGGAGCGGTAAATGATGGCCCACTCCGATAAGAGAAACAAAGTTATAGGCAGGAATTTGTCATAAATCGATATGACGTTTGTATCGAAAAAGTATAGCTATATACGTCTTGCACCTTTATTGGAGTTTGCGGATAAAGTAATCACGATGCTGCTTGATATAAAACCTACAAATATGGAATCTCGAACGGAAGATTTGTCATCCAAAAAAAAGTAAACCGACGCTGCAATTAAAAAACATACGACAAAGGCCAATATTAAAACAAGTACAGATCTGATTTTCATTTTTAAGGTCTTAATCCAGTATAGTTAAAAATACAAAAATTATATAAACCCTGAAAGTCACTCCACTTTAATTTTCTAGCTCAATGAGGTTTGACTACAAATTGCGATATTATGGATAGAGCAAAACGTTTTCCACATCGTTATTAACATCTTGTGGAAAACTTAAATATTCACAAAAACATAACTATTACCTAATTTACGTGGTATGATAATGGTTCTATCGTCCAATACCCCAAGCTAATTGTATATAGAAATGTCCCAGTCTGTCCTTCGGAACATTTGAAACGGCAGCATTCACTACTTTCCAATCATTATGTGTAATCGAAGATTTATAACCGATTCTACATTCTGGGCGAAAGCTAGTTCGTTCGGAATTGGATGTTTTCAACGTAACACTTAGATCGACAATAGCAGCATCATGTTTCATTTTTGTTTGGTTGGACTGTGTTGTCAAAAAATCTCCAAATTCCCCATTCAGATTTTTCTTTTGAATGGTAAAGGTAGTAGACTGCGTACCGACTCCCAGCTGCGGGCTAAAGATCAATCCGCCTGTACGTATCGCATTGGTAGATACATATAGCGTAAAATCGCCTGTATTCATTGTATTGTCGTTTTTACTGCTTGTCGACAAGCTAAAATTCACGCCAATAAGGGTTTGTTTGATCCTGTATGCAAGTCCAGCCCCAGCATTCCACCCAAATCCAGGCACCTTTCCGGAATCATAATCTTTCAGAATCCTATTCAGATTGCTAGCGTTATTAAATTGAACACCAGCGAAATAGATCGTCTCAAATGGCAGATGTTTAGTTTGATTGTTTTTTTGTTGCGCGAATAACGGAAATGCAAAAACAAATAAAAGGGCACTAAAAAAATACTTCATAAAATTTACACTTTGGTTTATTTCAATTAAACTAATTAAGGTAAGGCCTATATCCTTTAATTATGACAACTGAATCAACAGATTTATTACATCAGAAAAGAGATTTACAAAAACCTTCACCCAAAGCAACGAGAAACCAATTCGTATTGACGAAACTTTATTGAGGAAACATACTATTTTGCTTCGATAACATTGATGCTAGGTGCAATTTGTTTTAATTTATCAATAAACTCAGTCGGATTTTCTGGATCAACGAATATATCATCAATCACATTATAATGCAGGATCATTCCCCTTCTGTAGGGCCTTAAAACTGTGAACCTCATCGATCCAAACCAAAATACCTTATCCGTCTCTACTTTACGAATGGAGTTGACATCAACAGATTCTGTTCCGCAAATACTTTTTATAAACAGTTTGTTATCTTCAATCCAATAACGTTTATAGAAGAAAGTGAAATACCAGGTTAATGCAAATACCGCGAATAATAAAAGTGCCCCTGTGTAAAGTCCTTGCTCCAAGTCACCATATGATACCATGGCAATAAATATAATCATCCCAGTCCCCCAAATATAACTACCGAAGGGTATGTGGGTATTAAAAAATTCTTTCATAATCAATAGTTTGATAGGTCAGTTACTTTTATTCCAAACGGTAAAATTTTGCTTAACTGAAAGCGGGAACAAATTATAGACTTCACGATATTGTTCGAAATCTTCTTTCGTATTAACCTGAATATGATAGATATGGGAAATGACCTCGCTATCTATATTATCTTTCATAAAATTTATTTCTTCACGTAACAGTGCTGTTTTAATATTTGGCAACCAATCTTTTGCTAAGAGTGCGCTTAATCGCTCTGAGCCCTCGAATAATTTAAGATCATTGTAATGCATTGCTACTTGCTGAAGGCTGTCATTTAGATGTCGATTTTCGGTCCTATATTGATCCACTAAGGCTAAGTATTCATTGTAGACCTTATTGTTTTTTCCATCGGATACGACCGCCATTTTTATTGATTCGCCTCTATTCTTCGCTAACAAAAGTTCTTCTAGTTCTGCTTGTTGATAGGTACTGTCCAGTAACAGTTTATAATTATCAGACTCATTGGCATCCAGCCAAAATGTGGTTGACATATAATATTTTGGTGTACCGAGTTCAGGTTGACGGGCAAATCGTTCGATTTCTTGGGCTTTCAAAATATCTCTATCCCATGAAACAGTGAGTTGATAAATGCCCTTTGGTAATATGCCTACCTCATAATTGATATTGTTAGAACAAATTGTATCAGACATAACCTTAATTCCCGTACGCATATTGTATACATCGATATAAAAAGGATTTTTTATCGGAATATTCCCACGTAGATGAATTTGATCTGGTGTACCGCAGCCAACTAAAAGAAATAAAATAACACTAAATAACAGTTTTATTTTATTGTTCTCTAAAAGGCGTGCATTTTCTGCTGCAAATAAATATATTTCACTATTATAATAGACCATAATACAATTAAGACGGCTTCTTTCTTAAGACATAAAAGAAAAGTAATAGCACAATAGCAAGAAACGTCCGAACAATTTAATATAATACCCCACGATACCTTTTTTGGATATCGTAGGGCATATTTATTAAAAAATCAACATCTTACTTTAGTAAGCGAAAGAGAAATAATAATTTGGATCCTCTACACTTGTAAACTGTATTCCCGACCCAAAATCTTTATCTGTTATGAATGAAAGTTTAAAATCATGATTTATCATTTTCTTAAAGAATGTAGCATTCATGTAAGGCACCATAATCCCCCCATTATTAGTTGTATTCTTGATGGAAAGAAAACGTATCGTGCCTTTTTCAAGATCAATGGAGTAATTCATTAAATACCCTCCAATAAACCTTGTATTCCCCTGATAAATATAACCATCCATGGTAATGACTTTCTTTGCATCATTAAAATTGTAGAAAGAATCTCCTACGGTGAGATTATATCCACTTGTTTTCGATAACCGCACATACTCATTCCAATCCACCACATAACTTGCAGACCAAGTTTTTAAAGGTAGATAGCTCGCATAGCTGTAAACACCTGGCTGGAACATATCCGTAATTGCTGTTCCCAATTTATACTGTGGCGGTAATAAATAGTCGTTCGATTTTTTGATAGCAAACGTTTTTCCCGATAAGGCATGCAGTGTATAAACACCATTCTTTTCTGTAATCTTTGAAAATTTCTCGCCATCAAAGGTTGAATCGCTGAGCAGAGTCATATTTTTATCCAAATTGTAAAAATATGGAATCTGTACACTCTCCACTTTACCATCGATCATTGCCATTAGATTAACTTGTTTTGCTGATGTATTCAGTGTAAATTCACAGTTAGCTTTATTCAGCATGACAATGTTTATTCCATTTTCAAAATAAGCGTCTACATCATTTATACTAGCCAAAAGTTTTTTGCTTAAATAGGCCGTCTGTTCTTCCGCCGTCGCCTTGACCAATACAAGCGGTTTTATAAATTTCCGTCCTTGGAAAAACAAAGTATCACCATGTGTTTTAACATAATCGTACTCGTTGTCGCTCCCATGTCCCCTTCCCGGAAGACCTCCATAAACACTGGGGTCTGGATCCTGTAACATAGTAATGTAGTTATAGGTGTCAAATGACAAGGTAGCATACATAATCTGGCGTATCCGATAAGTAGATTCTTTTGCTTCGGAAGCAGTCGTTTTGTTTAGATCTGCAATCATCCTCAACCGATCATTTTTATCAAACTGCATATAAAAGCCATATCCACCTTTAGATATTTCCGTCGTTGTATAAGCTTTCCAGCCGTATGGAGCATCTACTAATGTCTTCTTGACGTATAACAACGTATCGGATATCCTTTCGTCGGGATTACCGAATATGGGATCCATTTCTTTTGGTTTACTACAACTGAAAGCCAATAGGACCAAAAACATTAAATAAAATATCTTTTTCATAATCTAATACTTCCTCAAATTTACTTTGCCTATGAATGTTGCATTCGGATCTTTTGTATCCTTAAAAATCAAAAATTGCAGATAATCACTTGGATTAACCGTTAAATCAACCTGTTTCCATCCACTGGAGAAACTGGTACTACCTAGATAATCGATTAACGGCTTAGTATCCTTTAATACCCAATCTATATTTCCGTTACCATAATTATTACCTGTCCCTTGGGTAGCCGACTTAGCAATTTTAAATGTATTGTCTGCATTTTTTGTGATATCAAAGTCATAGGATGCCGTGTAGGTTACATTATTATCGCCAAACCCAATGTTTAATGTTGCCTTTGTAGCGGAGACAAACTGGAATGTCATTGATTTGGTGGTCCATCCGCCAAGCTCATCCAAAATAGCCATAAATAAAGACCTTTGCTTGTTAGAAATCGTGTTCTCTAATCCCCAGGTGTTCCTTATATCCCAGTCTAAAGAACCAAAATAATCGCTACTAAGTGCGGTTGCAGCAGAATAACGAGTTGAATTATACTTTTCGGTCATGACGCGTTGAAATTCAATTTGTAACTGCGTTACATCAATATTAAAATTTTGCATCATGTAATCTCGTACAATCGATTCCTTCTGTTTAAACTTGGGATAGGCCTCTCTTCCGCTATCGTAAGCAAAATCATCATAATATAATTGACCTGCGACGATTAAATGTGATAAGACTTCCGCAAAATCTTCACCGATAGACTTTCTTGAATAAGGAGTGATAAACCCCAATGATCTAGCTTTTGCCTGATCATTCTCTTGGGCGGTCCAATTCGAGTAATAATCGCCTGCACAAACTTTTCCGAACTCAGCGGGAATAAATCTCATCTGATTAAGGATATGCGTAAATTCGTGATGGATGACTTGAAGATTTCCACTTATGGAATTTGGATTTACCGCATCGAAATTATTAATTCCATACAAGGTAATGCGTCGACCTCCATCCGCAGTTCCTCCTTTCACAGAGCCATCTACATCGTAGTCTCCTGATCCAAATAAAGCAAACTGTTTGGGTGTATATGTTTTTATAAAGGGCACTCCGCCGATTTTTTTATAGACATCCAAAAATCCATTAATTACCACATCCATTTGGGGAATGACTTTGGACTCATCTGCTGGAGCTATGTTTTTATTGATATCATGCATATTGCGTTGATACCTATATACGACTTCAATATTATAGGGGTCAGTCAGATTCTTTGTAATCCATTCGTCAATAGCTCCTGGAACAAAGGTGTCATAATTTTCAATTTTTGTATTGAGCTTTTCCTCTTTTACGCAAGAATATAAACTGATGATCAGACCGACTATTATGTATGTTTTTGTTATTGTTTTCATAAAATTACCTTGGATTTTGTTCAACACCTGACAATTTTGCTTCTTGTGGGATCTGGAAAACACGTCGCGGATCCTCAGGTTTTAATTCGATATAAGACTCGCTTTCATCATTGGCAATGACAAGATGTTTCACTGTTATCCCTTTACGAATAATATCGAACCAACGTAATCCCATCGACATAAAACCAACCTGCTTAAATTGCAGCACGGTTTGAATAAGCGCTTCCTTATCATCTTGAACCCCAAAAAACAACCGGGACTTTGCAGCCGTTACAGCATGGTTCGTCGGGTTATAATTTTCAATTCTGTTGCTTGCCATCAAATTCATATCGGCAATACCAGCTGCATTATTTCCCAATTCCAAATAAGCCTCGGCTCGATTCATCAGCGCCTCATCTGTGATTAATACCGGGACCATAAGCATAGGAAACCCTGTGTTTGCCGTTGCGTTTGTTACATACCAAAATTCCTTCCAGATATAAGTAGTATAGTGTGGAGCACCATAGGAAACCCCAAAATTATAAAACTTGGCTCCAGCAGCAGTCGTACCATTATAAATATTCTGGAACACATTGATCCCCATAGCGTAACGATTATCCCACCAGCGTTGATAACCACTGTAAGTCTCGTTGATCAAAAGGCTATAAGGCTGATCCGCTTTGGAAAAAACTGAATGTACCTCCTCAAAAGTCATTTTTTTAAAGGTGGAATTATAGGGTATCAATTTCCCCGCAAAATTTCCTCCTGCAAAAATTTTGTTGGCATTGTCAACTACTTTTTGCCATTCGCCTGTAAACAAATAGAATCGAGTCGCAAAGGCATGCGCAGCTGCGGGTGTAAAATGGTATTTAGGCACATTCCATTCAGCAGGGTTTCCATCCAATAGGGCTAAGCCCTCTTCCAAATCCTTCCGAATATTGTCATAGACAGACTTTACGGTTCCACGATCATATTGTTTGATCACCACAGTCTCTGGTTCAATCACATAAGGGATTCCAGGAGAAGTATTGTTCTCTGGTTTTTTATAATCATAGACTTTCGCAAAGAAATTGACGAGCATAAAATGTGCATATGCCCTTGCAACCAAAGCTTCACCTTTAAATGCAGCAATTTCTTTCCCAAAGTTATTAGCTTCAATTGCTGCCAAAGCATGGTTGGCTGCAGCGATCGCTTCGTAACAATTATTCCAGTAACTATTCGGACTATCCGTATCACTATTGTTGATATCTTGCCAACGATATAGAGAAGGAACCGGCTGGTATAGTCCACCCACGCCTTTGTCTTCCACATTATCCGAGTACGTTTCGGCCATAGCAAGATAATTACCAAAAGGATAGGCTGATGTGATCAGTCGTTTGACTTTATCAACCGTATTGATTTCAGCTCTCATATCCGGTTGCTGATCCAGGTATTTGTTACAACTGCTGAGTAGCAGTGCGGAAGAAATGAATAGATATTTAAGATTTGTAAGTTTCATAATTTAATCGTTTAGAATCCCAATTTTACAGACAGAGTGACTTGCTTAGGAACAGGTAAGGCTACCCCCCCATTATTATAGAACTCCGGATCTACTCCATTTAGTTTTTTATCAGCGTAAATCAACCAAAGGTTATTGCCGACTAAATTTACTTGGGCAGTCCTAAATTTAATTTTGCTGACTACGGATTTGGGAATATTATAGCCGACGGAAATTTGCGATAAACGGAGATAATCACCTTTGGCAACTCGTTCAGATGAATAATTATAAGCGTTATAGGAATAAACAGATGCCGTGCGATCCCCAGCAGCGTTCTTAATGTCAAATTCTGCTGTTAGTCCATCGAGCGTAGATGGAACTACTGTTAAATATTCATCTCCTTTATAAATAAAGCGATTGATCAGTTCCCTGGATACATTATACATATCGAGGTAAATCGGTGAATAATTAGGCTGTAAACGGACCATATTTCCCAAACCAAATTTCAGCAAAAAGGAAAAGCTAAAATTTTTGTATTCTAGGCGGTTGTAGTAACCTCCGGCAAGTGTAGGATCCACTGGCCCCTCATACTTTAAGAATTCCGTTTGATTATCTTGGAACCAAAAATAGGTTTCACCCGGAGTACCATCCGTTCCTATATAGGTTGGATAACCTCCATTGGCGGCCAACTTATCAAAATCCAACGAATATAACCCCCTATGCGGCCTGCCGATCATTGCTCCACCTTCACCTGAAATGAGATCCCAAATATTGCGGGTTACATTTAGCTTGGTGATTTTTGTTTTGTTAAAACCTAGTGTAAGCTGCGTACGCCAGGTAAAGCCATTCGGATCTTTAAATGGATATCCACCAAGCTGAATATCAACACCGTGTCCTTTCATATCAGCATAATTGGCTAATTTTTCAAATTGTCCTCCAATCCCTGACGTCCGAATTGGTCCTATTAAATCAAATATATTACGTCTATAATAGTCAAAATTTAAATCAATGCGATCGTTTAAGAAGCCTAAATCTGTACCAATATTAAGCTCGTACATTTTCTCCCAGGTCAACTCTGAATTTTCCAGACCATTGATACTGATCTTACCTTCTTTTTCTCCATCATAAGGTCGATAGGTAATCGCATTATAGAAGACAGCCGAGGAATTCGATGCATTTCCCATATTCGCAACTAAGCCATAAGTCCCCCGTAATCTAGCGCGTGACAAGATCTTATTTTCTCTATTAAAGAAGTTTTCCTGATCGATATCCCAGGCAGCGGAAACATTCCAGGTAGGTAGCCACCTAGCAACATTAGTACGCCCCATTTTATTGGATCCGTCATAACGGGTCGTAAAGTTAAATGAGTACTTATCCTTATAATTATAAGCACCGCGCAAAGCATAAGCTAGTTTACGGTCGTAGGTATAATTCATCGCAAATGGTGCATCGCCAGATTCAAGTTGTTTCTTATAATACCGATACACAGGCAGGACTAGATTACCATTACCATATTCTATTCCTGGCCCATTAAAATCGTGACTCTGTTTATCCGCATATTGAAGTTCATAGGTCCCAAACAAATTCATGGTATGATCATTCCACTTTTTGTTGAATTCCAGATTGTGCCGCATATAATAACTGATCATATTGTTATTGGCGACATTGAAGAATCCTCCGTTGGGAAGAATGACATATTTATCCGTGTTTGGAAAATCCGGATCAGCATAAAGGAAGCGATTGCCGCTATTTACCGTCTGATCTTGATTTGCACGATAAGCCTTAGAAAGATTAGCATTCTCCGTGATCATATGCTGCCTTTCGGAATTATAATAACGATACATTCCGGTCGCAGAATAGGTCAAAGAAGGTAAAATTTTATACGTTATACCCGCTTGCACCTTAATATCCATTAATTTAAGTTTGATATAATTATTATCAAGTTCATTGAAGATATTAAATGGAGCATAATCTCGCGTAAAATATTCGCGGTCACCATTTTCATCATATGGTGTAATAATACGACTGGTATTTAATGCGTAGGAATATGGATTAATATCAAAATCCCGCGAATAGCTACCATATACCGCATCAGAATTTCGATTTAAAGTACCTGGTGTACGCTGATCGCGAATATTTCCCTGAAAAATAAATTCCGTACTAAGTTTGTCATTGATTTTATAGTTATTACGAATGTTGGCCGTAAACCGCTTTGCCTGGTTACCGAGTGTATAACCTGGGTCATTCATAAAACTCGTTGAAGCATAGGTCTGCGCCTTAGCCGTTCCAGTACTCATACTTAACGAATGATCATGCACAAAACTGTTCCTGAACAACAAATCAAACCAATCTGTATTGACGTTCGCATAACGTTGCAAGAAGTTATAACGAGAGGGGGCATCATTTCTGAGTTTGAAAGAATCGGTGTTTGGGTCATATTCGTACATGAGATTGTACATTTTGGTGAATACTCCCCCCGTTCCGGCTCTCGAAACCTGGGAATGATTTAAGTACCCTTTGTTTTCCATATCAATAACCAATTGCATCTGCTCAGCAGAGTTCATGATATCGAATTGATTATAATTGGGTTTTATATAGGTTGTAAAGTTTCCGGAATAGTTGAAGTGTACTTGTCCTTCTGTATTTTTACCTCTTTTTGTATTTACAACGACCACACCATTCATCGCAGCCGCACCATACATGGCGGTAGCTGCGGCATCCTTTAACACAGTAATTGACTCAATGTCGTCTGGATTTAACCCCGCTACAGAGGATCCTAATAAGGTGTTAGCATCCCCAGTTGATAGTGCTTCATTGGAGATATTGACCGCCTCATCTAAGATCACACCATCAATTACCCAAAGTGGTTTATTATCTCCAGTTAATGAGGTTGCGCCCCGGACCCGAATTTTAGGTGCAGCACCAAAAGTACCCGACACATTTTGAACAGAGACACCAGCGGCCTGCCCTTCCAGCATGCGTGATACATCAGGCACCCCTGCGCGTTCAGCCTCCTTAGCATCAATTTTTGTAGATGCTCCAGTGAAAAACTTACGATCCAGATTCTGATACCCGGTTGCAACCACATTGACCTCCTCCAATTTCAAGTCATTTGCCGTAAGCACAACATTTATGGTCGACTTACCATCCATGGGAATTTCCCTGGTTCCAAACCCGACATACCGAACGACCAAAACGGAAGATGAAGAGGCATTAATCCTAAAGTGGCCTGAATCATCGGTTTGGGTCGAAATAGAAGTTCCCTTTACAGTTACAGTAGCGCCGCTTAGTCCCTTTCCGTTTTTATCAGTGACCGTACCTGAAACAGATTGCTGTATAGCCAATGGGACTGTCATGCTGATATTCTTTGCATTACTGTTGACCGAAATAGTATTAGCAATAATTTTATATTCAATATTATTGCTTTTCAAGACAGCATTCAATGCTTCCTCGACAGACGCATCTTTAACGTTCACTGAAATCCGGGCCTTAGTATTCAAGTTTTCACTATATAATACACGTAGATGGGACTGCTTGGAAATGGCAGACAGTGCTTCTTCAATACGTGCATTTTTCATATTCAACGTGACTTTTTGTGCCGTGCTCTTAGCGTGCACACCCGTCACAAATGCGAATAGAAGACATGTACTAATTTTCATAATACGTAATGGTTTGCAAAATCGTGGGTCTTGAGGGATCAAGGACCACCTTTTGCTAAGTGGTAAGTTATTCATACATTTACACTTTGTGGTTAATTGGGATTTAATTGTTCATTTTTAGATTTAGGACCTGATGATCGCATCTTTTTCTGAACAGGGATGCTGCAACATTCCTGTTCTCTTTTTTTAGGTCATTGCTTTTGATGTATTATTTTACCATAGGCGTGCTATTTACTGCTTTATAAATTGTTAATCCTTAACTTTTGGTAGCAATAATCAATTTATTGCCTTCAACTTCAAATTTTAGGTTACTGACATAGGATAACATCTCCAATACCTGTGACAATTTTACATCACGTTCGATACTTCCGGTATACTCTTTATCCAGCTGCACATCTCCTCGGAAGGTAACATCGAGATCATACCAGCGCGATAACTGATGTGCTATGTTCGTTATCGTTTCCTTTTTGAAATAAAATTCATTATTGTGCCAAGCAAGATCATGGGCTAGATCTGCCCGCCCTTTGACCAAATTATCCTTAAAAGAAGAAGCGAATTCACCTGGTAATAATTCGACAAACTGATTATTCTGCCGCACCTCGACCCTCCCTTCAGCTAAAGTTGTACGAATCTGATCGGAGTAGGCGTTAATATTAAAATGTGTTCCCAACACCTTGATTTCATTTCCTCTGGATTCTACAATAAATGGTTGCGCTGCATTAGGGGCAACTTCAAAATAGGCTTCTCCCTCCAAAAAAACTCTACGCTCCTTAGCTGAAAACTGCGCCGGAAATTTCAATTGAGATAACGCATTTACCCATACTTTAGTCCCATCCGCCAAAGTCATCTTATAGAAACTTGCTTTTGGAACAATCAAAGAGTTATATTGTAATGGGATCGCTTGATCTGTTTGCTTAACGATCAGTTCATTGCTGTTCCCAATCAGATTATTGTTTTTAGTCAGGGTTTTCGTAGAATCACCATTTAAAGAAACTTTGGTACCATCAGCTAGCACTAATACCGCACCACTTGTTGCAGGAGCAATATCTTGCTTTTTTGCAACTACTACACTTTTATCGCCCGAAAAGAATGAGGCAAAATCACCTTTCCATAATAGAAAACCTCCTAACAAAAATACAATAGATGCTGCAATGCTTAAGGGCCATTTCCAGAAAAATCTCCTGCTGTTAGCTTCTTTATTTTTCAACCGGCCCCATGCTTGATTTGCGTCTAATTGCCGAATAATAGCTAAATCTTCTGCTATATTTTCCGCATTTCGGAAGGATTCTAAAAGTTGTTTATTTTGTGAACTGGCCTTGAGCCATTCATCAAGTTGTACTTGTTCCTCAGCTGTCAATTGTCCAAAAAGGAATTTCTGTATTAAATCAGCGATATGTCTTGTGTTTTCTTTCATTAACTACCATAAAGAAACCTAAGACGAAGAAAAGGGTGACAAAAATTTAAATATTTTTTAACAAAAATATAATAAGGGGAATAAACTCGGGATTCAAACGCTTGAGCAACATTTTCATACCACGTTGCTTCTGTGTTTTTACGGTATTGATACTAATTTGTAGCTCGCGTGTAATTTCAAGATTGGATAACCCCTCGAGATAACCCAGCCGAAAAACTTGTTGACAGGCAAAAGGCATTTCCTCAATAATTTTATATATTTCCTGAATGACCTCACTGTGAATCATATTCAATTCAAGCGCCGTATTATCTTCTTCGGTAAAACCTACGACATTCCAATACTTTTGCCGCACTTTTTCATGACGGATATGATTATAACAGCCAAAACGGACAGAACTGTATAAGTAATTCTTAATAGCAATATCATTATCGCTGACTTGATCGGTATTTTTGAAATACGCAATAAAAGAGTCTTGTACCAGATCCTCCGCAACAGAAAGGTCACCAACAATCTTCCATGCAAAATGGCAAAGTCCATTATAGTGCGTCTTAAACAATACTTCTTCTTTCTGCATAGTTAGGTCGCTTCCACACTCAGCTTATATTATTGTATAGATGAGGTTATTTAGGATAAAAAACACATCCGAATACGAATGTTTAATAATTGTATCGTAAAAATGCTCTTTTTTTTTGTTAATCACAAATAATAATTTTAAACCAGCATGTATCGCTCTCTAAATTGCTAAACCAGTTTAGTTTTTTTTCAGACAGACAAAACAAAATCCCCTCTTTCATCCTTTATATAGCGGGAAAATGATCAAAAACTAGCATTTTTTCGCTTTTTTTTATTATATTGTAAACTTTCAAAAAACCTTCATCGCCATATAAGCATTGGCAACGATGAAATAGTGAAGGTTAAAAATTAAAACAAAGACTAAATGCTATTTACTGTTCTGTCAGGATTAATAACATCGAGCCTTATTGTTCCATTTGGTCGGTTCCTAAAAACCAGATGGGGTATTATTCTCGCATTCTTACCGGTACTTCTATTTCTATACTTTGCGCAATATATCGTACCTATTGGTCAAAGCTCCTATTTCGTGCAATCAACACCCTGGGTGCCCTCCTTAGGCATCAATCTGGATTTTAAATTAGATGGACTATCCCTACTTTTCGCCTTATTGATCACTGGGATTGGAGCTTGTATCTTTTTCTACGCGAATGCCTATCTCAAAGGTCATCGGTATATCGACCGGTTCTTTGGCTACCTCTGCCTTTTTATGTCGGCTATGCTGGGGCTAGTCCTGTCGGACAATATGCTGTTGCTCTTCATCTTTTGGGAACTAACCTCGATCAGCTCATTTTTTCTCATTGGATTTAACAATGACAAAAATGATTCGCGCAAAAGCGCATTAACTGCATTTTCCATTACTGGTCTGGGTGGTTTTTTTCTACTGGCAGGTTTTATTTTGCTGGGTAATATTGCGGGTACTTACCATATTACAGCACTCATCGACAAAGTATCCCTCATTCAGCAACATCCACTATTTCCCCTGGTCTTTGCCCTCATAACACTTGGAGCAATTACGAAATCAGCACAATTCCCTTTCCATTTTTGGTTACCCGGTGCCATGAAGGCGCCAACGCCAGTGTCGGCCTACTTACACTCGGCAACGATGGTTAAGGCAGGAATCTATCTTTTGGCCCGTTTTTCACCAATTCTTGGGGGCAACCCGATCTGGACGTATTCCCTCATGGCTATTGGTGGTTTCACGATGCTTTATGCTGCATTCCATTCGCTTTTTAGAACAGACCTCAAGGGAGTACTCGCCTATTCGACCATATCCGCCCTCGGTATTTTAGTATTCTTGTTGGGATTAGGCACCAAGGATGCCGTTATCGCAGCAAGTGTCTTTATACTCGTACATGCCTTGTATAAAGCTGCCTTATTCTTGATTACGGGGATTATAGACCATGAAACGGGAACGCGGGATCTTACCATCTTACGGGGGCTACGTAAGGTATTAATGCCTGTCGCTATAGCAGGTTTCCTAGCGGCACTTTCCAGTGCCGGTATTCCACTTACATTTGGGTTTATTGGAAAGGATCTGATTTATGAGGCAACGCTACACGCCACCCCCGATTTATTTCTCTATTTGACCGTCGCTGCAGTAGTAACAAATATACTCTTGGTCTCTGCTGGATTTATGGCCGGCATCAAACCTTTTATGGGTAAGTTGCCCGAGCAATTTCATGAAATCCACCTACCCTATAAGGCCATGTGGATCCCGCCTTTACTTTTAGCCGTCCTCGGTGTTGCTTTTGGCTGTATCCCTGGACTTATCGGCGACTGGATTGCAGGGCCAACCGCGGTAAGCATACTTGTAAAACCGGAAACTTTTCAACTGAAAATCTGGCATGGCTTTAATTTAGTCCTGCTATTAAGCGCTATTACAATTGCCGCGGGTACCTTACTTTATTTCGCAAACAGACCCAGTGCTAAAAAATTGGCTTGGATTGCAAATTTCAATAAGATTTCGCCTGAATATATCATTCGATTATGTGCTCAGGAAATTGTTTTATTCTCTACTTTTTTCACCAGCAAAATGCACAACGGCTATTTGCGTTCGTATCTGTTGAAAATTATCTTATTTGCCGAATTACTCATCGCCTACCAACTATACCTGGGTGGGCCACTCCATATTAAATGGGAAACCTTATCTCCGGTGAGTTTCTACGAAGTCACCACAGTCTGCATTTTGATCGGCGCCATTGTACTCACCATCCGCACCTCATCCCGTTTAACAGCCGTAGTAGCCACCAGTGTTGTAGGTTATGCTATATGTCTTATTTTCGTGTTTTACAGTGCTCCAGATCTAGCGATGACACAGTTTACCATCGATACCCTTACTGTGGTACTCTTCGTATTGGTACTCTTTAAACTACCTTCTTTCCTGAACCTGGCCAACCGGCGCACCATCATTCGTGACGCCATTGTCGCTATCGTTTTTGGAATTTTGCTTTCCATGGTCGCACTTCGAGTTCTGCACGAACCAACAACCACAAATATCAGTGATTTCTATGGCGATTACGCCTATGTGCTTGCTAAAGGAAAAAATGTCGTCAATGTAATACTTGTCGATTTCAGAGGTTTTGACACCATGTTTGAAATTGTGGTATTGAGTATCGCTGCACTGGGGGTATATAGTTTATTAAAATTACGTTTAAAGTCCTCTGACAAAGAATAATGATAGATAAAGGTGATGCACAAATGAGCGGACAACTCATTGCTAAATAATAACAAATGAACAGTACAATATTACAGACCGCTACGCGGTATTTATTACCAATACTTTTACTTTTCTCGGTGTTCCTTCTACTCCGGGGGCATTATTACCCAGGCGGAGGTTTCGTGGGCGGCCTGGTTGCTTCGATTGCTTTTGTCCTGCATAGTTTTGCCTTTGGCCCTCAAAATACCATGAAATTGATTCAATACAAACCCCTGTCACTCATCCCCATCGGACTGGGAATTTCGGCCATCAGTATGTTCCTACCTGCATTTTTTGGTTATCCCGTCATGACCGGGCTTTGGCTGGAAGAGAAAATTCCCGTCATCGGGATGATAGGAACCGCCTTATTTTTTGACCTTGGTGTGTACTTTGTTGTCATTGGCGTTGTCCTGACGATTTTATTTACAATTGCTTTAACGACAGAAGAAGAATAATAATGGAACTGATACTCGTACTCTTGATCGGCATCCTTTATGCTGCCGGAATATACCTCATCCTGCGTCGAAGCATGGTGAAATTGTTGCTGGGTATTATGTTACTGGGCAATGGTACCAATATATTGATCTTCTTATTGGGAAACATTATTAAGGGTAAACCACCCATCATAGGACCCGATTTGAAGGTATTCACCGATATTTATGCGGACCCGATTCCGCAAGCCCTTATTTTAACGGCCATCGTGATCAGCTTTGGCCTGACCTCCTTTGCCATCGTTTTACTCAAGCGTGTATATGCATTGCTGGGTACCGATGATCTGGATGATTTGAACACGCCTGAGGAAGAAGATATATGATAGACAACCACATTATTGCCACGATTATCGTGCATTTATTTATCGCTATTGTCCAACTGATGTTGTGGCGCAAATCCACTGCACAACGTTTTCTGAGCGTTGGTGGAAGTTTGCTCGCACTTATTCTTGCCTTTAAACTATTCTTCAAGGTTTATGACGGTGGTATTTTGACCATGAATGCGGCCAATTGGAAAGCTCCTTTTGGGATTGTCTTTGTTGCCGACCTATTCAGCAGTACCCTTGTTCTCCTGACTTCAATCGCAGGGCTGGCGGTCTCCATCTTTTCCTGTGTCGGTGTGGGACGCCAGCGCATCCTCTACGGCTATTTCCCGATCTTTCACTTTTTGATGATGGGACTTAACGGCGCCTTTCTGACAGGTGACATCTTCAACCTGTACGTATGGTTTGAAGTCATTATTATTTCCTCTTTTGTACTGATGACCTTAGGGGGTAGAAAATCCCAATTGGAGGGAGCTGTAAAATATATGGCCATGAATATCCTGGCCTCCACATTTTTCCTAACCGGAATAGGCATACTTTATGGCATTTCAGGTTCCTTAAACATGGCCGACTTAGCCCTGCGTATCCCCAAAATACAAAATCAGGCATTAGTAGAAATTACAGCAACATTTTTCCTGATCGGTTTTGGCATTAAATCCGCCGTTTTCCCACTCTATTTCTGGTTACCCTCTTCTTACCATACGCCGCCTTCGGCCGTAGCAGCGACATTTGGGGGCTTATTGACCAAAGTTGGGATTTACGCCTTGTTCAGAGTCTTTTCCCTATTATTTATTCCCAATCATTTTACCAAAGAACTCCTTATCGTACTGGCTATATTGACTATTCTGACGGGCGCTTTTGGTGCATTGATCAAATCCAATATCCGGAGGTTATTTTCCTATTTGATCGTTTGCCATATTGGTTTTATGATTGGCGGATTAGGCTTGTATAGCAAATGGGCTTTATTGGGCGCCGTTTTCTATCTGATCCATGATATCATGGTCAAAACGAATTTATTCCTCATCGCCGGTGTTATACGACAACTCCGTGGTACCATGGATATGAATAAACTGGGCGGACTTTATGCGCAATACCCAAAGATCTCATTGCTTTTTGCCATTGTTCTTTTTTCACTGGTGGGCATCCCACCGCTCTCGGGCTTTTGGCCTAAAATCTATCTATTCAAAGATGCCTTTCACCTAGAGAAGTATGCTTTCGCGGGAGCTCTGATCATTGGCAGTTTTATCACCTTGTTTGTCATCGCCAAAATGTGGGCACAGGTATTCTGGAAAGATGCCCCCGATCCGGAAATCATTGAGGATAAATTTGCGGGCATGATCGGCTATAAAAGAACAATGCTCATACTTCCTGTCGTTATTTTGGCATCAGCGTCCCTGTATATCGGACTCAACGCCGAATCAATTATCCATGTCGCAGATCAGATCGCTACACAATTATTGGACACATCACCTTACATAAACGCTGTATTAGGAGGGCAGAAATGATATGATTAAACAGTTTTTAATGAACCTCATGTTATCCTTTATCTGGGTCGCACTGACGGGATCGATGTACTATACCAACTTCCTATTCGGCTTTATGTTGGGATTTGGTATCCTCTGGTTGATGAACAGAAATGAGGTGGATCAACGCTACTTTTATCGGGTACCCAAAACATTGAGTTTTATTCTTTTTTTCCTGTGGGAAATGATTGTCGCCAATGTGCAGGTTGCCTACGACGTGATAACACCCAAGTTTTTTATCAAACCGGCGATTGTTAAATACCCCATGGATGCAAAAACCGATTTGGAAATAAACCTGCTTTCAACCTTTATTTCGTTGACACCCGGCACACTTATCCTCGACGTAAGTGAAGATAAAAAAACGCTCTTTATTCACGTCATGTACATGAAAAGCAAAGAACAGTTTGTTTCTACCCTTAAAAATAATGTTGAACGAAGACTTTTAGAACTCTTAAGATGACTTTAAATAGCTACTTTGATTATGTGATCCTTCCGATCCTGACTATTTCAGTCATACTGGCTTTTATTCGTCTGTATAAAGGCCCTCAGATATTTGATCGTGTGATTGCCCTCGATCTCATTATCACCATCGGGATCGGCATTATTACCGTGTATAGTATACGAACGTCGCAGGAAGTGTTTTTAGACATTGCCATGATCTTGGCACTGATCGCATTTCTTGGCACGATCGCGTTTTCATTTTATTTAGAAAAACAAAGCAAAGATGATTGATATTACTTTAGCCATACTCAGTACCATCGGGGCATTGGCCATACTATTTGCGTCTATTGGCATCTTGCGGATGCCCGATTTTTATTTACGCCTTTCGGTTACGGTAAAGGCAGCAACGCTGGGTGTGGGACTTTTACTCATCTGTGCGGCCATGACCTTCCCGGATGTATCCGTAACAACCAAGGCTATAGCCATTGGATTTTTTCTGATCCTAACGGCTCCGGTTGCCGCACACATGATTGGCAGAGCAGCTTATATACAGCGTGTGAAAACATGGAAGGGTACCACCTTAAATGATCTCGAAAAGGAAGGTAAATTAGATTGTCGAAAGGAAGATTTTTAAGAAAAGCCTATACAGTTATTCCTAAAAATCTTCTTCTTATTAGAACGTCCTTTCTGGATTAAAATATAATACAAACAGGAGCTGGTACAGCGATTTCTTTTCCAGTATCTGTCAACAAACCCGTTTTGGCATCCCGGCTAAACAAAACAATGTTATTGGTATATTGATTTGCGACCAAAAGATATTTCCCGTCCGGAGAAAGGTTGAAATTGCGTGGTCCTTTGCCTTTCACTGAAAGATTAGAAATTTTCTTCAATTCGCCGTCCTTCTCTACCGAAAAAGTAGCTATTGTATTGGCATCGCCGCGGTTGGTCGCATACAGAAATTTTCCATCAGCGGAGATCTTAATATCAGCTCCACCGTTACTTCCTTTAAAACCTTCGGGGTTGATATCAAAAGTACTTTGATACATCCATGCATCTCCATCTTTCTTATACGATGCAATTTGACCGGTCATTTCCAGGACGACATATAGGAATTTCTCTTTCTTATCAAACACGATATGACGTGGTCCTCCTCCAGCTGGAGTAAAGACATCTTCCGATTCATCAGCAAGACTATAGACATTTCCCTCTTTATTCACCGGATAAATAGAAATCTCATCCAAACCAAGATCTTGGACGTACAACTTATCCCCTTTATTGGAGAAAAAAGTAGAATGTACATGTGGCTTTTCTTGGCGTACGGGATCCACCCCCTTACCCTCGTGTTGTATTAAACGCGCTCTTTTGCTTAACACACCATTACTTTCTAAATCAAACAAAGCTGCAGAGCCGCCTGTATAATTTGCCACAGCGAGCAAGCTACCCTTCGGATGTACTTCAACAAAACAAGGCGACTCCCCTCCAGATGGAAGTGAGTTTAGAAAAGTTAAATGACCGTCCTTAAAAGAATAGGCAGAAACAGTCCCCTCTTGATTTGGAACCTCATTAACGGCATAAATAAAGTTATTATTTCGCGCCAAAAAGGATGGATCTTTACTTTCTTGTGTGCTCGACAAGGTTGTTTCACCAGTTTTAACATCAAAATTATAAATATAGATGCCCTTGCTCGCGGTTTTACTCGTATATGTTCCCACAAACATGGGAATCTGTTGCGCAAAACTAGCCAGAGGTAAAATTGTCATCAAATAAACAAATGCTTTTTTCATTGAAATTATTTTATAAATGTAGCTACTCATTTGTTGAATGAGCCGTTACATCAAGTTTGTTTCTAAATTATACGAGATCCCACTCAAATTTCCCCATTCATTCCGCAGTGTGAGGATCTAAAACCCCGCCATTTTATAGGCGTAAATATCGTCAATAGACTTGTTAAATTTGGTTAAAACCGTCCTTTCTAATAGGCAAATGCGTATTTTAGCACATCAATTTTAACAATTCCAAAATCACCCATTTAAAATATTGGGAATACAAAAATATTGTTAAATAAAAGTACGAATAATTCATATAATCTGATAATTTTGTGCTGTTGTTCAAAAAAGTATATATTGAACACAAATACTACGCATACCGCCGAAGGCAGCGTGAATGCTTGTGACAAAAAACAAATGATGAACAAATAACCGAGTGAAACGAGTTCATTTATATAAATGAAGATCACTCATAAATATCATAAATAATTTATACGGATGAAAAAAAACATTTATATATTGTTTTTATTGCTGTTTGCATCAATTCAGGCCAGTCTTGCGCAACGTCAAGTTATTGATCGCGTTGTAGCAACGGTTGGATCGGGCATTATCTTACAGTCCGACGTGGATATGCAATATTCTCAATGGTTGGCGCAAGGGAATAAACCAGATGAAAACTATAAAGATGGTATATTGGAACAGTTAATTGTCCAAAAATTATTATCACAACAAGCCGTAATTGACTCCATCGATGTAACCGAGACCGAAGTGGATGACAACCTCAATGCACGTCTGCGCCACATGTCACAACAGGCAGGAGGGCAAGAACGCCTTGAAAAATTCCTCAACCGTTCCTTATTACAATACAAAGAAGAGATGCGTCCTAGTGTTTTCGAGCAATTAAAAGCACAGAAAATGAGACAAAACATCGTTTCCAAAATAGATGTAACTCCATTGGAAGTAAAGCGTTATTTTGAGGGCTTGAATAAAGACAGTCTCCCTTACTTCAATACCGAGGTAGAAATCGGTGAAATTGTCATGATGCCCAAATTGACCGATGCAGAGAAAAAGGAACAGCGCGAGAAGATTGAAGGTATCCGCAAACAGATTGTAGATGGCTCCGACTTTGGTACAATGGCTCGTATATACTCTCAAGATCCCGGATCTGCCCCCTATGGCGGTGATTTAGGCTTTGGTACACGTGATAATTATGTCAAAGAATTCTCTGCCATGGCTTTTAAATTAAAACCGGGAGAAATATCACCTATTGTCGAATCCAAATATGGCTTTCATATTATTCAGGTGCTGGAAAGACGTGGCGAAGAGGTACACACACGCCATATCCTGATGAAGATCAATCCTGGCCCTGCAGCATTAGAACGAACAAAAAATAAATTGGACAGTATCTATAAATTGGTCGTTGACAAAAAAATGGATTTCTATCATGCCGCTACAAATTATTCTGATGCGGAGGAGAGTAAATTCAATGGTGGTATGATCCTAAATCAAGAGGGTTCAAGCCGCACAACCGTAATTCCTATGGATGGCTTGGAGAAATCAGTATTTACAGCGATCGATCCGCTAAAACCGGGAGAATACTCCAAACCAGAGCAATTTACAGACAAAATGGGCGATGTTGGTTACCGTTTCAATTACCTGAAAACACGTATACCACCGCACAAAGCGAACTTGGACGAGGATTTCACAAAGATCAAAGAAGCCGCCGTTCAGGATAAAACCAATCGTAATCTGAGCAAATGGTTCGATGATAAATTGAAGACCACCTACATCAATATCAGTGATGATTTCGGTCAGAGTGAAGGATTGAAAAAATGGAAAAAACAATAAGTGTACAATACACTTATCCTATAAAAAAAGGGCTTGAATAGTATATATTCAAGCCCTTTTTTTATGTTGCAATCGTCCTATTATTTCTCAAACATCATCTCGATCAGAATATTCCAGTTCGCTTTCTTCACATCATCCTTCGCTAATTCACTCAATTGCCAGATACGAATATAATTATACTTCACCACCTTATCCTTTTGTCGCACCGTTGCAGTTCCCTTGGTATAGGCAAAATCGCCACTATATGAACGTTTTACTTCTTCGGGGACTGTCTCTATCGTCATGCGTTGTTTTTTGAGATAGGCCATCATTTTAGCTTTTCCTTCCATCGGATTGGTCCAAGGGAACAAAAACCGGACATCCTCACTTAAAAACTCCTTATATGCGGTTGGATTGTCGGCTTTCAAAACGGTTGACATCAATTTGTCTGTCTCCAGGACAATATCTTCACGCTGGTTTAAGCGTACTTTAGAACGATGCTTCAGATACCACGAGTCGGTAGGTTCGATATATTCAAGATCAAACTCCCCGTCGTTCCCGTTGTTTTCAACTTCGGCACGAATATCGACCAGCCACTTACCTTTTTTGTTGCGTTTCCAGACAGTCAAGTATTCTCCATGACGCAATCTTGCACCTACTTTCTGAAAGTCCATAGACCCCGAAGTCACACCAAACTCCTGACTTTTAGCAATCAACGCAAAGGTAGGCTGCCAATTTAAAACATCGGGAATATTTGGTCTATTATTCAGATAGTTATAGGCATTTACTGCCGATGGGACATAAAACGTAGATTCCTTATCAATGATCGAAAGAAACGCCTGGTGTGGCGTAGACGCTTTCGCCAATGCAGCAGCATCCTTATCGGCCTGCAATAGGCTTCCAACTTTCTCGGGTATCTGCGCATATAGTGTCGTACCAGCAACACTCATCAATGCGACGACGGATAGCCTATTCCAAAAATTCATATGCAAAATGATCTTTCTTTTAAAGGTGATATGGAATATCCATTGGTTTCCACAGATAACGTGTTTTCCCAATAAGAATATTCCATTACATTCCTCTTGTATAAATTCGATTTCTTATCTATCAAATCTTATTCCAAAGTGTTCCTTCTTTACTATCTTTCAATTGAATTCCAATAGAATTAAGCTCATCACGAATACGATCTGAGGTGACGAAGTCTTTATTTGCTTTTGCTTCATTACGTAGCTTGATGACCAGATTCATGACGTCATCGATATCATCGGATGCTGAAGTCTGATCGTTTCGAAGGCCTAGAATATCCTCTACAAATTCTTTCATGAATAGTTTAAGGCCCTCCAATCCTTCTGCCGTTACTTTCGCTTTACCATCATAAATCGAGTTGATGATACGTACAATTTCAAACAATTCAGCAATGAGTACAGGGCTATTAAAGTCGTCATCCATAGCCGCGTAACATTTACGGCGAATTTCAGCCAAATTGAATGAATCAGCACCTTTCGACACCTTCAATTTGTCTAATAGACTGATTGCAGTCATCAGCCTTTTATACCCCTTGTCGGCCGCATCCAGCGCCTCATTGGAGAAATCCAACGTACTTCTATAATGGGCCTGTAACATAAAGAAACGTACAGCCATCGGCGAATAGCCTCTATTCAATAAGGGATGATTTCCAGTAAATAGCTCGCCCGGCAAAAATCCATTCCCTGCAGATTTGGACATACGCGCACCGTTGACAGTCAACATATTCGTGTGCATCCAATATTTGGCAGGGCTCGTATGGTTACATGCTTCGGACTGTGCAATTTCATTGGTATGATGGGTTGCTGCCAAATCCATTCCACCGCCATGAATATCAAATTGATCACCTAGGTACTTTCTGCTCATGGCCGAACATTCGATATGCCAACCTGGAAAGCCAACACTCCAAGGTGCGGGCCAACGCATAATCGTTTCAGGCTTTGCTTTGATCCACAAGGCAAAGTCCAAACGCCCCTTTTTCTCATCCTGACCACTCAATTCACGGGTATTATTGAGCATATCCTCCAATTTACGATTGGTCAATATCGTATAATCGTATGTTTCAACGTATTTTTCAACATCAAAATAGACTGTACCATTCCGCTCATAGGCATAACCATTCTCGATAATCTGTTCGATCATTTCGATCTGCTCGGAGATATGTCCTGTCGCAGTAGGCTCAATACTCGGTGGCAACGTATTGAAAAGACGCAATACGTCATGAAAACCTATCGTATACTTTTGAACGATTTCCATCGGCTCCAATTGTTCCAATTTTGCTTTTTTTGCAAATTTGTCATCCCCTTCATCACGATCGCCTTCCAAATGCCCCGCATCTGTAATATTGCGCACATAACGCACTTTATAACCAAGATGACGCAGGTATCTAAAAATCAAATCAAAAGATACAAACGTCCGACAGTTACCCAAATGCACATCACTGTATACGGTGGGTCCACATACGTACATACCAACGAGGTTGGGATGAATAGGTTCGAATTTTTCTTTTGTTCGCGAAAGCGTATTGTATAAATAGAGATTATGGTCCATGTTTAATCGCTGCTTGGAAATCTATTTTTGTCTGAAATATATTTGAATTGGCACACCTGTAAAGTCAAAGTGCTCACGCAATTTGTTTTCAATAAAACGTTTGTATGGATCTTTGATGTATTGTGGCAGATTACAGAAGAATGCAAACATCGGTGTCCGTCCAGGCAACTGTGTTGCATATTTAATTTTGATATATTTACCCTTTAAGGATGGGGGTGGATAATTCTCGATAATATCCAACATCACTTCATTCAACTTGGAAGTCGGAATCTTTTTGGTCTTGTTGGCGTATACCTTATCCGCAACTTCCAACACCTTAAGGACACGTTGTTTTTCGGTTACGGAAGTAAAGATAATAGGCACATCTGTAAATGGTGCTATTTTCTCTTTGATACGATCTTCGAAAGCCTTCATTGTTTTGTTGTCTTTTTCGATCAAATCCCACTTATTGACAACAATGACAATACCTTTGCGGTTCTTCTCCGCCAAGTTGAAAATATTAACATCCTGCGCTTCTAATCCATCCTGTGCGTCAAGCATTAAAATTGTCACATCAGAATCTTCCAAAGCTTTGATGGTACGCATCACTGAATAAAACTCAATATCTTCATTTACTTTGGACTTACGACGAAGACCAGCAGTATCGATCAATAAAAAGTTATGTCCATATTGATTGTAATGTATACGGATTGAATCACGTGTTGTCCCGGCCATTGGCGTTACAATATTGCGATCTTTGCCGATCAAGGCATTTGTCAAGGAGGATTTACCCACATTCGGGCGCCCCACGATGGTATATTTCGGTAAAGATTCTTCTTCTTCCTCTTCCACTTCAAAATGAGAAACAACAGCATCCAACAATTCACCTGTACCGGATCCTGTGGCTGACGAGATATTAAAAACCTCACCTAAACCAAAAGCATAAAACTCTGCCGATTCATGGTGCAATTTAGCGTGATCGACTTTATTAGCCACGACATACACGGGCTTAGAACTTCTTCTCAGAATATCAGCGATTTCGTCATCCAAGTCGGTAATGCCAGTGGTGACATCCACCATGAATATAACGACCGAAGCTTCTTCAATAGCGATATAGACCTGATCACGAATAGCCTCTTCAAAGACATCATCCGAACCATGTACAAAACCACCTGTATCAATTACTGTAAATTTCTTTCCGATCCACTCGGCTGTTTCATAATGACGGTCGCGCGTCACCCCGCTAAAGTCATCAACAATCGCTTTTCTACTTTCTGTAAGACGATTGAATAAGGTAGATTTACCAACATTTGGACGACCAACAATTGCAACAATATTTGCCATATTTATTTTATTTGATCCACCCACTATCACAGCAGGTGGCACTTTTATGCTAAAAATATACTTAAGGGAACAAAGATACGGATTCGAAAGGGATTATCGCGACACAAAAACAAAAATGGCTTTACCGTGAAGTAAAGCCATTTATAGGGTTTAAATTATCAATATTCGCCTAATTAGACGTTGGATTCTGAGTCAATTTCCCTGGATATGAATTGATCGCATCCTGTGGAATAAAATAAGTCACTCTAAAATCTGTCGGCACAATATCCTCAAATTGTTTTTGTGGCCCAGGATAAGTTCTATTTAACGGCAAGCCATTACGAAACACATCATAACTGCGTTCAGCCTGGTAAGCCAATTCCAACTGACGCTCTTTGTCGATCAGTTTACTTGCATTGGTAGCATCAATTGAAGTATATCCCCCATTGACAATAGAACGATTTCTGATGGTATTTAAATCATTTAGCGCAGCACCATAATTACCTAATTTTGCATTAGCCTCTGCGCGATTTAAATAAATTTCACCCAAGCGGCTGATTACAGGTGAGTGCAATTGCGACTCCTCGCCTTCACGTGAGCATTTCACAATATAGAATTGTGGATAAGCACGGTTTAAGGAAATATAGTAATCGATCATACCGGAGTAGGTATTGCCATCTTCATAAGTAATTGAATAGGTCTGTTGATTAGCATTAATTGCCGTCAATGTATATTCTTTAACAACCTCATTATCACCTATCTTTTTGACTTCTCGTGCAACAACAGTATTTCCGTTAATTACAACTGGAATTTGCAGATAGCTCATTGTTTTAGGATCACCGGCTTTCGCAGGTATATCTTGTTTGATAAATCGAAACACAGTTGAGTATTTGCCGGCCTTATCTTTGGAATAAGTAGGTTCAATAAAGGCCGCACGTGCATCGACAATCGTATAATGATCAGGTCTCCAGTCATTGCGACCTGTTTCATTTAATAAATCAATGTACTTGGCACTGGAATACATCTCGCCCCAGCCCATACAACCGATATTGGAGTACATACCACCAATACCATAATAGTGATCATCACCTGAAAATTCAGAAGCGACACGTTTCACCGCAAAGATCGTCTCTTTGTTATCTTCTGGTCTAAAGGTATTGTATTTCATGAATTGCTCACGAGCCAATAGAACATATTTACCTGAATTAATCACCTTGTCTGCGTATTCTACAGAAAGACGTGCATATTCTGCATTTGGATTTTTATACGTGCCGCTCATATACAGGTATATACGGGAAAGCATTGCTTGTGCCGCCCCCTTTGAAGCATACACTGCCCCTTTATCGATCTTCAATAAAGCTTCTGCTTTCTTCAGATCACTGATTGCTTGCGCATAGGTATCTTTTACAGACGCACGGTCTGGCAAGTTCAAATCATTGAATACATCTTCAGGTGTACCGTTGACAATTGGAACACCCAAGTTTGTCTCGGGACTTTGGTAATAAGGCTTCCCGAACGCACGGCAAAGGTAAAAATACATCATTCCACGGATGTAATAACATTCACCCAATTTATTATCCATCTCTTCACTTTGACCTTCGGCAAACATCTTAATGACGTTCGAAGATTGCGCGATAGCTTTATAACCGCTATCCCAGAAGTTCTGCAAACGGTAATTATTAGGTGTTCTCGCATAGGAGATAAATTCGTAAAATGCGTCTGTCGATGACCCGCGGATCATCATATTATCACCAGCGTATTCACCAAGACGGTGCATTGGGTCGGACCAAGCTTTTAACTGCGCATAAGTACCTGTTACCATGGCATCAGGATTACTCACAATATTCTCTTCGTCCATCGAAGTATAAGGAAGACGATCGATATCGCAGGAGGATACTGCCGATGCGATCAAAAGTCCGATTAATATCTTTTTCATTATTGATTTTCTAAACGTTAAAATTAAAATGTCACACTTGCGCCGAACATGTATTTACGAACCATTGGATATACAGAGACGCCTGTAGATCTGATCATTTGACCACCCCCGCCTTTACCATCTGGTTCAGTCAATGGAAGCTCCGGATCAACACCCGAGTAGTTTGTAATCGTAAACAAATTCTCTCCAGCTAAGAATACACGTAAATTTTTGATGTTATACTTTTTCAGATCGAAGTTGTAACCCAAAGTCAAGGATCTCATTTTTAAGAAATTGTTACTTTCCAAGAAGCGTGTTGACGGTGAATTACCTTTATCTTGGTTATCGTATCTTGCTATCGGATGAGTAGCAACATCACCGGGTTTTTCCCAGCGGCTCCAACCATCCTGTAACTTCATCTGATTACGATCGGTATAAGTTCCATCCGAGTCAAATTCTTGGCGCGAATAATTATACAACTTACCGCCCAAAGAGAACCCGAACACGGCATTTAGATCAAACTGCTTATAACTTAAGGCTGTACTGAAACCGCCAAAGAGATCTGCATTTCCTTTTCCTGCATTGCGGAAAGTTGCATTGGAATAGTTCGACGTCGTTGTCCTTGTTTCATTGCCATTGGCATCTGTCTCGTATCTGTACCACATTGGCAAACCATTATCAACGTTGACACCAGCCCATTCTTTTAGATAATAGGTATCTACCGGATAACCAGGTTGAAGCAAACGTTGCGCCGATCCAGCTATCCCTGATCCGTCCCCTGCGATAATTGGTTTCGAAACAAGATTACCATTGGCATCTTTTGTCGCGAATAGCTCGGTCAATTTATTCACATTGTGACTTAAATTAACATCCAAACTCCAATGTACATTGTCATTGCGAACGATATCACCACCGATGGTCAATTCAATACCCCGGTTTTGCATCTTACCAATATTTTTCCAGATAGAAGTGACACCTGTCAGACCACTGATCGGCACTTGATAAAGCACATTATCAGTCTTCTTATCGTAATAATCAACATTAAGTCTTAGCCTATTCTTAAATAAGGCTGCATCCACACCAAATCCTGTTGTGTATGTTTTTTCCCAAGTCAGATCTTTATTACCGATTTGGCTAATTAATGCCCCTGGTATTCCATTATAGCTTGATGATGCTGATACCGAATAAAGGCTATATTGTGGATATAATGAGCTCGGTCTATTACCTACCGATCCATAAGCCGCCCGCAGTTTCAAATTATCTACCCAATCAGCCTTGAACCACTCTTCCTTATTGATATTCCAGCCACCACTAACGGAAAAGAAGTTTCCATATTTTGCATTGGTACCAAAATTGGATGCTCCATCACGACGGAAAGACACCTGTGCCAGATATTTATTATCGTATGCATAGTTTGCATTCGACAAGAATGACTGTACTGCCCATTCGGAAATTCCGCCTTTCGTACGTTCTGGCTTTGCAACAACATCCAATACCTCGAAACCATTGACAATACCCGTTCCGTAAGCATCTAAAGTTTTTGTCCAGTAGTCGTTAAATTCGTATGCAGCCAATCCATTCAGGCTATGTTTATCCCAGGTCTTGTTGAAACGCAAGATTTGGTTGGTATAACGACGCGCAAACTCCATGCGGTAATCCGTTACACGACCAATTACACTTTCACCGCTGTTTGATCGCGGATCTTGATAACCACTGTCAGAATACGTATTGTAGCGATAATTGTTGACAGAGGAGAAGGTCAACCAATCCGTTAATTTGACATCGAAATCTAAGTTACCCATAAATTCATAATTGGTATTGGCACTATGATTCCATTGCAAGTCATACAAGTAATTCGTGCTTGCATTATTGACCCAGCCACTATAACGGTGTGGCACTAAATTTCCATTTGCATCGTATGGACTATCCCAAGGTAGGTTTCCATACATGGCATTGACATCATATTGACGATCATCTACCGCACGTCTCGAACCGGCAATAGATGGCTTGATGGTCAACCAGTCAAAAGGCTTATAGTTGGTACGTAATCTAAAGTTATAACGATCGTAATCATACCCTTTTACAGCACCGGCTTCGTTGTAGTACCCTAAAGACAAATAAGACTGTAGTTTATCATTTCCTCCCTGAATGGATAAATTGTGGTTTTGGACAAATCCGGTCTTCGTTGCCAGCTTCCACCAATCAAAATTGCTATTGCGCAAGTCCGAATTCCAACGTGGGAATTTGATATCAGCGGGATTCGAAAATGAAGCAAAGTAGTCATAAAGTTCAGCCCCGTCCATCATTTCCATGTGTCCATTGGAAAGTTGGTTGATACCCATTTTTGTAGAAAAACTAATGCTTGTTTTGGAAGCCGAAGGATTTTTTGTTGTAACGACAACAACACCATTTGCACCCTGAGAACCATAAATAGATGTTGAGGCAGCGTCTTTTAGGATAGTCAATGATTCAATGTCATCTGGATTGATATCACCTGGGCTTGAGCCAACGATAACACCATCAATAACCCACAACGGACTCGTCGTACCGCTTAGGGTTGCCTGACCACGAATCACAACACCACCATTTGACCCCGGTTTACCAGCCCCTGGTGCAACATATACACCGGCAGCCTTACCATTCAGCATATTCTCAACCGACGGCGTAGTGACATCACGTAATTTGTTTCCCTTAACAGCCTGAAGGGCACCAGTTAAACTTTCTTTTTTCTGTTGTGTTCCATACCCAACGACAACAACTTCCTGAAGTGCTTCACTATTGGACTCCAGATTGATGTTAACAACCGGTCCTGTCACCGTCACTTCCTGTGTTTTATAACCAACACTTGTAACGACCAGTACATCACCATTTTTAGCATCTATGGTAAACCGTCCATCTACTCCTGCCGATGTCGATTTAGCGCTCCCCTTAACACTAATGGTTGCACCAGCCAATGGGCCGTCTGTTGACTGCACTTTTCCATTCACTTTTTGTTGATAAACCGCGTCATTCAACAAAATATTGTTGTTTGGAAACGTAAGACCATTAGCATTAGCCGAGTTGTGTGTACTTGTAATGAGTAAAGCTAATGATAACAGACTCAACTTGTGATTGTCGAGAATCTTTGAAATCATAATATTTAATAGTTAGTTTAAAAATTGATTAGCGTGCTAATCAAAATTTAGGTACATGAATGCTAAAACTAAAAGATGATGACAGTATATCAAAATTTAGCAGCAACGAAATCGATTGCGCCAATTAAACAAACGATTGCATAAACACACATTTTACAGTACAATCCACTATCAAAAAATTAGAGCGATTAACTAACAGCAAAAGACAGTTTTTTAACAACCTCAGGACAGTCGACAATGAGAAATTTAGACGAGCAGGAAAAAGATAATCCTGAAAGACAGGTGGTATTATAGCGTGATTTAGGATACAAAAAAAAGCCAAGATATTCACCTCGGCTTTTTTCTTTTAGTAGCGGGGACCA
>NZ_DDKA01000026.1:0-89148 GCF_002339225.1 Sphingobacterium sp. UBA2610
TCGTTTAAGTACTTCCGTATTTCCATGTATAAGACATTGCATATCCTCCGCCTATCGGTTATCGCAGCAGAGGACCGTCGGTGAGCCTGCTCCATCGGAAGCTGTTCCGAAACCGCCGCTAGCCTGCAACATTATTATTGGACAATCGTTTGCATTCCATAATTCCTTTTTTACTTCGATTTACTATTGTATTATTGTTATGTTAATTTAATGCATTATAAATCATACGCATGAAGATATCTTTTTGGAGCACAAAAGCACAAGTCAGTTTACTGATGGGATTGGCTTCTCCTTTTATTTTTCAACCCTCTCGAGTTGACGCTAAAGTAAGTACGATCAATTATTATAATACAATGGGTCGCGATCACGGAAACCGTATTATCACGATTCAGAAAATTAATCCGACAACAGTCGAGATTGTATACGATAATGGTCAACGTCTTACTTTAGATTTCTACGGTAATCATATTTTTAGGATGTTCCAGGATGTTCATGGCGGTATAATCCGTGAACCCGAAGCAAAAATATTGGTAGAGCAACCTCGGAAAACAGTCACTGGGCTTGAGGTAAAGGATGGAGGTAATAAGGTCAGCATCTCCACCAACGATATTCTTTTTTCAATGGATAAACAGACTTCACAGTTTAGTATCCTTAATCGTAAAACCAATAAGATTGTAGTTGAAAGCTTAAAGCCGGTCGTTTTTGAGGACAAACAAGTAAGCCTTGAATTAAAGGAAAATGCGGATGAGTACTTTTTTGGTGGTGGCGTTCAAAATGGACGTTTTTCACATAAGGGAAAAGTAATTGCTATCGAAAATCAGAACAGCTGGACCGATGGCGGTGTTGCCTCTCCAACCCCTTATTACTGGTCAACCAAAGGGTATGGTTTTATGTGGCATACTTTTAAGAAGGGAAGTTACGCCTTTGGAGCCAAAACCGCTGGCACAGTCAAATTGGCCCACGATACGGATTATCTGGATGTCTTTTTTATGGTTGGTGACGGTATTGTGCCTTTGCTCAACGATTTCTACCAATTGACGGGTAACCCAATTCTTCTACCAAAATTTGGTTTGTACGAAGGACATCTTAATGCTTATAACCGCGATTTTTGGAAAGAAGATGAAAAGGGAATTCTTTTTGAAGATGGCAAACGCTATAAAGAAAGCCAAAAGGACAATGGCGGAATCAAAGAATCGCTGAATGGCGAGAAAAACAATTATCAATTTTCGGCTCGCGCAGTCATAGACCGTTATAAAGCCCATGACATGCCTTTGGGTTGGATTCTTCCCAATGATGGTTACGGTGCTGGATATGGTCAAACGGCATCTTTAGATGGAAATATCCAAAACCTGAAAGAGTTCGGCGATTATGCACGTAAGAATGGTGTGGAAATCGGTTTATGGACACAGTCTGATCTCCATCCCAAAGACAGCATCAGTGCATTACTGCAACGTGATATAGTAAAAGAGGTACGGGATGCAGGTGTGAGAGTCCTAAAGACGGATGTGGCCTGGGTGGGCCCAGGATACTCCTTTGGTCTCAACGGGGTAGCTGATGTAGGGCATACCATGCCTTACTATGGCAACGACGCTCGTCCATTTATTATTTCATTGGATGGTTGGGCAGGTACGCAGCGCTATGCGGGTATCTGGTCGGGTGACCAAACTGGAGGTGTATGGGAGTATATTCGATTCCACATACCAACATATATAGGCTCGGGACTTTCGGGCCAGCCCAACATTACCTCTGACATGGACGGGATCTTTGGTGGTAAAAACTTCAAGGTCAATATCCGTGATTTTCAATGGAAGACTTGGACACCCATGGAACTCAATATGGATGGCTGGGGCTCGAACGAGAAATACCCTCATGCTTTGGGCGAGCCAGCTACTTCGATCAATCGTCTGTATCTGAAATTGAAATCTCAATTGGTTCCCTACAGCTATAGTGTGGCAAAACAAGCGGTAGATGGTCTGCCCATCATTCGCGCGATGTTTTTAGAGCAAGCAAATGCTTATACACTTGGAAAGGCAACGCAATACCAGTACCTCTATGGTCCAAATTTCCTGGTGGCACCGATTTATCAGGAAACACGTGTGGATGAGAAGGGAAATGATATACGCAATGGTATCTACCTGCCGGATGGTGAATGGATTGATTATTTTACGGGTGAAAAATACCAGGGTGGCCGTATCATCAATAACTTTAATGTGCCTATTTGGAAGCTGCCTGTTTTTGTGAAAAATGGAGCTATTATTCCGGTAACCAACCCGAATAATAATGTGCTGGAAATCAAAAAGGATCAACGTATTTATGAGGTGTATCCTTATGGGAATTCCAATTTCCTGGAATATGATGATGATGGAAAAACCGAGGCTTATCGGTATGGTAAGGGAGTAACTACATCCCTAACTTCGCAGTTAAACAATAATAAAGTTGTTTTTACGATTGCTCCAACACAGGGCGAATTTGACGGATTTGAAAAAATGAAGTCTACCGAAATTCGTTTCAACGTTACCAAAGCACCTAAGAAATTGACCGTAAAGGTCAATGGAAAAAATAATAAACTTAAAGAAGTGAACAGCTTAGATGCGTTCAATACTTCTGAAAATGTATATTTCTACGACGCACAACCAAACCTGAATCAGTTTGCAACCAAGGGATCTGAATTTGAAAAAGTACCTTTGGTGAAAAATCCGAAGTTGCTGGTACGACTAGCGAAACAGGATGTCTCATCGACTGCAATAGAAGTACAATTGGAGGGTTTCGAATATGCTCCTGTTGACAACTATCTGGCTCAGACCGGTGCTTTGACTTCGCCCAAAGCTGTTATCACAGATCAACATACACAAGCATATACCTTAACCCCAACCTGGGAAAAGGTTGCAAATGCTGATTATTATGAAATTGAATTCAATAATCTGATCTATTCGACCATCAAAGACAGTCAGTTGCTATTCGAAGGATTGGCCGCGGAAACTGATTACCAGTTTAAAATTAGAGCTGTCAATAAATCTGGTGTTTCAGATTGGAGTACATTTGCCGCAAAAACAAAGGCAAATCCATTGGAATTTGCCATCGAAGGAATCAAAGCAGAGACTTCTGTGGATAACCAAGGCGGAAATGGTATCAATAAATTGTTCAATTATGATGAGGGGGATATGTGGCATACAAAATGGGGACATACTGCGGTTCCGTTTGATATGATCTTAGATCTAAAATCCGTTAATCAATTGGATAAGTTTGTGTATCTTCCAAGAACCGATGGCGGAAATGGCATCATTTTAAAAGGAAAAGTATTCTATAGCAATGATAAGGACACCTGGACGGAAGCTGGTGGTTTTGACTGGAAACGTGATGGCGAAATGAAACGTTTTGATTTTGGAACCCATCCGGTGGCTCGATTTATCAAAATTTCAGTTTCTGAAGCTGTGGGAGGTTTTGGTTCAGGAAGAGAATTATATGTGTTTAAAGTGCCAGGTTCGTCAAGCTACTTACCGGGCGATATTAATAATGACCGATTGATCGATCATAATGACTTGACTTCCTATATTAACTACACGGGATTGCGACTGGGAGATGGAGATTTCGAAGGTTATGTCAGCAATGGTGATGTCAATAAAAATAATCTGATTGACGCTTATGATATTTCCAATGTTGCTGTTGTCATAGAAGGCGGTGCAAAACCAAATAAAGAAGAAAAGGTCAGTGGTAAATTAAAACTGATTCCTTCAAAAACGACCTTAAAATCGGGTGATATTGTGGAGATCAGTGTTAGTGGAGAGAATCTTAAAGCTGTCAATGCACTTAGTTTTGCTCTTCCTTACAATCAGGGTGATTTTGAATATGTCGGTATTGAGTCCGTACATTTAAAGGAGATGAACAATTATAGCAACGATCGTCTTCACACCAATGGAAGTAAGGCTCTGTATGCTACTTTTGTTAATCTGGGCAACAAGGAGACTTTGAATGGATCTGAAGTTTTATTTAAGATCAAATTGAAAGCAAAACGTAATGTCAATTTCAATCTGAAAGCAATAGATGGTATCTTCGTTGATAAAAAGCTGAATTCCGTTACTTTCTAAAATAAATAGCCTTAACAAAAAAGGGAGCCTCATAGGCTCCCTTTTTTTGTTAAATGATGTCTAAATAATGCACCTAATTAGTCCAATATCATACTAAGATCCATCAGCAGGATTTCAGTATCTGCTGAGGTTACTTTGAGGTTAATTTCAGCGACATCCCATATTCCAAAGCCATCTCTGCTTTCTAATTCTTTTCCTTCGACAGTAACACTACCTTTTATTACAAAAACATATACACCATTTCCTGCCTTTTTGATTCGGTATTTTGTTTGGACGTCCTTGTCAAAATGCCCCATGGAAAACCAGGCATCCTGATGGATCCATACACCCTCGTCTTCTCGATTTGGAGAAAGAATTTGCTGGAATTTATTCTGTCTTTGAGTTATATCCAATGTAATTTGATCGTATCGGGGGCTCACATTCCGTTGATTAGGGTACACCCAAATTTGAAGAAACTTGACTACCTGATCGGTGTTTTTATTATATTCACTGTGTATGATGCCTGTTCCGGCGCTCATGACCTGAATATCTCCTTTCCGGATAATGGCTTTGTTACCCATGCTGTCTTCGTGTTGCAAATCACCTTCCAAAGGAATACTGATGATTTCCATATTATCGTGCGGGTGTTTGCCAAAACCTCTTCCTTCAGCCACTATATCATCATTTAGCACCCGTAATACACCAAAGTGCATACGTTCGGGGTCGTGATAATTGGCGAAGCTAAACGTATGATTGCTATCTAACCAACCATGATTTGCATGACCGCGTGTAGCCGCCTTGTGGAGGACACTATGGTTTTCCAATTTGTCTGAATTATAGTTTACAGCTTCGGCATCCAGCGTTTCAAGCGGCTCTATCTCGTCAATATCATTCTTCAAGATATCAGCTGAAGACACTGTTGATGCAAATATCCCGGAACCCAAAAGTCCCTTTTTTATAAAGTTCTGTCTGTTCATGATCTTATTATTTAGTATCCAAAATTAGCCTATTGGCCGTCGATTTCTATTGATCTAGTTCAATAAAGAAAGAGTTTTAACGGTTTTCGGTTGTTTTTCTAGGACGCTATTGCTATATCCTGTGCTTTATTAAACGGAGAGTAAGTCTGGAAAAAGACTATAGACTTCATTTTTTAGAAGTCCACTTCCACCGCCATAATGTTTGATCAGACCAATCGGATAAGTGAGCCGCGTAAGGTGATCTGTTATTTCATGCTCTTCCTGAGGCGAGAGTCCCGAACTCAATAATAAAACATCTACAGGGACGTCAATAAGCTGTTTTTTACAGGCATCCAAATCGTATTGTATCGATGCATTCCAGTTGGGCGTGTTTTCAATGATTCTCTTGAGCGTGAGGAGAATTTCTTCATTTTTACCAAATATGAGAAAGGTTAAGATTTTCATGATGTTCTTTTTTAAGGATTTGTCCTGATGAGTGTATTGACAATGGCATTACCCTTTAAAATTTTTGAAATGGGACATTCTTCGGCAATTTGTTGCAGGCGTTCTCGGGTATCCTCTGCTAAGATTTGTCCAAAAGCTATCTCGCGATCAAAATATGTAACCACCTGTCCTTTTTCAATTTTGAGGTACATATTTGAACTGACTGAAATTTCTGGAATATCAAGCCCTTTTTTATCGATGTACATGCGTAAAGTAGCTAAGGTACAAGATACAAGCGATGAGATAAGAAGGGTGTAGGGGTCAGGCCCAAGATCTCTGCCGCCAAGTTTTTCAGGTTCATCCGTAATAAATTCACCATTCCTCCAGTGGATGCTGGTCTTATATTTCTGCTCGGCAATATGACCGATGACAGGGTTTTCCAATATATATTTCATACGGATAATTCTTTTGTTTGTAATACAACAAAAATAAGCCTGAATTGATTCATTTTCATTGATGTAGTTCAATAAATATAGTCATATTGTCTCCTGATATTTTTTTATTGGCTGATAAGATTGATGGATTTCCGCTGATGAATGCACCCTATCGTTACAGAAAAAATAAAGATTGGAGTAAGTTGAATCACATAAATTTTCTTACTTTTAACAATCAAATTCGCTCAATTTTTTAAAGGATTTTAATTTAATATTTCGGTTATGATGAAGAGATTTTTACTTGTCGGACTTTTTGCTGGTATAACCCATTTTATGGCTTTCTCGCAATCGCACGAACTACGTGTGGGTGTCACCTCCGGTGTGTCCAATTTTACGGGATCGGGAACCGAAGCAAAGAGTACGTTGAATGGATCTACACAACAGGACTATTATACCAATAATCCTTATGGAAAAAAATATGGAATCAATATTGGTGGCGCTTTAAACTACCGTTATGTTTTTGCCAACAACCTAATATCAGGTTTGGAAGGCGCCTATGAACGATTGCAGACAAAGATTGATTTGGAAGGCAATGAGTTTATGAATGGAAGCCGTGGTCAGACCCGTCTCAATCAACAATTTATCAATTTTAATCCTTTTGTTGGCTATCGTGTCTTTTTTGAACCGATGACAATGGATATACAGCTGGGTATGGATATTGCCAAAACGCTGAGCATCAAAGAAAATGGTAGCATTGAAGATAAACAGGGGAATAAAACAAGTTTTGATCGTGATAGAGGCAAGGTTATCGATTTGGATCTACGCCCGCGTTTACAGTTTAATGTAAATTATGACCGTTATACCATGTTTGCCGGTTATTCATGGGGCCTAAAAGACTACCGTAGTGGAATGTTGGGCGGTGATCCTGGTGTGGCGCGATTAAATGTATTCCGTTTAGGCCTGCAGTATCAGCTATTAACCCCGATCTTCAAAAATGACTAAAGGCAGGTTAGAAGCATTCAGTGATGGCGTTTTGGCCATCATTATAACGATTATGGTACTTGAATTATAAGTACCTGAAGGATTTACTTTTGCTAGCCTTAAACCATTATATCCTAAAGTTATCTCCTATATCGTTAGTTTTGTTTACGTTGGACTGTACTGGTATAATCACCATCATCTCTTTCAAATTGTTCGAAAAGTTCTCGAAGAATTAATAAATAAAAAACATCAGGCGCTGAAAAAAATAGTTGTTTGCTATGGCCAAGAACTGTATAGGTTAGCTTTTTGTATCGTGAAAAATCAGTTTGCGCCCTTTATACATATAAAAAATAATAGACTATATATGAAAAAATTACTGCTGTCTTTGATGCTCTGTTATGCTACAATTGCTGGAGCGCAGACCGATCGTGTAAACGTCTTCTTGGGATCTTCCGGCGACCACGGCCAGCTTTCACCAGCGGCTTCTTCTCCTTTCCATCAATTGAGCATTGTGCCCTATACTAATCCGGGGACGCATACGGGCTATGAGCATCTTGCCAAGGAAATTAAAGGCTTTACACACAATCGCCTCGAGGGAGTAGGTTGTATGGGCAGTGGTGGACTGATCCTTATTAGACCATTTATAAAAAATGATACAAAGCCGCTGAATAAAATTGACGAGCACGCCCAACCTGGGTATTATGCTTTAAAAACCGCAGAGGGTATTCAAGTTGAAGTGGCTGTGAATAATGATTTTGGTCGTGAACAATATACTTTTCCCGTGGGTAGGAAAGGTTTTTTTATTGATTTGGGGCATGCTTTCAATGGCGCTTTTGTTGACAATGAATTTACACAGGAGGGTAATCTGCTATTCGGTAAAGTACGTGCGAAAACGACCTGCCATGTGGGAACATATACCATTTATTATGCGCTGGAAATTCCTACAGCGAGCGAATGGCGAAAGGAGGGGAACAAGATCTGGGTAGACCTGAAGGAGGAAAGCCTTATAGCAGACGTCAATATTGCATTTTCGGCTGTGGATCAACAGGACGCAAAAAAGACACTTGCAGAATATGATAAGCTAGATTTTTCAACGGTAAAAAAACGTGCAGCTGATCGTTGGAAAACTGCCCTGTCGGTACTGCAGGTAAAGGGCGATTCGGATAAGGTAGATTTATTCTATTCCTTGCTCTATCGCAGTTTACAATCTCCTTATGTTATCAGCGATGAGCAGGGAAATTTTAGGGGAACAGACGGGAAAATACATCGTTCCAAAGAAATACGTTATCATGGATGGGCAATTTGGGACAATTATAAAACACAGCTACCGCTTTTGGAGCTGATAGATACTGAAATGTATCAGGGCGTTGTCTCCTCGATTGCAGACCTGTACCGTTATGGGAAATTTGACTTTGCAGGAGCTCATGAACCAGCAAATTCGGTCCGGACAGAACATGCCGCTGTCGTTCTTTTGGATGCGGTCAAGAAAGGATATCGGGTCGATATTGATGGAATAAAAGATTCGTTAATACATGATACCCTGCGCTATGATTTTAAGAAACCGGACAAGTACCTTGAAGCATGTTATGATATGTGGGCAATGTCCAAGCTTTTTCCGCAGAACAGCAAAATCTATCTGGAGCGAGCAAAATCATATCAGGCAATTTGGAATAAAGATTTCAAAGATCTGACCAAACGAGATGTCGACCGTATGTCGGCACGGGATATGTATCAGGGAACAATTAGGCAATATCGTTGGAATGTACCTTTTGATGTTATGGGATTAAGAAAGCTAGCAGGTGGTGAAGAAAATTTTACACAGCAACTGGATGAGTTTTATGACGGTTATTATTTCAATAGGGCGAATGAACCGGATATGCAATCGCTGACCTTATATAATGCGAGTAAAACCCCTTGGCGCTATCAGGAGTGGATACATCGAATTGCATTGGACACCATCATACAATATTACTTTAATGACAACAGCCGTGGAATCGGAGCACATATCGACCGGATCTATAAAAATGAGCCTAAAGCCTTTGTAAGAACCATGGACGACGATGCTGGTGCTATGTCGAGCTGGTGGGTGCTATCTGCGATCGGATTGCAACAACCTTTGGTCGGGGAACCTGTTTTTTATATCAGCGTGCCATTTTTTGATCAAATCAGATTGGAAAATAAAGAGAATCCACTGACCATTGAGGTGCCGAATCGAAGCGACAAAACGCGTTATATCAAATCGATTAAGTTGAATGGAAGGGATTTGAAGAGGTTATGGATCACACATGAAGAGCTTAGAAAGGGAGGGACGCTGCAGATTGAATCGTCGGAAATACCAACCGATTATGGAAGGGATGATCCTTGGATAAGTCACATGGACAACAATTAAACATGATCTGATCAGAGATTGTAGACTAAATTGGCGTTTTTTACTACTTGGAGATTTAAATATACTGACCATACAGATTTGAAAATCGATGACCAGTTAATTTGCTCCAGAATAGAATAACCTCATGCTAAAATAATGCAGTTACAAAATTTGCGATAAAAACTACGAAACTTAGTGGCTGTTTTTATCAAAGTGTGGTTGTATAGATATAATCTGGAAATGAACTTATTTTATTATTCAGATGTGTCTTCAATAACATATTTATTATTCCCTAAATATGTTGTTGAAGACTATTTCTAGAATGCAATTCGTAACCAAAACTACTCGGTCTGTAACCCTAAAATAGACAAAATTAATTATTTTCTTTTTTTATTTTTCTTGGTAAGGTGTTACTTTTTTTACCGTATCTAATAGTAAACTAAAGTATAAAAGAAAAATGAAACACTCAATTTGGATTTTTTTGTTAGCACTGCCATTTGCTCAGTGTAAAAAAATAACAACTGAGGTGGCTATTCCTACTACGGAAGAAACTTCAGCAAATGGTTCGATATCTACGGTTGAAGAAATGGAGGATTTTTTAAATGCCTTATCTTTAGGTGAGGATTTATCGAGGTTTAAAGATGATATTGGAGAAGTGTCACTGGCTAATAACATCGATATGCAAGATATAGATTGGGATAGTCTGAAGGCTTCGGTCTCTTCAGATGTGACTCAAGCAAATAAAGAGATTGAATATCGTTTAAGTGGGGGGCTGAATTTAGTCTTTAACGGAAATGGGCATCGACTTGAACATATAGATCGTGTGATTGATTTAGATCAAGGCGGTATTTCTTTCGGTTTGTTTGACGGAATTGATACATCTGGGGTCATTAAAAATCTGACGATGACAGGTGATATTATAGTTAATGGACAAAGTAAACAGGGTATTGCTATTGGTGCGTTTGGTGGATATGTTAAAGGTCGAATTGTAGATTGTACGAATTTAGTTAACATTTCATTTGCAGGTTCAGATCATGCTAATGTTTCGATGCGAATTGGAGGGATGGTTGGTGTGCTTGATGGCGGAAGTATTGGTCGTTTTGGTGAAGATTACTCCTGCATTAATAAAGGAGATGTAATCGTATCTGTTGAAAACAATTTGGCGACAGGCGTAAACAGTGGAATTCACTCTGGAGGAATTGTGGGATTTGTGCAAGGAACTGAAGCAATTATCTCGAATGCACAAAATTCGGGAACAATAAAAGTAGGGACGGGGCGTAGTGGAGGAATTGTAGGCTCTTTAAACGGAGGCAAAGTGGTTCAATGTATGAACGATGGTAAACTAATAGATGATTGGGAAAATAAGTTTCAAAACCGTGCGGATAGATATAATATAAAACGTATGGGAGGGATTGTTGGTGGTTCGGGAGCCAATACTTTGGTACAGACCTGCACAAACATGGGTTCCGTATTTTCAGTTAATGGCAGTCGTGTGGGGGGATTTGTGGGGCACAATGGGGGGTATGTAGATGATTGTACAAACGGTGGTATCATCCTTTCAGATGCTCGTGCTATAAGTTCTGCAAAACATGGTCCAGGGTGGGCTTGCGGATATTCCGGAACGAGTTCGTCTGATACATTCGTTAAAAATTGCCACATTGGTGGGAGGGTGGATAATTACAGTTTGTTTAGTCAAATTCCAGAGCAGGCTGCTGTAGCAACCTATAAAAATGCAGTGTGTCATGGTGCTTTCGATCCTATGTTGAATTATCTCAACAATAGGGATAATGATTATTACGCATGGGAAACGATTGACAGTATTCAATTAGCGCCTGGAGTATCATATCGAAAATATTCATTTATAAATTTTGGACAACATATTTATGCTGTTGAGATTGATTTGGACAATCCAAATGTAGTTTTTGAAACAGCAATGGCAAACGAAATATGTCCCAACCCCAATGCTAATCAGAATGCAAATAATGGAAAAAACCGACGTGAAACTCTATCTGAAACTATTACTCACAGACGGGCGCAAGGACGGAACATTGTAGCGGGAATAAATACAGGCTTTTTTAATTCGCATGACGGGTTTCCAAGGGGAGTACATATTGAAGAAGGGGAACCTGTTTTTATTAATAACCCGGATGTACGTAGACGTTTGGTTAACCATCGTCCCGGTTTTACATTCTTTACTGATCGTACGATAAGTTTTGGAGAGCGGGAGTTTAAAGGTAATGTGCGGATAGGGGCTGAGGAGTTCGAATTCTATTCTGTAAATGATACTATCGTTCGGTTAAATGGTAAAGTAAACTATGACGCCAATATATATACTAACCGTTTTGTAAAACAACCTTATGCTGGATTATCTAATCCAATTGGAGAGCGGGCTTTATTTTTAGTCTGTAGAAATCAAGCTGAGGGCTTGCAAGTAAATGTAGGTTACCAGACTGCGGAAGTTGTGCAAATAATAGATGGTCGAAATGCAGCGATTACAGTCCCATTTGTAGGTTCAAAGAAAGATTGGGTATTGCAAGTTACTGGGAGTAAGGCTGAGCGAATGCGTAGTTTACTTCAAGTAGGCAGTTTGATTGATGTGAAAAATACTTTGCTTATAGGCTCCGTTAGTAAGGAAATCAAAGTACACAATGCCAGTATGTTTCATTATGTTCAAAATGGTAATTATGTCGCTCCAAGCAGTGAAGCCGACGCATTGACTATCAACCCGACCACTAATATTGGAGTAAAAGAAAGTGGTAAAAAGATCATATTATTTTGTGTGGATGGTCGATCAGTAAACGATAGGGGTTTGGATTTTTATGAGGCCTATCGGGTTGCTGCAAAACTCCAGCTTAAAGATGTAATTAGATTTGATGGTGGTGGATCTACAACGATGTGGGCGAAGAGCATTGGAGAAGGTCGAGTTGTTAACCAAGTTTCGGATGCAAATGGTGAACGAAGTTGTATGAACTATTTACATATAAGAGTGAAATAAAGCGAGTTGTAAAAAGAAGGTTTTCTAATTATGGATAACCTTCTTTTTTTTATAACTAATTGTTTTGCAGATTGTTAACAAAAAATTAATTTTAGATTTTGTGCATTCTTCAGTAAATTTGTTTCAACTTAATCATATGTATGCTACTGACGATAGATATTGAAAAATTTAGACAAGGAGATCAAAAAATATTTGAAAAAGTATATGATTGCTACCAGAAACCATTATTACATTTTGCACGTACATTTATTCATGTAGAAGCGGCTGAAGAGGTTGTCAGCGATGCTTTCTTTGGTTTATGGAAGCATCGTATTAAGATAGATAATGATCGTCACCTAAAATCATTTTTGTATGTGACCGTAAAAAACATGTGTATTGATGTGTTGAGAAATGTTAAGTCTCTAGCAACATTTCCTATAGAAGATTTCGATTTTGCAAATGAAAAGCCGGAAATATTGGTCAAAATACTTTATTCTGATCTGTTGATGCATTTAGAACAAAAGCTTCAAAAGCTTCCTAATGCACAGCAAAAGGTATTCCGAATGAGCATTTTGGAAGGGATGAGCACGGAGGAAATCATAAGAGAGACAAATATGTCCGCGGAATCAATTTTTGTCCAAAAATCAAAAGCTATTTCCTCACTGCGCAAATCATTTGTGTACAATCCTTTGATGCTAATTGTGCTACAATATCTTATAGATCATAGATAATTTAATTTTTTTGGTAAGGTTGTAAACCTGTTTACGTATTAGAAGTAAATAGATTAAAAAGGAAGTGAAAGATTTAGCGGATTTACTAGAGAAAAAAGCAACAGGAGAATTAACCCCCGCTGGAGAGAAGGCACTTCAGGATTGGGCGAATAAAGATCCTTTATTCAAAAGTCTGATTGAACGTATAGATAACGAAGAACTATTTCTAAAAGACCTTAAAGAATTCCAGGATATCTCCACAAAACCTTTGTCAGAAGATCATCGTTTGTGGGATGCTATCCGTAGGGATGACAACACTAGAAAAAATAGATTCCGTTACAGTTGGATTGCTGTGGTCGCAGCAATTTTGGTTTGCTTTATCTACTTTTCTCCATATTTTTTGGTTTTTAGAGACAAGCAAATTTTTCAGACAGCACCTTTAGCCGATACTCGCAAAGATATTCTCCCCGGCAGAGACATCGCTTTTATCACGCTATCTAATGGAAATAGACTTACATTGGATGACATGGCTGTAGGAGCGGAGGTTACAGCAAATGATTTGCATATCCGAAAGGATCAAGATGGTTCATTAATTTGTGAAACACAAGAAAATGGAGGAGACCAGCGTGGCATGCTATTAAATCATGTTATAGAAACACCGCTTTCGGGTCAATATAAAATAACATTGACAGATGGTACACGAGTATGGTTAAATGCAGGATCACGGCTCTCGTTTCCATCACGCTTTAAAGGGGACGAACGATCGGTAATTTTAGAAGGTGAGGCTTTCTTTGACGTTAGAAGAATGCCTGAAAAACCATTTAAAATAGCGGTTAAACAACAGTTGGTTACAGTGCTAGGTACATCTTTTAATATCAATGCATATCCTAATGAGCCAAATGTGAAAACCACTCTTGTTGAAGGTAGTCTAAAGGTTGCTGCCGGAAACCAATCAAAAATTATAAAACCTGGACAGCAACTATTGGTATCGAATGGACTTCAGATGTCTGTTCATTCTACCATTGTGGAGGATGAAATTGCCTGGAAATTGGGTTATTTTAGTTTTAGATCAGATAACTCCATGGTTGTGCTAAGGCAATTGGAACGTTGGTATAACATTCATATTGTTATGAGTGAGGCTGTAAAAAAAGAGTTGAAATTGATAGGTAAAATAGATCGTAAAGCATCATTGGACCAAGTTATACGGATGTTTCGGACAAGTAATATTGATTGCAAGCTACAAGGGCATACCTTGATACTCGATATTTAACCACTAAAAATTTTCTCAACAATAATGAATATCCCCAAAGAGTAGTTGGCAGGATATGGGGACGCCCATGTCATATCCACGACTTTACTATATTTTTTATATGACAACATTGTAAAATGAATATTAAATCATTTCTTTCTACCTGCTGTTTGCTGCTTGGAGTCGCGGCAGTAAATGGTCAACAAATTACCTATAAAGCTCAAAATGTTGCTTTAGATCGGGTACTATTGGAAATAGAAAAGCAGAGTAACTGCTTCTTTCTATATCAACAAAAAGATGTTCAGAACAAGAGTTTAAAAGTTATAAATTGGGAAAAAGTCTCACTAAGGCATGCCTTAGATAGTATAGCTTACACACAAAACATGCAATACAGTATCGAAGGCAAAACAATTGTGTTTTCCATCGATACAAAGAAGAAGAAAAATGATTTCAACGGGTTAAAAGTGGAAGGATTGATTGTAGATCATAAGCAAGAACCATTAATAGGAGCAACTATACGTGTCAAAAACAAAGAAGATATCACGGTGGCTGACGAGTATGGCCGATTTGAATTCTTGTCGTTACATCAAAATGATATTTTAATTATTTCTTCTACGGGCTATGAAGAAAAGGAAGTTAATATAGGTAGCAATAATAGGCTACGGGTTGTACTAAATCAAAAAATAACGGCTTTAGAGCAAGTTATTGTTCAAGTAGGTTATGGACAGCAAAAAGCGAAAAACCTAACGGGAGCAGTGTCTGTCGTCCAAGCAAAGGATATTGAAAATAGGATCGTTTCGGGAACAGCACAAGCTCTACAGGGAATGGATCCTGCATTAAATATTACGTTTGGCACGGGGGCAATGGATGGTGGCTATGGAATCAATGTCAGAGGTACACCTTCAATCAATGGCGGTACGCCTCTGGTTTTAGCAGATGGTATTGAGGTCAGCCTAAGTCAGATCAACCCAAATGATATTGAGAGTGTGTCGATTTTGAAAGACGCATCTTCAGCCGCGATTTATGGCGCCAAAGCTTCTTCTGGTGTTATTTTGATAACAACTAAACAAGGGCGCGATCGAGGTGGTAATGGAGTAATTACATATAGTGGGCGCAAAGGTTTTTTACAAAATACGACATCGACAGACTTTATCAATACGGGCTATGATCATGTATCCATTGTGAATAAATTTTATAACATCTATCAGGGGACAGATATGGCAATCTATACAGAAGATGAAATGAAAATGCTGGAAGAACGAAAAAATGATAAGGTTGAGAATCCGGACCGACCATGGACCTATGTGCGAGATGACGGAAAGTATGCTTATTACGGCAATACCGACTGGTATAACCATTTCTATCGAAAAACCAGGCCAATGCAAGAGCATAATCTGACAGCTAATGGGGGGAATGAAAAGATCAAATATCATGTAAGCGGTAGACTATGGTCGCAAGATGGAATTTTTAATATTTACGAGGACCGCTTTCAAAGTTACTCGATGTTTTCAAAACTTGATGCACAAATCAAACCGTGGCTGAAGTATACTGGAACATTGAATTTCACTTCGTCCAATTATAAGTATGCAGGATATTATGATGAACAATTTACCATCAGAGCTTTACAAAGCAATATTTTATCTTCATTTGTACCTTTGAATCCGGATGGCTCCATTATGCAGTATCCCAATCAATTGAATGCTAATTCGCCGATAGGAGCTGGACATGGTGGCTTTTTAACAGCAAATAAAGCACGGAACTCCCGGGGTAACACGTATACAGTGTTGTCGAATAGGCTGGATGCTGAAATCACCAAGGGGTTGGTGTTGACTGCACATCATGCATATGGAAATAGGAAAAGATTGTATAAGTACCGCAATTTACCTTTTGATTATTCCCGTGAAGAAGGAGTATTGCTGAATTTTACGTCAGGAACAATTTCTAATTACTATCAAGAAAACCATTATCAGGTTCAGGATCACAACTTAAATGTGTATGCGACTTATGACCGCGATTGGGGGGCAAAGCATCATCTTACAGCGATGAGCGGTATTCAATATGAAAATTACCGGGAGACAAATCTCTCTGCACGGAAAAATGATCTTCTGAGCGAATCTCTAAGCTCTTTCTCTTTAGCTACAGGAGAGGCAACGGTCGGTCAAGCGATAGCTGCTTTTCGAACTTTAGGTATTTTTAGTCGTGCAAATTATAGTTACGCGGGAAAATATCTTTTGGAAATGACCGGTCGCTGGGATGCGACATCACGATTTGAACCCAATCAACGATGGGGATTTTTTCCATCGGTATCTGCTGGTTGGCTGATGAGCGACGAAAGTTTCTGGCAACCTTTGAAACAGATTTGGAATTCAAGTAAGTTACGAATTTCGTACGGTAGTTTGGGGAATCAGCAAGTTGGCAATTATGCTTACATCGAGGAGATTAAAACCTCTAATAGTATGAATTATACCTTTGATGGGACAACGAAGGCCAACTATGCGAATGTTTCGGATCCTATCTCATCGTCTTTAACTTGGGAGACTGTCAATACATCCAATCTTGGAGCCGACTTTTTGTTTTTGAATAGTAAGCTTTCATTTTCAGGTGATTATTTTATCCGAGATACAAAGAATATGCTGGCTCAATCGCTCACTCTACCTGCTGTCTATGGAGCGAATACCCCAAAAGGAAATGTTGCTGATTTAAGAACAAAAGGATGGGAACTTAAATTGAGCTGGCAAGACCAAATTAAACTGGATCATCCTTTACGATATCATGTAACGGCAACCTTGGGTGACTATAAAACAACCATTACTAAATATAATAATCCGGACAAACTGATTAGTGAGTATTACGTCGGAAGACAATTCGGTGAAATATGGGGCTATCGTGTAAAGGGATTGTTTGCAACTGATGAAGATGCTGCAGCCTATCAAGCGAGGCTGAATGATAAAGCAGTTAACAACAGAGTTTATACGAGTAAAAAGGAGAATTACCTCCGCGCTGGCGATGTGGAATTTATCGATCTTAATGGTGATGGCATTATCAATCAAGGCTCTGGGACAGTTGGAGATCCTGGAGATAAACAAATTATCGGCAGTACGCAACCGCGTTACAATTATTCGTTACGATTTGGTGCGGATTGGAACGGATTTGATGTGTCTATTTTCCTGCAGGGTGTCGGAAAGCGGAACTGGTATCCCACCGAATATGCCTATGATTTTTGGGGTCCATATTCCTTTCCTTCACTATCGTTTATTCACAGGGATTTTATGAATAATACGTGGTCTGAAGAAAATCCAGAAGGATATTTTCCCAAGCCGAGGGGGTATGCTTCTTATTCTTCAGGGGCATTAGGAGAAGTAAATGACCGTTATTTGCAGGACGTAGGCTATTTACGTCTAAAAAATCTCACAATAGGCTATACATTCAAATGGAAGGAAAAATCATCCACAAATATTCGGGTATACGCTTCAGGGGAAAATTTATATTATTGGTCCAAGTTGAAAAAATATAGTAAAACAGTAGATCCGGAATTGACGGTAACTTCTTCTACCTATGATGCAAACAGTGGTGTAGGCTATAATTTTTCGAAAACGATGATTTTCGGTTTGAATATCGTTTTCTAATTCTTTAAATAAAAAGCTATGATAACTATAACTATAACTAAAAGGGTAATTTTCGTGTTTGCTGTCCTATTGCTAATGGGCTGTAAAGATCAGCTTACACTAATGCCAGAGGATACGTTGAGTCCAAATAATTACTTTTCGAGTCGGGAAGAGCTGCGATTGTGGACGAATCAGTTTTACGGTCAATTGGATGAAGCGGATGAGCTGGCAGGTCAAAATGCTGACGATCATGTTGATAATTCTTTGGGAGCTTTGATTTTAGGACAACGTGATGCTGCAAGTGAAACTGGTTGGAACTGGTCACTTTTGCGGAGTATTAATTACTATTTACAAAATTCGTCCAATTGTGCTGATTTGGAAGCAAGAAAGCAGTATGATGGTGTAGCATATTTTATGCGGGCTTACTTCTACTTCAATAAAGTTAGGCGTTTTGGTGATGTACCCTGGTATGATCAAGTGCTGTCGTCTTCTGACGATGAGCTACTCTTTAAATTGAGAGATAACAGGACGCTTGTCATGGATTCAGTTATGGCAGATTTAGATAGAGCCATTGGTATGTTACCAATTGCCAAATCGGTATCAACTGTGACCCGTTGGACAGCTTTGGCATTGAAAACTAGAGCTGCTTTGTTTGAGGGTACGTATAGAAAATATCGGGGTATTGCTGAAGCTGATAAATATTTGTTGCAGGCAGTTCAAGCAGGCGATGAATTTATAACCAATAGCGGTTACACGCTTTATAAGGCTACATCAGGTATGAGTTATAGAGAGTTGTTTGTAAGTGATGATGCGATTGCGCAAGAGGTAATTTTGGCAAGGATATATAGTTCAACCGTTAACCTTATGCATGGTATACAGTTTAATATTATCAATAGTAAGCAGGGGATGACAAAACGTTTTATGAATCATTATCTCATGAAAGATGGTACCCGTTTTACGGAGCAGCAAGGATGGCAACAATTAACTTATAGTAATGAATTCGGCAATCGTGATCCACGGATGGCTCAGACCATCCTTCATCCAGGCTATAAACAGATTGGTAGCACGCAGGTTACTAAAAATCAATTAAGTTCTGCGACGGGATATCAGCCCATCAAGTTTGTTTCTTCATCGGCTTTTAGTGGCGCCTCAAAGGGAGTTAGTGATTTCCCATTATTTAGAGCTGCTGAAGTTTATCTCAATTTTGCAGAAGCAAAAGCTGAATTGGGAACACTGACACAAGGAGATCTAGATAAGTCAATCAATAAAATACGGGAACGTGCGGAAATGGCATCACTCCAATTAAACTGGGCTAATCAGTATCCCGATGAACTCCTATTAACTTACTATCCGCAGGTATCAAAAGACAATATGAAAGGTGTAATTTTAGAAATAAGGCGAGAACGAACGGTGGAACTTGTTATGGAAGGATTCAGGCAGTGGGATATTATCCGCTGGCACGAGGGGCAGCAGTTGGCCATGCCTTATTATGGCTGTTATTTCCCAGGCCCCGGCCGTTATGATATGGATAATGATGGTGTGGATGATCTTGTCTTATGGACAGGTGTCAAAGAATCAATAGCTAATGGAGTCAGCAAAGAAATTGGAGTAGACATCATTTTATCCCAGGGAACAAACGGATATGTTATAGCCTATCCCACAGTTAAAATTACTTGGAATGATAATCGCGATTATCTTTGGCCGATTCCCACAAGTGAACGGGTGCTCTCAGGTGGACGTCTGGTACAAAATCCAGGATGGGAAGATAGCTCAGGTTTTTAAGATTGTTCAAATTTAAAAGTTACTAAAATGGGAAAAGTGAAAAATATATTACTACTATTAGTTTTATTGTTAAATGGACTCGTTCAAGCACAAAACACAGTAGATAGAGCTCGTGTAATACGTCGGGCGCTATTGGAGCGAAATTCTGATCATGTTTTTGTAGTGACGCACCGAGGTGATTGGCGAAATTATCCCGAAAATTCTATTTCTGCTATAAAGAGTGCCATTCAAATGGGAGCGGATATTGTAGAGTTGGATGTACAGCGGACAAAAGACGGCGTGTTAATTCTGATGCATGACAAAACTTTAGATCGCACTACAACTGGCAGTGGTCTGGTAAAAGATACTGAATTTAATACTATTCAGACTATGTATCTGAAGAACGGAGCCGCTATTCGGACCAAAGAAAAAGTGCCGACATTAGAAGAAGCTTTGATTGTGTCAAAGGGTAAGGTTTTACTCAACTTAGATAAAGCTGACGATTATTTTGATGAAATATATGAATTACTAAAAAAAACAGGAATGTCGCATCAAATAATTATGAAGGGAAATCGATCAGCTACTGAAGTAAAAGAAAAATATGGTTCATACTTGACGGATATATTATATATGCCCATCGTTGATCTAGATAAGCCAAATGCCTTAACGAGTGTCGCTCAATTTTTAACAGAAATAAATCCGGTGGCGATTGAATTCGTGTTTTCTGATAAAAAAAACACAAAGGTTACTACCTTGCCGAAGCTTTTAGAAAATAAAAGTTTGATTTGGTACAACACACTTTGGGACACATTGTCAGGAGGGAATGATGATGATTCAGCATTAGCTAATCCGGATGCAATCTATGGTTATTTAATCAATCAATTGCATGCACGTATTATTCAAACCGATAGACCTATATTTTTGATTGATTATTTAAAAAAAATCGGAAAGCACTAATTGTAAAGACATTTTATAACAGATCTATGTGGATGCAAAAATGAGTGAAGCTTGTTTGGGTTTCACTTATTTTTGCATTTTGACTTTACTTCAATGCTTTTAAAATAGCTTTTTGGATAGTGTTAGCAATTCTTTTAAAACCTAAATCACTAAGGTGGACACCATCGGTAGTCGCTTCGTGGTCTGTTCCGATCAACTCGTCCGAGGAAATATAATAAATTTTCTTGACACCGTCTTTTACTAGCTTATCATATCCTTTTTTTGCGTTGTCGTTTTGTTGTTTCACACGCTTTCCAAGAACTAGGTCAAAATTTCCGTTTTCTCGAGATACAGTTTCCACCAGTATAATCGGAGTTGAGGGATTTTTTATCCTAACCTGTTTGATAAAAGGTATAATCCGTTCTTCAATTTCTTGTGGGCTTGGATTTGGGATACAATCTAGTACATAACAATCTGCCGGTACTGACGCTACATATTCGCCCACCTCTTTCTCCATTTTTGCACTTCCACTGAATCCGAGATTGATGACATCAACTCCTAGTTCTCGCTGTAAAATGGCAGGGTATGCCATACCCGGACGACTTGCAGAAGCCCCTTGCACTATACTTGAACCATAGATAACAATCCGTTTGTTTGGATCTATTTTTGGAGATCTTGGGATTGCAATATGCGCATGAGTAGATACTCCTACAGCTATCGATGTCGTGGTATTGTAAAGAGGTAAGTAAAGCATAAATTGTTTGAGACTGTTATCCATATTGTTGATTAATATATGCTCATTATTTGTGCTATCTTTCAGTGGTTTGCCTACATTTACGAATTGCCATTTCCCATCTTTTAGACAATATAAATCTAAACCACTATGACCAATAGGAGTCATATTTGCAGCATATCTAGCCGATTCAAGCTGCCATTTTGCTGCAATGAACCGGGAATCAGTTTCAAATAAGAATGCGATTCCAGCACTATTTTTTGCTAACTTTTGGACAGCGCTTGGTAGATCAATTTTTTCGTCATTGGGTATACGTTCATAAATTGGTGAAGATTTCTTTGCTTTGCCAATGATTTGAAGTTCAGAGGCAGGGATATATTTAATGTTTTCTTGAGCTTGTAAAGAATAGAATAGCAGGAGACTTGAGATAGAGCTCAATAAAGGTTTTATGTAATGCATTGTAGATTTTTCTTCTCTAAAAATAGTTTTTTTTGTCCGTTTGAGTATTTGTTTTAGGTTAAGTTTTAATGAATAAAATGTAAATTTTTAAAAATATCTGTTGATCAGACTTTAGAGGAATACGATAAATTCTTTTATAATTAATTACCGACTATTTTTCGATATGAAATCATGGAAATATATCTTAAAAGTGTTTTTTCGATGATTTTTTTGACAGTTAAAGGTTATTATAGATGCTTAAACTGTATTTTCAAGGTGTAAATTTCTATATACTTTTGGGGTCAGACCTATATGGTTTTTAAAAAATTTGTTTAAATGGCTTTCATCGGTAAAACCAAATTCATATACGATCTGCGATAGTGAAACGGTCGGAACAGTTAATCGAGTTTGAATTAAGTTTATGCGGTATTCGTTGACATAATTTCGATAACTTATACCAAACTTTTTTTTGAAATAATCACTGAAATAACTATTTGCAATAGAGAAGTGAGCGGCGATGTTTTTAATCTGAATAATTGACGGTTGGTAGATATGTTGATGTATGAAGGAAATGAGCTCTTCTTTACCGGGCTGACCATTGTCAATTCTTATATGAAGTTTAGCAGCAGCTTCGCTAATTAAGACTAAGATAGATCGTATCTGATAAAATATGAGCGCTGAACGAGAGATATCCTTCGAAAATTTGTACAATACTATATTCTCAATAATATTTCGAAGTATAGCATTGGGAGGTTCATCTATTTTTAATTTCACTTCCTTTAATAACTTATTCTTCATTATTCGGACAGGTTCATATAAATTGAAATTATCTACTGTATGCTGTGAGTGTTCTGACAGATATGCGTCTGTGAACTTTATAAATGTGAAGTGAGTACTTTTGTTTATCTCAAAATAATGTTCGTCTTCTGGACTTATTATAAACAGATCTCCTTCCCCATATTGAAACCTATTATTGTTCAGTAAATGAATGCCACTACCTTTGTGGATATAAACCAGTTCATAATAAGTATGGCTATGAAGGGGTAAATGAAAAGTCTTTTCTTCATAATCATGAATAACGAGTTGATCAAACTGTATTTTCTTCATTTTAAAAGTGCTTACGATAAAAATACAAAAAATACCTTTAAATATACCTGGGCGTGGCGCCGGTAATATGCAATCTTTGTAATAGAAGATTTATCATTTTGTATCAATTACTTTATTTCACATTTATGCAAGATAACATTGATTTTTTGCCTTTTATTACGGGCTCTTTTGCCAAACCAGCTTCTGAGATCCAACTGTAATGATGATTGAAGCAGCTTATAGATATCACAGTATCAACGCTCGTTATCTGAATTGCGAGGTTGAGCCTATGCATCTGGCAGATGCTATCAAAGGAGCAAAAGCCATGGGATGGATTGGTTTCAATTGTTCTATTCCACACAAAATAGCGGTCGTTCCATATCTTGATGAATTAGGAGGCTCTGCACGATTGATAGGTGCGGTTAATACTGTAGTTAGAAGGGGGAACCTTTGGATAGGTGAGAATACAGATGGAAAAGGATTTTTAAAAGCGCTAGAAATTATTGAAGATCCTAAGGACAAGTGTATTACAATATTTGGTGCTGGAGGCGCTGCTCGCGCAATTGCAGTTGAATTGGCGTTAGCGGGAGCCCATACAATTATTATTGTAAATAGGGACAAATCTAAAGGTGAAGAACTTGCCGATCTGATAAATAGTAATACTAAAACTAACGCGTTATTTAACTGTTGGGAAGGAAGGTATAAGATAAAATTATCAACGAATATTTTGATCAATGCAACTAGTGTAGGGCTGTTTCCCAATGTGGATCAAAAACTCGATATTGAATTTGATCTTATCGGAAAGGAGATGATTATCGCAGATGTTATACCCAATCCCCCAGATACTCATTTTATAAGAACCGCTCGAGAAAAGGGATGTAGCGTTTTAAATGGTCTTAGTATGCTCGTTAATCAAGGCAGAATAGCAATTAAATATTGGATGGATATGGACGTCGAGCCTTCTGTTATGCATTCAGCGTTGGCCAATGTTTTAAAAATACACTAATGATCAAATTTAAACGTGTAGAGCATATACTCATAAGTGTTCCTTTAGGCGGGCTAGCTTCAGCGCAAAGGTTTTATGCTGAGATATTGCGTTTGAATCAAATCCTTGGTAATCATCCCAGGGGGGCTATTTGGTTTGAAATCGGAGATATCCAGCTTCATATTCGTGAAGAAAAGTACCATCAAACAAATTCTGATATACATCCTGCGTTTGAAGTTTTCGACTTATCCCATGCTAAATTATTTTTGAAGAATCAGAATATAATCGTAAAATACTCGTCCAAGATAGATGGTCGAGAACGATTTTTTTTTCGAGATCCATTCGGAAATAGGTTTGAATTGATCGAATATCTAAGGTGCTAATATAGTGTAAACTTTACAGAAAAGGTATTATTTCCACATCGTAGGTACCATCTGATTTCTTGTGGTGTTCATAAACTTTTGCGCTGACGGTTGCTATAGTTTTTTCTTTAGCAGGTGAAAAATCCCGTTAGATATCTTTTTACGTGAAGTTCAATAAAAAACTATGCAAAACAGGCTGAAATGGTGTGATTCTCCTAGACCTTTACATCGTCGGAAAACGATGCGTAGAAACGAAAAAAGTCGCTTTTCTATATAGAAAAGCGACTTTTTTGTTCTGTGCTCCCACCTGGGCTCGAACCAGGGACCAAAAGATTATGAGTCTTCTACTCTAACCGACTGAGCTATAGGAGCAGGTCTTTTGTTTTGTCAATTTAAACAGCTGTTGTGCCGTTTTGACGATGCAATTATCGATATTTGTATTGATATTTCAAAATAATTCGATGGAAAAAATTAAAAATATTGTTCTTGATTATGGGAATGTGATCTTTATGATCGACTTTGTAAAATTGAAAGATGCTTTTACTCAGTTAGGTATAGAAAATGTTGATGCCGTATTTGGACATCATGGTCAAAGTGCACTTTTTGATAATTTTGATAAAGGAAAAATTGATTCGACGCAATTTCGTGAAGGGATAAGAGAATTAACCCAAAACCCAGCACTGACGGACGCACAGATTGATACGGCCTGGAACAGTTTACTGATCGGTGTACCACAGGGAAATCATGAGATTTTAGTCCAGTTGAAAGATCGATACCGTACCTTTTTGTTAAGTAACAACAATGCAATTCATTATGCCTATTGTATGAATGATATTCATGAGAAATATGGTGTTGCCGACAATGAAGGTTTTTTTGAAAAGACCTATTACTCTCATTTGGTAGGGATGCGCAAACCTGATGCGGAGATTTTTGAATTGGTTATGCAAGAGCAACAATTGGATCCGGCGGAGACTTTATTTATTGATGACAGCCCTCAACATCTAGCGACAGCAAAACAATTGGGTTGGCATACGGCATTGTGTACGAAGGAGAAACCGCTAAGAATTTTGTTGGAAGAATTCGAATTGCTATAAAAAATAATTTTGTTTTCCTTTTTAAAAATAAATAGCTTACCTTTGTCCCACTTTAAATTTAAAAGCGGCGAAAGGAGGTATATATAACGCATGATTATCGTAAATGTAAAAGAAGGAGAATCTTTAGATAGAGCATTGAAACGTTTCAAAAAGAAATTCGAAAAAACTGGAGTTTTAAGAGAGTTGCGTTCACGTCAAGCTTACGAAAAGAGATCTGTAACTCGTCGCATTCAAGTGAAAAAAGCGATTTACAAACAATCTTTGAATCAAGATGTAGCTAACTAATTGATTCGCTGAGAATTTTAAAATATAAAGGGAAAAGCAATGCTTTTCCCTTTTTTTTGTGCTTTTAAGTTTGTAATTTAAGCTATATAGCAAGGGAAAATATGTTGGAAAAGGAGTTTATTCGGTTTTTGCAGATTGAAAAAAGGTATTCAGAACATACGGTTATTGCCTATAAGCATGAGTTGGAGATGTTCCAGTCTTTTTTGGATCGTGAGGGACTGACTGTGCAGGATATCGTATACCGTGATTTACGTCATTATTTCGCGCAAATGGTAGAGTCCGGAAAAAATGCAAGTTCAGTCAACCGGAGTATGTCCTCCATGCGAACTTATTTTAAATTTTTGCAAAGAGAAGAGTGTATTGCGAAAAATCCCATGACGCTTATTAAAGCGTTAAAAACTGCTAAAAAATTACCGGTTGTTGTTGAAAAGGAAAAGCTGGTCCGTTTGTTGGATCAGATGGGGCAGGAGCAGGATGGGTTTGAATCCTGCCGCGATTATATGGTTATGGAATTGTTGTTCGGTACCGGGATTCGGTTGGCAGAATTGTTGAAAATTAAGGAGCAGGATATAGATTTTTTTAATAAAAATATTCTTATATTAGGTAAAAGGAACAAAGAACGCTTGGTTCCGATCAATAATCTTTTATTGAAAGAATTGAAAAACTATTTGCAACAAAAGGCGACGCAATTTGTTGATACTAATAACAGCTTACTAATCGTTACGAAAGAAGGAAAGCCAGCATATGCCAAGCTGATCTATGCTATTGTACATCGGCAATTGACGCTGATTTCTACTCAAGGTAAGAGAAGTCCTCATATTTTGAGACATACTTTCGCAACGGCCCTGTTGGACAACGGGGCGGATTTAAATGCAATTAAAGAGCTGCTGGGGCATGCAGGGCTTGCGGCAACACAAGTGTATACGCATAACTCAGCAGAACGATTGAAGTCAATTTATAAACAAGCTCATCCAAAAGCTTAAAAAAAGGAGGAAAAATGAACATTACTGTGCAATCCATTCGATTTACTGCTGATCAAAAGCTAATCGAGTTTATCAAAAAGAAAACAGGAAAATTGGAGCAGTTTTTGGATTCCATTATTGGTGGCGAATGCTACCTGCGATTGGAAAATGTCGATGATGAGGCAAATAAAATTTCAGAAATTAAATTAAATATCCCGGGAAGCCAGCTTTTTGCGAAAGGGCAAGCGAAGAGCTTTGAGGAGGCGACAGATATTGCTGTCGAATCCTTGCGTAGACAGATTAATAAACATAAAACAAAGACAAAAAATACAGTTATCAATGGACGTAATGAAGTTCTTACCCTAGAGGAAGAAGAAGAGGAAGAATACGATTAATAACTATTAAAATATAGATGTAAATGTAGGAGGTCAGTTATAGAAACTGGCCTCTTTTTTTGTACCGCTCTATTGTAATTGGTCCGTAAGAACCTAACGTGGATTTTCGGGGCTGTTGATCCATGTGAAATTAGGAAGGATTTATTTCCATTACTCGCTGAAAGGCTTATTTATATTAAATCAAAATAATCTTCTGTTTTACTTGGATTGATTATAAATAATATTTATTTTTGATCGATTTAAATGATAAGGGAAATAGAAATGTCAAAATTGGTTTGTCCGTTAGCACATGTTGAGGAAGTGTTTTCAACTATAGTAGGTACAGTTTATCAATGTAGCCGCAAAAATTGTTTCTGGTTGGAATATAATAATGAAACAACGTCTTTCTCGGTATCGGATTTTTTGAAATTTAAGAAACGTATCGATGGGATTGATGTTGAGCATATGCTTCATGATACAACACGCTCATCTGATTTTGAAATCATTATGCCTTTTCGTACAGAAAGATGTTTCATCTTAACTGTAGCGGATGTGCTCCAGTTGCGCGAATTATTAGATGGCGCTAAATTTATGATGGAATTGAATAGCGTTGTCAGAACTTGTTTGCAGGTTTCGCCATTTGCGGTTTTCGCTTAGGTAGTATATATAAACGAATTTAAAAAGCGGTGTACGTCTATGATGTACACCGCTTTTTGTTTTGTGGTGACCTTATTTAATTTTAATTTAAATAAGTCTCAATGGACTACCTTTTGTTTTTTGGTTGGCATTCCTGATTTTAAGTCCTTTCTGCCACTTATTGTTTTATTTGATGGCTTATTGAAAGTATCAATATTACGTATTTGTAATTGTATTGATTCTAAACAAGTTGTGGTTTGTTTGTCTAATTTAGACTGAATTTGTATTACATATTCTTGATACACATTTTGAATATCTGCTGTATCTTTGTGATGTAGTCAGGTGATCATGTGTTTCACTTGTTCATGTTTTAGAAATTAAACTTAAGGTAAATATGAAAGATTTATTGAAATTAAAATCTTCTTTGAAAGAAGAGATCGAAAATATATTGAATGCACAGATTAAAGTTGAAGCTCATTCTTCAGCATTATATTTGGCAATGTCTTCATGGTGTGATGATCAGGGTTTGGAAAATGCTTCCGAGTTTTTTGCGAAACAATCCAACGAAGAACGCGAGCACATGTTGAAGCTTTTCAATTATATTAACAACCGCGGTGGTCGTGCAATTTCTCCGGAAGTTACAGGTATTCCTCAAGATTTTGAATCATTCCGTGGTGTATTTGAGCAAACATTGGAACAAGAGATGTTTGTTACTGAACAATTCAATAATATTGCGGATAGATGTGCGAAGGAAAAAGACTACGTAACTTTTAACTTTGTTCAATGGTTCTTGGAAGAGCAAGTGGAGGAGGAGTTTGTTGCAAGACGTATTCTTGAATTATTCGATGTAATCGGTGAAGATGGTACTGGCCGTTGGGAAATTGATAAGCACCTCGTTAAGGTTACCTTTGCGGGTGAATAATAAATTGTAAAAAATAGTGTAAGAAACGAGCTGTTGAGAAAACAGCTCGTTTTTTTTATATACAAAATCACAACTTTTTACGTTAATAGCTTAAGAATTCTTATATTGAATTGTATTATTGCAAAGTCTATTTGATGGAACTAAAGGACGGGAATATTATCCGGTTAGTACTTTTTTTAGCTATAACGAACTTGTTTTTTTTACCCAAAACCACTTTAGGGCAGGTGTCAAAAAAAGAGGTTTATGGCATTGTTGTCGATACAGCTGGAAGGCCCCTAAATGGTGTAAGTGTTCACCTGACGAGTTCCCGCGATACCTTGTTCTCATCAACTTCCGCAACAGGTTATTTTCATTTTAATCGTGTACTGGGTAATGATATTCGTATTAGCTGTAGCCAGCTGGGCCTTAGTATCTTGGAACGTAGTTATCCCTTGTACAATAGCACGACAGCTAAATTGGATGTTGGAAAATTGACCATGTTTCCCCATGTATCCCTTTTAAAAGAAGTTGTTGTACTAAAATATAAACCCATTGTTTATAAGCAGGATACTGTTCAATTTAATCTGGATGCTTTTCAATTTGATCGTCGGGCACTCTTAGAAGAGGCTCTTAAGGCATTACCCAATATTCAGGTCTCGCGGGATGGTTCTGTCTACGCCTTCGGTAAGCCCATATCCTCTGTTAAGGTGGATGGTAAAAAATTCTTTGGTGGCGATGTGCTCACCGCCACACGCAATCTTCCTGCAGATTTTGTGAAAAGCGTTCAAGTTATTGATTTTTATGGTGACGAGGCGACGGCAAAAGGAATTAAAAGTGCTGAATCCGAAAAAGTTCTGAATATTGTGCTCAAAGATGATAAGAAGAAAATTACTTTTGGTCAAGCTACGCTTGGCGGTGGTTCGGTAGATCGTTACTTGGGGAGTGCTGGACTGAATCGTTTCAATGACGGTAAAGAGTACTCTGTTATCGCCTCGGTCAATAATACCAATACCAACCTTTTTTCTTTCGGTTCGCCCAATGGCGGGGAACGGGAGCGGGAAATGGGCGAGCTAGCGGATTTTGCGGACCCGACAGACGGCGTCAATAAAATCGGCTCTGTAGGTGGTAGTTTCTCTAGTCCGCTTTCTAAAACGGTAACAGCAAGCGGAAAATATAGCTTTACGCAACGTAATAATTATATCCAGGGAAATTCCTTATTACAATCGATATATGGGTATGGCAAAGCCGCGAATAATCTGATTAGTAATTTTGAAGATTACAAAATAAAATCAATCGATCGTATCCATAAAATGGACTGGGATTTTGATATGAAGCTGTCGCCCAAAGATCAGCTTAAAATATCGCCCAAACTATCTTGGACCAATTCGACCAGCAATACGTTAAAAGATAGAAGGATCCAAAATAATCGGTTAAGTAGTACGGGGAACTACGGCGCGGCCAATAGTACAGAAAGCCCTGCTGCGGCTTTAGATCTTTTTTACGTGCGAAGTTTTACTAAACCGGGGCGGAAAGTACTTTATACTTTGCATACGGATTTTAATTCCTTGGATAAAGATGAGGAAGTGCGCGATTTTAATAGAGCGATCGACAGCAGCTTGAAGGTGCCAAAAATAACGGAAACTTACCTGAATCAAATGGTCCGTTCCAGCAATGAGAATAAAAATATCCAAAGTCGCTTGTCGTTGGTGGAGCCCGTTGATTTAGGTGGTACCTTGGAGATCAATTACGATTTCGATTATACCAAAATTGATGCCCGTCGCTCTACTTTTGACAATAACAATAATTTTAACAACGGGCCCATACTGGTGGATTCACTTAGTTTGAAGTACGACTATTCTTTCGCAAGCAATAAAGTCGGCATGATTTACCGCCAAGACTTAAGCGAAAAAGTAAAGGTAAACTTCGGTTTTGCAGTTCAGCCGTCCGAATTAACGGGAAGTTCAACAGATAAACTGATAAAAACCTCCTATTCAAATGTTAATCTCGTGCCCTCTGCTGGATTGAAATGGAAGTTTACCAAAGAAGAGGATCTTTCTATGGACTATTATGGACGTAATAACCAGCCTAGTTTCTATCAGATACAGCCGGTGGTGGACAATACCAACACACAGAATATTGTGATCGGAAATAAGGATTTGAAATCTGAATTTGCACATAGTATTGTTTCAAAGTATCGCAAATCCATCACGCGGAGGGGACAATATCTGGAAGCCAGTCTTGCTTTTAACTTAGTAAATGATAAGATTGTAGCCAACCGGACAATTGAACCTAATTCAACGATACAGAAAACGACTTATCGCAATACAGAAGGCTACTATGATATTAAGAGCTATTATTTGTTTACAGCTTCTTTATTGTCGGATAATTTGCAGATGAGCTTAAATGGCAATGCAGATTATTACAACAATATTTCGTACGTCAATGATAAAAAGAGCTTTGGTGGACACTTTTTGTTTACACAAGCCCTTCAATTCCGCTATACCTGGAGTGATATTTTTGAAGCGGAATTAAATGGCAACTATTCGTTGAACAGGGCCACATTTGACTGGCCTGTACAAGATAATATCACGGCGCATTCTGGAATCGTTGGTTTGGGATCTAAAGCTTATTTGGGCAAACATTTTACCATGGGACTTGAACTTTCTCAAAAATTTAATGCGGGTTATTCGAGCTCATGGAACAATATTAATCCAACGATAATCAACGCCTATATGGAATATACTTTTGGAAGGAATAACTTGGGTATGTTGAGATTTCAGGGATTCGATCTAATGAATCAGAATACTGGAATTTCACGTGCCGTGGTGGGAAATGATATTTTAGACGTTCGAAACAATCGTTTGGCTCGTTATTTTATGCTTTCGCTCAATATAAGATTACAGAAATATCCCAAAAAATCATGATGAAAGCTGTCATTATTACTGAACCGGGCGGACCCGAAGTTTTGGAAGTCCGCGATGTGGAGATGCCGCAGATCGGTGAACTGGAAGTTTTAGTAGAAGTAAAGGCTGCAGGTGTAAATAGACCTGATGTTTTTCAGCGTAAAGGGAACTATCCGGCACCTGCCGGGGTGGATGCGCGGATACCTGGATTAGAAATAGCAGGGGTTATTGTCGCAAAGGGAACCGGGGTCGCTGACTGGAACATTGGTGATCGTGTATGTGCACTCGTAGCGGGTGGAGGTTATGCAAACTATGCTAAGGTCTATCAGGGACATTGTTTGCCTATTCCCGATCATTTAGATTTCGCGGAAGCAGCCTCGCTGCCTGAGACCGTATTTACAGTATGGGACAATGTCTTTCGAAGAGGGAATTTGCAGACCGGCGATCATTTTTTGGTACACGGTGGTGCTGGTGGGATTGGCAGTACGGCAATTCAGTTAGCGGCCTTGTTTGGTGCAGCAGTATATACGACAGTCAGCTCATCTGAAAAGGCTAGCTTTTGTAAATCATTGGGAGCAACCAAAACAATAAATTATAAAACGGAGGATTTTCTGGAGGCGCTGAAGCCTTTGGGGGTTGATGTTATTTTAGACAGTATTGGTGGTTCATATTTTGAGAAAAATATCAACCTTTTGAACCCCGATGGTCGTTTAGTATATATTAATGCGATGGAAAGCGCAATAGTCGAGTTAAACTTGCTCAAATTAATGCAGAAACGGATTGTTTTAACGGGAAGTACATTACGGGCGAGAGACCGTGAATTTAAGCAAGTGCTACGGGATGATATCTGGTCTCAGGTATGGCCGAAACTTAGCGCTGGCGATTTCAAACCGACCTTATACCGGGTGCTTCCTTTTGCCGAGGCTGCTGAAACCCATCGATTGATGGAAGATTCAAGCTTATTGGGTAAAATCGTCTTAAGTTTTTGATCGCTGAAAGCTGAGCGGCGTGGTGCCGGTTACATTTTTGAAGTATTTATGGAAGCTTGAAAAGTTTTGAAAACCTGATTCAAAGCAGATCTGCTTCACCGTCTGTTTGTTTTCTATTAATAAATTGCAAGCGGTTTTCACGCGCATTTCGATCAGAAATTGAAAGAGCGTTTTTCCGATCTGTGATTTGAAATAACGGCAGAAGGAATTTGGGGTCATTCCCGTGAGAGAGGCAAGTTCTTGCAGGCGTATCTGGTCGCGATAATTTTCACCGATATATTGCATGGCAATCTGCATACGGTTGGCATCCTGATCTTGCAGCTGGATGGTAAAAGTGGGGCTCGTTAACAGATCATGTTGTTCTTCGGCCGAAATATACTGTAATATTTCTAATAAATGAATAATACGTGGGGTACCTGTTGCTGCCAAGATAGCGTCAATTAATTGCGCAGTTTTTAGTCGGCTGCACTCCAATAATGAAATGCCTCTTTTGGAGACGCGAATAAGGTCTTTGATGGATTTATTTTCAGGTAAATTAATAAAATCATTTCCCCAAAAGTTCTCTTTAAAATGAAGCACACGAATATCTGCGCTTTCTGCTTCTTCCTCTTGAAGATAAATTTCGTCAAATAACCAATAATGAGGTAGGTTTGAACCCACAAGGGTGATATCGCCCGATTCAAAGCGCCGGACACTATCGCCAATAAATTGGGTGCCTGAGCCTTTGGCGAAATAAATTAATTCCAGTTCTTCGTGGTAATGCCAAAGATTATGGTACTGAGGTGTATTGTCTCTACGCGCGTTGAACGAATGCTCAAGATTGCTGTTTAAATGAAGCAGCTGTGCTTTCATAATTATGAAATATATGCAGTAAAGTTACATAATTCAGTTTAGCTATGGTAATATAGCTTAATAATTTGATAATATACTTGAATATTGTCTAGCATTTTTAAGCTTATTTTACATTAAATAACTACTTATAACCATTTGAAAAATATGACGAATAAAAAGAGTTACGCATTTGCCTTGATTTTGGTGACATCCTTGTTCTTTTTCTGGGGATTTATTCATAACCTTGATCCGATCTTAATTCCGCATTTGAGGAATGCGTTTAGTTTATCCCATTTCCAGGCTTCCTTAGTCGATTCGGCTGTATTTATCGCTTATTTTGTGATGGCGATTCCTGCTGGAATTATCATGAAAAAATATGGCTATAAAGCGGGTATTTTGATCGGATTGATCTTTTTTGCCATTGGCTGTTTTCTTTTTGTACCTGCGGCCAATACGATAAGTTATGTTTTCTTTTTGGGGGCATTGTTCGTTGTAGCCTGTGGTCTTACCATTCTGGAAACCGCTGCAAATCCGTATGTAGCGATTTTGGGAGATCCAGCTTCTTCGGCGCAACGGCTTAATTTTGCGCAGTCCTTTAATGGACTAGCAGCCTTTGTTGCTCCGATTTTTGGTGGAAAATTTATTTTATCCCATGAACCCAAATCACAGGAAGAACTGGCGCAAATGGCTGAGCAGGCAAAGATGGCGTATATTCAGTCGGAAACAGCTGCTGTGAAATTGCCTTATGTAGTATTGGGAATATTGATTTTATTGATCGCTGCCTTGTTTTTCTTTACCAAATTACCTGATATCAAAGATGCCGAGGAAGAAGGTAGAGCTGGTTTTTTCCACGCGTTGCGTCATAAAAATGTGCGTTGGGCCGTGGTGGCTCAATTTTTCTATGTGGGAGCGCAAGTCTGTATTTTAAGCTTCCTGGTATTGTATGCAACAGAAGCTGCGGGCATATCGGGTAAGGATGGGGCCGATTATGCTGGGTTTGCGGGATTGGCTTTTATGTTGGGCCGGTTTATCGGTACATTTTTTATGCGTTTTGTATCAGCATCCCAGCTTCTGATCATCTATTCCGCTATAGCGATCGTTCTATCCCTATTTGTCATCTTCGGATCAGGTATTCAGACCTTGTATGCATTGATCGGTATTGCATTCTTTATGTCTATTATGTTTCCGACGATATTCGCGTTTGGTGTACAAGGTATCGGTGCCGATACCAAATCTGCTTCCAGTTTGATCGTAATGTCTATTGTTGGTGGTGCTTTGTTACCTCCAATTTTGGGCTTTATCTCGGATAAAACAGGACATTTCCAGTATGGCTATTTTGTGCCATTGGTTTGTTTTATTGTTGTCTTATTGTTTGCTTTCCAAAATAGAAATGTCAGTATTGCAGAAACCGAAAATCTTAAATCACATTAATTAGTTAGTAATGAAAAGATATGTCATGGCTTTAGATCTTGTGGGCGATCCACAATTGATCAAGGAATATGAGGATTACCACCGTGAGGTTTGGCCGGAAATAAAACGTTCGATTCTGGATGCAGGTATTCTGCAGATGGAGATCTATCGTTTTGAAAATAGATTGTTTATGAACATGGAGGTGGGTGAAGACTTTTCATTTGAGAAAAAATCGGCTATGGATGCTGCCAATGAAAAAGTACAGGAATGGGAACAGCTGATGTGGAAATACCAGGCGGCCATTCCGGGGGCAAAGCCGGGAGAGAAATGGGTAATGATGACAAAAATATTTGAATTAGTATAATTATGGCTATACAGCGCTATTTACAGATCCATCCAATGGATAATGTCCTTGTTGCATTACAGGACTTGGCTGCGGGAACAACGATTGTTTTTGAAGGTAAGGAATTTACATTAAAGCAAGCTGTTGCTGCCAAACATAAATTCACCATCCAGCCAATGGAACAAGATACGGAGATATTGATGTATGGTGTTCTGGTAGGAAAATTGAATACTCCCCTAGCTGAAGGGGAACTCATTACCACTGAAAACTTGCGCCATGCGTCGGAAGATTTTAAAATGGGCAATCGCAAGACAGCCTGGACAAAACCTGATGTTTCTGCATTTAAAGATAAAACGTTCAATGGATTCCACCGTTCAAATGGGACTGTTGGAACGGCCAATTACTGGTTGGTTATTCCATTGGTTTTTTGCGAAAATAGAAATGTATTGACCCTGAAGGCTGCTTTTGAAGAAAAGTTAGGCTATAAAGTAAAAGCCAATAATTACGTGTCTGAGGTAGAAGATCTCATTAGCTTATATAAGTCTGGTGCTGATGTAAATGCGATTCTTAGTCAGGATCTACTTGCTAATTCGACTTCCAGTGAGCAGGAACGCCTGTTCAAAAATGTCGATGGAATCAAGTTTTTAAACCATGAAATGGGCTGCGGCGGAACCCGCATGGATTCGGATGCCTTATGTGGCCTTTTGGCTGGTTATATCACCCATCCGAATGTGGCGGGGGCAACGGTATTGAGTTTAGGATGTCAGCATGCGCAGGCTTCCATTCTGAAAGCTGAAATTGAAAAGCGAAGTCCAGGTTTTGATCGCCCACTGTATATTTTCGAACAACAGAAAGAAGGAACTGAAAAAGAGCTTATGCAAAAGGCGATTAAAGCAACTTTTGCAGGGATGATGCAAGCGGATAAAAATGAGCGCAAACCAGCCTCATTGGACAAATTGTGTATAGGTCTGGAATGTGGTGGTTCAGACGGATTTTCGGGCATCTCGGCCAATCCGGCGCTCGGATTTGTATCAGATATTTTGGTGACTTTAGGCGGATCGGTGATTCTGGCGGAGTTTCCTGAATTATGCGGCGTGGAACAGGAGTTGAGTGATCGTTGTATCGATGAGCCAACGGCGGAGCGTTTTATGTCGCTGATGCGTACTTACAACGCAAAAGCTGAAGCTGATGGTTCGGGATTCTATATGAATCCTTCTCCGGGCAATATTCGTGATGGTTTAATTACTGACGCAATTAAGTCTGCTGGGGCTGCCAAAAAAGGAGGAACATCACCTGTTGCAGCAGTGATTGATTATCCTGAATTGGCCAACGGTCCGGGGTTAAACTTATTATGTACGCCTGGTAATGATGTGGAAAGTACAACTGCAGAAGTGGCAGCAGGTGCTAATATTGTCTTGTTTACTACGGGGCTGGGTACCCCTACAGGTAACCCGATTGCACCTGTTGTGAAACTATCAACAAATACCAAGACTTTTGAGAAAATGCCCGATATCCTGGATTTGAACTGTGGTACCATTATCGAAGGTACAGAGACTATTGAGGAAGCCGCACACCGTATTTGGGATTATGTAATAGAGGTTGCTTCTGGTGAAGTGAAACCGAAGGCGGTGTTGTTGGGGCAAGACGATTTCATACCATGGCGTAGAGGTGTTTCTTTGTAGTTGGGTATAATGAGTTTATTGAAAATCCATGACAACTAATCATTTACATATGAAACTTAAACATGTAATCTGTGGTTTAGCCTTGCTGATGGGATCAGTATCCGCGAGCTATAGCCAGCAACATTATCAACCGAGTCCCGAAAATCTGAAAAATAGGGAGTGGTTTGAACAATCTCGGTTTGGTGTTTTTATCCATTGGGGGGTATATAGTGTGCTGGGGGATGGTGAGTGGGTCATGAACAACCAGAATATCAGTTTGGATGAATATGCATTGCTGCCTAAATTTTTCAATCCAATTTCCTTTAATGCGAAAGAATGGGCGAAGTTATTTAAACAGGCAGGGGCAAAGTATATCACCTTTACGACCAGACATCATGATGGATTTTCGATGTGGAACAGCCAGGTTTCGGACTATAATGTGGTGAAGAAATCTCCCTTCAAACGCGATATTGTGAAAGAGTTGGTGGAAGCTTGCCGTGCCGAAGGGATAAAAGTGATGTTCTACTATTCGCTTTTAGACTGGCACCGGGATGATTATCTGCCTGTTGGTAAAACGGGTGGTGGCATTGCGGGGCGCGATTCAACGAAAGGGGATTGGAATCATTATGTCCAGTTTATGAAAAGCCAATTAACGGAGCTGTTGAGCAACTACGGTGAGATCGATGGGATCTGGTTTGATGGTCATTGGGACAAGCCCAATGAAGATTGGCATTTCAAAGAAATCTATGAATTGATTCATACCTTACAGCCACAGTGCTTGGTGGGTAACAACCACCATCTGGCGCCATTTGAAGGGGAAGATTTTCAGATGTTCGAACGTGATTTACCTGGAGAGAATACTACTGGGTTCGGCACGAAAGTGCATGATGTTGGGAAACTACCGAAGGAAGTATGTGGAACAATTGCAGGATCTTGGGGATTTGAGCTGAAAGATCGGACACGAAAATCCTTTCAGGAAGTGCTGAAATACCTGGTCAAGGCAGCTAGTCATGGTTCCAATTTATTGCTCAATGTTGGCCCGATGCCAAACGGTGAGATTCAGGACTATCAACAGGAGCGCTTGAAAGAACTTGGAAAATGGCTATCGGTGTATGGTGAAACAATCTATGGAACAGCGGGTGGGGCGGTGTCACCAACAGACGATTATGCGTTGACAAAAAAAGGAAACCAAGTGTATCTACATGTGTTTAAAACGGATAAAAAGGAATTGTTGATTAATAACCTTCCTTATCAGGTGAAAAAAGTAAGCACATTTATCGGAAAGAAAGAGATTAAGTTTAGTTATAAGAACAATAGTCTACGCTTGGATTTGCCAACATCGACAGATGAAGCAGATTTGGTATTGACATTAACAATTAAATAACAATGGGAAAATTAGAACAAAAAGTAGCTGTAATTACCGGTGGTGGTAGTGGGATAGGCCGTGCGATCAGTCTGCAATTTGCTGCAGAAGGAGCAAAAGTTCATATTCTGGATTTGAATGAAGATGGCGGTAAGGCTGTAGTTGATGAGATCTTGGCTTTGGGTGGTCAGGCTGCATTTAATCGTTGTAATGTAACTGATCAACAAGAAATTACTGCTATAGCACAAAATATCGGAAAAATTGATATTTTAGTAAATAATGCTGGTATCGCTCATGTTGGTAATTTGGAAAATTGTCAATCAGAAGATTTTGAGCGTGTTTTTAATGTGAATGTTAAGGGAGCTTATAATGCATTGCATGCTATTGTGCCGATGATGAAGGCGCAGGGTTCGGGAGCAATCCTTAATTTAGCATCCATAGCTGCATGGGTTGGTATCACGGATCGTTTTGCGTATTCGATGAGCAAGGGGGCTATTTACGCGATGTCAATGTCTGTAGCACGGGATTACATGGCCTATGGTATTCGTTGCAATAGCATTTCGCCTGCACGTGTACATACCCCATTTGTGGATGGATTTATCGCAAAAAACTATCCTGGAAAAGAGGAAGAAATGTTTGAAAAACTATCAGCAAGCCAACCAATAGGCCGCATGGCGCAACCGGAAGAAATTGCCAAATTAGCACTTTTCTTGTGTAGTGACGATGCTGGATTTATTACTGGAAATGACTACCCTATTGACGGTGGTTTTATTAAATTGAATAATTAAAAAGCTAAAAATAAAATATCTATTATCTCAATACTATAAAAATGAAATTAATACGTTTTGGAGCTCAAGGCAAGGAGAAAATCGGTGTTCAGATCGATGGTGTAAATTACGATGTAAGCGCATTTGGTGGTGATTACAATGAACAATTCTTTGCAGAGAATGGTGTAGCCCGTTTAGAAGAATTTGTGAAGGCAAATGAAGGTAAGTTGATTGAAGTTCCTCAAGGCGAACGTATCGGAGCACCTTTTGCCCGCCCATCCAAAATTGTTTGTATTGGATTGAACTATTTAGACCATGCCAAGGAAACAAATGCACCAATTCCTGCTGAACCGATCATCTTTATGAAATCGACCACTTCGTTGGTAGGTCCATACGATAATGTGATGATTCCGAAAGATTCTGTAAAAACAGATTGGGAGGTGGAATTCTGTATTGTGATCGGTAAAAAAGCTTCTTATATAGAAGAGCATGAAGCCTTAGATTATGTGGTCGGTTATGTATTGCACAACGATGTTTCCGAACGTGAGTATCAGCTGGAACGTGGCGGTACTTGGGATAAAGGAAAAGGATGTGATACGTTTGCACCGATGGGACCTTTCATGGCGACAAAAGAAGAAATCAAAGATATCAACAATGTGCGTCTATGGTTGAAGGTAAACGGAAAAACCTACCAAGATGGTAATACCAAGGATTTAATCTTTTCGGTGGCGCATGTAGTATCCTATGTGTCTAAATTTATGACTTTGTTGCCAGGAGACGTGATATCAACAGGTACTCCGGCAGGTGTTGGCTTAGGATTTAACCCACCGATTTATTTGAAGCCTGGCGATGTGATCGAGTTAGGAGCAGATGGTCTTGGAGAGTCCCGTCAGACTGTGGTAGCGTATTCAAAAAATTAATTGCTCATTAGGTTTTCTTTTCATTATGCGTATAGATACCCATCAGCATTTCTGGAAATTCGATCCAATTAGAGATAGTTGGATTACCGAAGAAATGCAAGTCATCAGACGTGATTTCACCCCTTTGGATATTCAATTTGTGCTTGAACGAAATGGATTTGGAGGGAGTGTTGCTGTTCAGGCGGATCAATCCAACGAAGAGACTGCTTATTTGGTTCAGCTGGCTAGTGATTATCCTTTTATTAAAGGCGTAGTGGGCTGGATTGATCTTCAAGCAGCGGATATTCGACAACAGTTGGATGGCTATCAATCAGCTACGGTCATCAAAGGATTTCGTCATATTGTTGAAGGAGAAGCTGACCCTGATTTTCTCATTCGCCCTGCGGTATTAAACGGGCTGAAGGCCTTAGCAGATTATGGTTATACGTATGATCTGCTCATCCGTCCACGACATTATGCGGCAACGTTGGATTGTGTGCAGCAAAATCCAAATCTTCAATTTGTATTGGATCATATTGCCAAACCGCCGATCAAGTCGAAAGCATTTGATGAGTGGGCGGCGTTTATCGATGCGCTATCTGCCTTTCCAAATGTCGTATGTAAAGTTTCGGGACTTGCAACAGAGGCCGATTGGGAAGGATGGAAACTTGATGATTTTAAGCAATATCTGGAGCATATCTTTGCGCGTTTTGGAAAGGAGCGCATTATGTACGGGTCAGATTGGCCGGTATGTCTATTGGCGGCATCCTACGAAGAAAGTATTGCCATCGTTGAGGATAAATTAGGGCAATTTACGGCTGAAGAGAAGAACGCATTTTGGGCAGAGAACGCAATACGCGTGTATAATCTTTAAAAGGAAAAACTTCAGCATGCTATGAAAGGGAAAAATAGCATGCTGAAGCTTTTTATTGGTCATGAAGCTGGATAATGGGCTTAATGACGTCAATATAAATTAATCAATAACCAGAGAACGAATTCATTGTTGCGAATGTTAACCACAATCAATGAAACAAACCATTCAATAAAAGTATTATGGATCTTCATTTAAAAGATAAAGTTGTTATTGTTACCGGCGGAGCAAAAGGAATCGGGCGGGCTGTAGTCCACGCGTTGGCTAAAGAACAGGCTATTCCTGTCATTGTTGGCCGTAAACAAGCTGATAATGAAAAAGTCAAAGAAGAAATAAAGCAATTTGGTGTGGATGCACTCTGTATTGAAGCAGAATTATCTAAACCCGAAGATTGTGAAAGAGCCGTTCAAAAGACATTGGAAGTGTACGGGCGGATCGATGGTTTGGTGAATAATGCCGGACAAAATGATGGTGTTGGATTGGCATCGGGCAACTATGAAAGATTTGTTGCTTCGCTACATAAGAACTTAATTCACTACTATCTGATGGCACATCACGCTTTGGATGCGTTGAAAGCATCTAAGGGCAGTATCGTGAATATTTCGTCCAAAACTGGTGAAACAGGGCAGGGCAATACCTCGGCTTATGCGGCATCCAATGGTGGACGTAATGCACTTACGCGCGAGTGGGCTGTAGAATTGTTGCCTTACTCGATTCGTGTCAATGCCATTATTGTGGCAGAATGTGCAACTCCCCAATACGATACCTGGATTCAAACCTTATCAAATCCGGAGGAGACATTGAAAAAAATTACGGACCGCATTCCATTGGAGCATCGCATGACCACAGCAGCGGAAATCGCCGATACAACAGTCTTTTTGCTGTCTAACAAATCAAGTCATACAACTGGTCAATTGATTCATGTGGACGGTGGCTATGTGCATCTTGATCGGTCGATTATTGCTGAATCGTAGCAGAAAAGCGATTGGGTTTTGGAAATTAAACTTGAGTGGATTTTAAAAAGACAACGCCGGTTCATTTCCAAAATCCATGATCTTTTTTTTGATAATATCCCTCAATCAATCAATGAAAATAACACCCATTGAATTCAGGCAGTAGGGGTATGATGAATTTTCTATACGGCGGAGATGTGGGGGGGATGTTATATAAAATGCAGTTAGCTAAAACAAAAAAAGCTTGTTCATTGAACAAGCTTTTTTTGTGGTGCCACCTGGGTTCGAACCAGGGACACAAGGATTTTCAGTCCTTTGCTCTACCAGCTGAGCTATGGCACCAGTTGACCTTTTATTTAAATCTGTGATCATCAGATTGAAGCGTGGTGCCACCTGGGTTCGAACCAGGGACACAAGGATTTTCAGTCCTTTGCTCTACCAGCTGAGCTATGGCACCGCTTTTTTGCTATGGGTTTGTTCCCCTATTGCGATGCAAATATAGTCCGATAATTTGAATTCTAAAACTTTTATGCAGATTATTTTCGTACTTTTTTCGAACGTGTTGATTTTGATCGAGATAAAATTACAAGAAACTAACATATAGGAAAAGGAATAAGCTGTATCTTTGCATTTCAATAATTAGAGATGAGTAAAAGAGGAAGAGTTTTAGTTGCAATGAGTGGAGGGGTAGATAGCTCCGTTGCTTCTGTCATGCTCCACGAACAAGGATATGAGGTTATCGGTATCACGATGAAGACATGGGATTATGCATCCGCAGGTGGCTCGTCGAAAGAAACCGGATGTTGTAGCCTTGATAGTATCAATGACGCTCGTACATTAGCCGTAAACTATGGTTTCCCTCATTATATATTAGATATACGTGATGAGTTTGGAGATTTTGTGATTGACAATTTTGTAGAAGAATATATTGCTGGGCGCACGCCTAACCCATGCGTGTTGTGTAATACCCACATTAAGTGGGAGGCTTTGATGAAACGCGCTGACAAATTGGACTGTGAGTTTATCGCTACCGGGCACTATGCTAATATCCGTATGCACGACAATGGTCGTTATGTGATATCAAAAGGTAAGGATGAAAACAAAGATCAATCTTACGTTTTATGGGGCGTATCACAAGAAAATCTTGCCCGGACACAGTTTCCGTTAGGATCTTTCACGAAAAAGGAGATTCGTCAGATGGCTTTGGATATGGGACAGAAGGAATTGGCCAATAAGTCGGAGAGTTATGAAATCTGTTTCGTTCCTGACAACGACTACCGTGCGTTTTTGAGACATAAGGTGCCAACGTTGGATCAACAAATTGGTCCCGGTAACTTTATTCTTTCCGATGGTACCGTTGTAGGTAAACATATTGGTTACCCTTATTTCACCATCGGTCAGCGTAAAGGCTTAGGTATTGCCTTGGGTAAACCGATGTTTGTGATTGAGATCCTTCCGGAAAGTAATACGGTCGTATTGGGTGAAGAACATGAACTTGAAAAGTCACATGCTTACGTTCGTAATGTGAACTTTGTGAAATATGCAGGACTAGATCAACCGATGGAAGCAATTTCAAAGGTACGTTACAAAGACTCTGGTGCTTTGTCGACCATATCCCAAGAAGGCGATAAAGTGCGTATAGATTTTGTGCACAATGTGAAAGGTATTGCTCCAGGGCAATCGGCCGTTTTTTATGAAGGCAATGATTTACTCGGTGGTGGTTTCTTAATGAAATAAATAGAAGCTGGACTGAGATCTAAAATAAGAATTTTAATCCCTATACTGCCGCTGCGGTATAGGGATTTTTATTTGGTTTAAAATACGCTTTATTGGGACTTCAAACTAGAAGATATTCGCTTTCCCGCTTTGTGAAAAATTGGAAATTTTAATTTGTTTTTGCTAATAAAATTAGTAATTTTAACCTATGAATTCATCGGAATATTTGAAGGGCAGAGGGGCGCAGATCAATCCCAATAACAAATTTTTTTCTAATCAATACGTGCAGGAACATGTGGAGGGGCTGGATGAAGAATTTTTGGGTGCCGAGAAAACACAATTTATTCCGACACATCCAAAATCCATTATATCCAAATCAAATAGCCCGGATCTACGTTTTGAACGATCCATTAATCCCTATCAGGGCTGTGAGCATGGTTGTATTTATTGTTACGCGCGCAATTCGCATGAGTACTGGGGCTTTAGTGCTGGGTTGGATTTTGAACGTAAGATCCTAGTAAAACATAATGCGGCTCAGCTTCTCGAACAGGAGTTTAGAAAATCGAGCTATCAACCCGATTTGATTATGCTTTCAGGCAATACGGACTGTTATCAACCGATTGAACGGAAGCTGGGCATCACACGCTCGCTTTTAGAATTGATGGTCAAATACCAACATCCGGTCTCTATCATCAGCAAAAATGTACTGATGCGACGGGATTTTGATCTTTTGCGCGAGCTTGCAGCACACAATCTGGTTTCCGTTGCTGTGACCATCAATTCGCTGCGCGAGGAGGTACGTCAGAAAATGGAACCTCGGACTGCTACAGCGTCGGCCCGTTTGAAACTGATCGAGGGATTGACTGAGATAGGTGTACCCGTCATGTTAATGATGGCCCCCATCGTTCCGGGGATCAATAGTGATGAGATTTCAGATTTGATTCGTTCGGGAGCAGATGCGGGAGCCATTACGGCCTCTTATACCATCGTGAGGCTCAATGGACAGATCGGTGGTATCTTTAAAGATTGGCTCTATCAAAACTATCCTGATCGTGCTGAAAAGGTATTACACTGGATCGAAGCCTGTCATGGTGGAAAAATTAACGATACCGATTTTGGACGGAGGATAAAAGGGGATGGCCATATGGCTGAGAGTTTACAGCATTTATTCAAGCTTTCCGTCAAGAAATTTATGAATAATGGGACGCTTCCCTCCTTGAGAAGAGATCTTTTCCGCTTACCCGATGCAGGAACGCAGCTGGGCTTATTTTAGTTATTGTTGTCAAATGGTAGCATTAAATTAAGCCATTTGTGTAATTTTAAACATGGAAATTAGAACAGAACGGCTCAAGCTTAGATCCGTAGAGAAAATAGATTTGGAAAAGATCCATTCCCTATTAATGTATCCTGAATCTGCATTATTTAATCCGAGTGGATTTCCGAATGGAATAGCCCATACAGAGCAAATGGTGGAAGCTTGGTCGGCGCAAATCAATGAATTGGATGCCAGAAAGGATTATACCTTTTATATAGAAACCCTTGAAGGGAAGAGTTTATTGGGTTAATTAATATCAGTGTTGTCAAGCTGCGCTATCGAAATTCAGAAGTATGGTTTAAGCTTGTTGCGACAATGTGGAATAAGGGCTATGCAACAGAGGCATTGAACCGAATCCTGACATTTGGTTTCAAGGAACTTAATTTTCATAGAATTGAGGGCGGTTGTGCTGTTGGAAATATCGCTTCCGCTAAAGTAATGGAGAAAGTCGGCATGGTCAAAGAGGCGCGCAGACGGAAAATTTTGCCGTTAAAAGATGGTTGGAGCGACAATTATGAATTTGCTATTCTCGAGGAGGAATACCCGCATTAAATTTTAGCAAGAAAGCCTGATTCATGCAATGAATCAGGCTTTTTTGATTGATAAGATCAAGGTTCCAGTGAACTAAGATTTCTTTCTTTTGATCAAAACATAACTCACATAGAGTAATATAAGCCAAGCAGGGATCAATTCTACCGGAAGTTTCATCCCTGTTATCCACATGATGCCAAGTACAGCGATCAAAAAGATCAGACAGATATAATTACTTAAAGGATACAGAAAGGATGGAAACTTGGTGCGTAAGTGGGCATCGAGTTTATTCTTTCTGAAATACAAGTGTGTAATGGAAATCATGACCCAGTTTATAATCAGTGAAGATACCACCAGCGACATCAGGATCTCCAAGGCATTTTTAGGTGCTACATAGTTGATAAATACACAAATCGCCGCGAACAGTGCCGAAACTAAAATCGCGTTAATAGGCGCATGATTCTTGTTGAGTTTCGAAAGAAAACGGGGTGCATTTCCCTGCTCTGCCAATCCATATAACATTCTGCTATTGCTGTACACGCTGCTATTATAAACAGATAATGCAGCGGTAAGGACAATAAGATTTAGCGCATTTGCGATAATTTTTGTGAAATAGAAGGTCTTTCCAAAGATCGTAAATTCAAACCCATTGAGTTTGTCAAACACCAGCACAAAGGGACTTGTATCGGCGGTGATATTTGTCCACGGTGTCAAAGAGAAAAGAATAATCAATGCACCTACGTAAAAGATTAAGATTCGATAGATAACCTGGTTGGTCGCTTTGGGGATGTTCTTTTCGGGATGCTCGGCCTCGGCAGCAGTGATACCAACCAACTCCAGGCCACCGAAAGAAAACATGATCAATGCTATGGCGGAAAGAAGGCCTTCAAAACTTCCATCCGCTGTTTGGCTAAACCAACCTTTTGGGAAAAAACCACCATGTGAAGTCAGGTTGCTGAGACTTGCCTGCTCCCCTCCAGTACCGCTTACCAATAAATATGCACCAAAAACAATCATGGCAATGATTGCAACAACCTTGATAATGGAAAACCAAAATTCCGTCTCGCCATAAATTTTGACTGAGGCAAGATTAAGGGCGTTGATTGCAAAGAAGAAAAATAAACTTGATGCCCATAAAGGTATTTCCGGCCACCAGAATTGTACATAAACGCCTATCGCTGTGAGTTCGGCCATGCTGACTAAGATATACAGCACCCAATAGTTCCAGCCCGAAGCATAACCCGCAAAAGAACCCCAGTATTTATTGGCGAAGTAGCTAAAACTTCCTGAAACAGGTTCCTCAACAACCATCTCACCCAACTGGCGCATAATAAAAAAAGCAATAATTCCGGCGAAAGCATAGCCGAGGATAACAGCTGGCCCAGCCAATGTGGCAGCCTTCCCAATACCTAGAAATAAGCCCGTTCCGATTGCACCACCCAGGGCAATTAATTGAATATGTCTGTTTTGAAGTCCTCTTTTTAACTCCTCCTTATTGTTCTGTTTCTCCATGTGTATGGTTAATACGGTTACTAGTCTGTTTTAATCTGGTCCTTAGATACGGAAAAACCCATGAGGCTATTTGCTCCCGCCAAGGATCGTTTGAGCAAAATCAATGACGCCAGAAGAATTACCTGTTTATCGTAAAGCTTCCCAGCGAACGATTTGCCCTAAGCGCATAAAGTTAATAAAACACTTAGGTATTTGTGCACATTCTGTTGTGGTTTTAATGTATTTCGTTGTTTTTTTATAAACAATAGCGAGGGGCCTGTTTGACTCAGAAATAGAAAGCGCCGTAATTTGGAAATACGGCGCTTTATGAATTAGCAGCTAGTGTGATTTTTGGCCACTCTAACTAATAACGAAATCTTATTTGTAAATGCTACTCAAAAAGATAAATTAATTTGCTTTTTGTGTTTTTTCTACGCCGCAGTCGCATCCGCAGCCTTTCGAGCAGCTCGACTTGCCCTTTAGTGATTTTCGGACATTTTTAACGACATACCATACAGCCGCCAAAACGAGCATTCCTACGATGAGATATTGTACTGTTAAATTATCCATAGCTTTTTATTTTAAAAGTTGATAAGCAATCAAGGCACTGAAATACGCCAAGCCTGTCATAAAACCAAGCTGTATCAAAGTCCATTTCCACGAGCCTGTTTCCCTCTTTACTGCTGCAATTGTACTCATACATTGCATAGCAAAAGCATAGAAAAGTAATAAGGATACACCAGAAGCTAAATTATAAGCCGGTAAACCGGTATTCCTGTTAATTTCGCTTTTCATTTTGCCTAATACCGTTGTTTTAGATGCTTCATCTTCGATATCCACTTCGTCACCAAGGCTATATACTGTGGCCATTGTGCCTACAAAAACTTCACGGGCAGCAAACGAAGAAATAAGACCTATGCCCATCTTCCAGTCGTAGCCTAATGGTTTAACAACAGGTTCAATAGCCATGCCAAGATAGCCAAGGAAAGAGTGTTCCAGACGGTAAGATGAAACTTCATGGTCCAAATCGGCTTCGGACAGGTTGGGGTTATTTTTTGTCACATATTCCTCCGCCCGGCTAAATTTATCGTTCGGACCAAAACTACCCAATGCCCATAGGATAACGGAAATGGCTAAAATGATTTTACCTGCGCCGAAAACAAAGCTTGATGCTTTTTCCCATACATTTAAGGCTACGTTTTTCCAATCTGGAGTCTTATAGGTGGGGAGTTCAAAGATTAGAAATGATTTGTGTTTTGATTTGATGACTTTGGTCAGGATAATCGCCGATAGCAAAGCTGCGAATATTCCAAGTAGGTACATCACAAACAATACAATACCTTGTATTTGAAAGCCCCCTAATTTCGTGTCCGGTATCACCAGTCCGATCAGAACGATATAAATAGGTAGACGTGCTGAGCAGGTCATAAAAGGCGTTACCAGAATAGTGACCAGTCTTTCTTTGCTATTTTCGATGTTACGTGCCGACATAACCGCAGGAACAGCACAGGCTACGCCCGAAATCAATGGAATCACTGATTTTCCATTCAGCCCGAAAGGGCGAAGCCAGCGGTCCATCAGGAAAACAACACGGCTCATATAGCCCGTTTCTTCCATGATCGAGATAAAGATGTATAAAATAACGATCTGTGGAATGAAGATCACAATTCCGCCAATACCTTTGATAATACCATTGCTGAGCAAGTCGGTCAATGGCCCTGCCGGCAATGCTGTTTGTATATAGGCTGCAAGATCACCAAATAAACCATCGATAAAATCCATGGCTGGTCCAGACCAGGTATAAATTGCCTGGAAGATTAAAAAGAGGATTCCAAAGAAGATGACATAGCCAAAGATGGGATGAAGCAGGATGCTATCAATCGTATTGGTTTTGTTTTTATTGGAGGATTCATCCTTTGCATAGATTTCAGCAAGGCTGCTATCCAGGGATTTACTACGCAAAATGGCTTCGTCTTTTTGCAGTCTCTCGGCGCGTAATTGGTGTTTTTCACGGATTTGTTGAATCGCCTGATTTTTTTCTTTCGATAAAAAGGATACCTCGCCTTTGGCCAGGTATTGCCAGGTATGGTATTCCGTATCTAATGGAAAAAGACGTTTGGTTTCTTCTAATGCGGCATCAGCTTCCTTGGGTAGGCTAAATTTGCTGATATACATGGGCGGAACAGCATCAAAGTTTTTGATCAGCTGATCGATACCTTGTCCCGTACGTGCATTGGTTTCGTAGACTTTTGTATTTAATAGTTGCTCAAGCTTCTGAACATCTATTGTAATTCCTTTTTCTTTGGCTTCATCTATCATATTGATGACAAAGATGGCCGGCAGACCGAGCTCCCGGGCCTGCTGATAAAGAATAATAGACCGCTTTAAGTTCGTAGGTTCAGCGACGACAACGACAAGGTTAGGTCTGAAACTACTTTCTTTATTGACTAAAGTGTTGAAAACAACTTCTTCGTCCAGCGAACTTGGGAACAGGGTATATGTTCCCGGTAAATCAATAATACGATAAATTTTGTTGTTGGCTTTTACTTGCCCCTCACGTTTTTCGACCGTAATACCGGGATAATTTCCTACTTTCTGATTTAATTTTGTAATCCGGTTAAATAGAGATGTTTTACCCACATTTGGATTACCCAAAAGTGCAATAATCGGGTTATTCATTATTTCTGATCAATAAGGATGACTTTAGCTTCTGATTTGCGGATAGCAATTAAGGCGTTATTAGCACTAATATTTAGACATATGGGACCGTCCAAAGGTGCGATATGTTTCACTTCTACTTCAGTACCAGGTATAAACCCCAATTCGAAAAATTTAGCTGGAATTTCGTGTGAATCAAAATCAATAATTACCGCTTTTTCCCCTTTTTTTAGCTTATCTAAGCTAGTTCTATTACGCATCTGCCTGTTTTTTTGAATTCTTCAAATATACAGAATTTCTACCATTTAGAATGATTCTAATGTCATAGTTATGTATTTAGTAAAAAACAGCTATCTTTACTATTCAGAACGATTAATTATCAACCAGAATGAAGATTGAGGACGAAATCAAAGTAAGTAAATTCAGCAATGAATGGCATCGTTGTACGGTAAATATTCTATATACGTACAATTGGATTAACAATGAGCTTGAACAGCGAGCTGCCAAAGAAGGGATCACTTTGAAACAGTTTAATGTCTTGCGCATATTGAGGGGCCAATATCCTAAGCCTGCAACCAATAATCTGATTAAATCAAGAATGTTGAGTACCACCCCTGACATCTCGCGTATGATTGATCGCATGGTTTCCAAAGAATTGGTTTCACGTTGTCAATCGGGTGGAGATAAAAGGGCTGTGGATTTGGTTATCACCGAGAAGGGCTTGGAGATTCTTAAGAATCTAGATGAGGAAATGCTGATGAAGGATCTTTTACCCAATCGAATTAGTGAAGAAGAGGCAATGACGTTAAGTACACTGTTGGATAAACTTCGCGGCTAAAGAAATTAATGCGCATGGTCATGATGTTCATGATCATGCGGTTGTTGGTGTTGATCGTGCCCATGATCATGTTCTCCGACAAATAAGAAACTTCCGAGTGCAATCGCAACACCTGCAATCACAGCGATCATTTTCTTTTTATTGAATTTATGATGGTCAATGGAGCCCGATTCAAAAAGTATCGTCGTCGATATGTGTAAGAAGATACCAATAACGACGGCCATGATTTTATCAAAATATTGCTGGATATTCCCTACTTCACCTGCACTGATGGCTTTGCTCAGCAAAAAGCCAAAAGGGGTCATTGCCGCAAATAAAGCCAGTGTAATGAGGATGGTATTTTTCTTTAAATGTGTGCTTATTAGAATACTTCCCAACGCAAATGCGGCCGGAATGTGGTGGATGGATATGCCTAGTGCAAGTTCTGTCTGATGTGTAGCCGCAAGTGGCATTCCCTCGAGGAAAGCATGAAGACATAGGCTGAACATAATACCGATTGGAAAACGATGGCTATGGTGGTCATGATCATTTTCGGTATGGATATGGCCATGTTCGATCCCTTGGGAGAACTGTTCAAGAAATAGCTGGAAAAGAAATCCAGCAAGTACATAAATACCCAATACTTCAGGTGAAGTATTGTTGGACTGATAGACATGCGGAATGAGGTGAAGCACAGTAATAGAGAATAAATAGGCTCCACTAAAAGAAAGGATGAGTTTAAGGAAGCTGGTTCCTTTCTTTTGTACAAAAAATACAGCAATTCCACTTGCAAATGCAGGTATGAATAAAATTAAAATCAATAAAATTGAATTCATTATACGTGTTCAGTTTTAAAAAAGCTAGGCACAAACCGTTTAAATAAGTAGCCTGTTGCCAATCCAACCAGAATACCTAAGGCTGAACCACACAGGACATCAAACGGGTAATGGACACCAACATAAATTTGAGAGGCTGAGATTAGGGTTGCCCAGGTAATACAAAGCCAAAGCGCATGTTTCCATCTTCTCCGGAAAAGTACAATCCAGAAAAAAGCTAGGGAAAAATGATTGGCCGCGTGAGAGGATGTAAAGCTGAAGCCCGAACCGCATCGCACTCGGATGTTGACATTTTCTTTAAACTCCACGTCGTTACATGGTCTAATCCTTTTTACAGTCTTTTTGATCAAATGAGAGGATATACCATCGGAAATTCCGAAAGTAACCAAGGTCATGGCAACAATTAGGATACCTGTTTTTCCATAGGTCTTAATGAAAAATATGATCAGAAATAAATACAAAGGTGCCCAAGTGTATGGATTGCGTAATATCGGCAATAACCAATCAAATACGGGGTTACTCAAGCCTTGATTAATGGCCAGAAAAATCTCTTGATCGATGTGTACTAATTGTTGAATCATAAATGTTGCTGATGACAATGAAATTCCCAAACTTTAAAAACTCACTTTTCAAAAGTAAAAATAATTTCATTGCAAACGGTTGTTTCTTTTAAAAACAACTTTGTTGCAACAAATATACGTTAAATATTCATTAATTATAATTTTAATTCGATATTTTATTGCCATTGTGCTAAATTTACACGTTAATCAATTCAAAAGAAATGACTTTAATTAAATCAATATCAGGAATACGAGGTACGATCGGCGGACGTGCTGGAGAGGCACTTACCCCAATAGATATCGTTAAGTTTACAGCTGCTTATGGCAAAATAATTGTTAAGCAGAGTGGTATCAAAAAAATTGTTGTCGGAAGAGATGCGCGTGTTTCTGGTGAGATGGTAAGTAATTTGGTGATTGGAACCCTACAAAGCATCGGTGTTGATGTGGTTGACCTGGGTCTTGCAACAACGCCAACGGTAGAGATTGCCGTACCGATGGAAAAAGCAGCGGGTGGTATTATTTTGACTGCTTCACACAACCCCGGTCAATGGAACGCACTAAAGTTATTAAATGCAAAGGGTGAATTCATTTCAGATGCTGAAGGGCAAGAAGTATTGGCCCTTGGTGAATCCTTAGACTTTGATTTTTCCGAAGTGGAAGAACTGGGACAAGTTCATAAAGATTATTCATACTTACAGAAACATGTAGACGCTGTGTTGGCACTGGAATATGTGGATAAAGAAGCCATCAAAGCGGCTAATTTTAAAGTTGCTTTGGATGCAGTCAACAGTACCGGTGGTACATTTATACCTGCCTTATTGGATGCACTTGGTGTACAGACAATCTTTAAAATCCATTGTGAGCCAAATGGTCAATTCCCGCATAATCCAGAACCATTGAAAGAGAATTTGACGGATCTATCGGCTGCGGTTATTGAACACAAAGCTGATTTAGGGATTGCCGTAGATCCGGATGTAGATCGATTGGTCTTTATGATGGAGGATGGCGAGCTATTTGGTGAAGAATATACCCTAGTTGCCGTAGCGGACTATTTATTGCAGCATAAAAAAGGAAATACCGTTTCCAATTTATCTTCTACACGCGCACTACGTGATGTGACTAAAGCACATGGTGGCGAGTACTATGCGGCGGCTGTGGGCGAAGTCAACGTGGTTACAAAGATGAAAGAAGTCGATGCTGTCATTGGCGGAGAAGGAAACGGTGGTGTTATCTACCCGGCATCTCATTATGGCCGTGATGCGCTGGTAGGCGTGGCCATCTTCTTGACACATTTGGCTAAGCTTGGTAAAAAAGCCTCCGAATATCGTGCTTCTTTGCCGCAATACTTTATGTCAAAAAACAAGATCACGCTGACTCCGGAATTGGACATTGACAACCTATTGGCCAAAATGGAGGAAAAATATAAGCATGAAGACCATTCGACAATCGATGGCTTGAAAATAGACTTTGAAAATGAATGGGTGCATTTGCGTAAATCGAATACCGAACCGATTATTCGGATTTACTCGGAGGGACCTACGCCTGAAGCTGCTGAGCAGATCGCGCAGCGGATTATCAGCGAAATTGAAGAAATAATTAAATAAAAACAAAAAGCTGCATACGCAGCTTTTTGTTTTAAGACTGATCTCAGCGAAAGCGTATTGTCTGAGCGATTACGAAGTTTTATAATGTATGATTAGAAAGATCATTTTAGGTACGTATTGTTTTCTTAGTTTAATCTTATTTGTCTTTCCGACAAATGCCCAGCAGCCAATGGACGAAATCAATGGGCTGTTAGACCGTTGGCACAAAACCTCGGGCGAGGTAAAGTATGGCCCGTTTTTGAATGTTATTGCTTCAGATGGCGTTATTTTGGGTACTGATCATGATGAAAGGTGGGATAAAGCACATGCAGAGAAGTTCACCGATCAATATTTCAATCCAAAAAATGCCTGGACCTACACCTATGATAAGCGGCATATCAGCTTTAATGCAGATAGTACGACAGCGTGGTTTGATGAATCTTTTAAGATCAATACCAAGTCTTTTCGTGGCGTGGGGGTATTAAGTAAGCTGGATAATGAATGGAAGATTCGTCAATACAGCATGTCCATGTCGGTTCCCTATCAGGATGTTAAGTCTACCGTGGGCGGGAAGGCCGGTGAAAAAATTCACAGCAACCTCTTATTGGTTATGGTGCTGTTTTTCTTTATGGCCATGTTATTTGTGCTGAGTCAACGCTTAAAAATCTCTTACCCCATTCTGCTGGTTATTGGCGGACTGGTGATTTCGCTGATTCCGGGCGCGCCGGTTATTAGTGTTGATCCCGATATCGTATTTATGGTGTTTTTGCCACCTTTGCTTTTCGAAGCAGCCTGGTATACCAATTGGGGGAATTTTCTAAAGTGGCGACGGTCTATTTTCATCATGGGCTTTGGTTTAGTCTTTTTCACATCATTGGCCATTGCCTACTTTTCGGTCAGTATTATTCCTGGGTTTACCTTAGCGCTGGGCTTTTTACTGGGTGGGATTATCTCTCCCCCAGATGCCGTGGCCGCGAGTTCTGTCCTGAAGGGGGTAAGTATTCCTAAACGGGGAATTGCAATATTGGAAGGAGAAAGCCTGGTCAATGATGCGGCCTCATTGACTGTCTTTAGATTTGCATCCATCGCGATTCTTACTGGTCAGTTCGTAATGAGCAATGCGACGACACAGTTTCTGATGTTATCAGTCATGGGTGTTGTAGTTGGTTTGGTTATAGGTCACATCCTCTATATTTTCTTACGCTATGTCGCGAAATCGTCCAGTATTTCAACACCCATTACCCTCATCGCACCTTACCTGATGTATATTGTTGCGGAGCATTTTGAATGGTCGGGGGTCTTGGCGGTGGTTAGTGGTGGATTGTTTCTTTCCTTCCGGGCAGGCGATTACCTCAACTACCATACGCGCATCCAGACGAAGGAGGTTTGGGCGACAGTGGGCTTTCTATTAAATGGATTTGTTTTTATTTTAATTGGACTTGAGCTTCCGGTGATCATCAATGGATTGGGTGAATACTCCATGGAGGAAGCTATTGATTATGCCTTGGCGATCTGTGTAATTGTTATTGTTTTACGCTTAATCGCCGTTTATCTTTCGGCTTTTGTTCCCAGAATATTATTTAAACGGGTTCGCATCAAGGAAAAGAGTCCGGGGTGGCAACTGCCCCTGGTCGTTGGCTGGGCCGGGATGAGAGGCGTGGTTTCTTTGGCGTCAGCATTAGCGATTCCATTGACTTTATACGATGGAACGGCCTTCCCGCACCGAAATCTGATTTTGTTCATTACGTTTGTGGTTATTTTGGTAACACTCGTTTTTCAGGGGCTTACATTGCCTTTGTTGATTAAATTGATAAAAATTGAGGAAGTCGACGAGCAAGCTTCAATGGAAGAGCAAATTGATGAGATCCGTGTACGGCTTGGCAAAGAATCTATTGCATATCTGGATAAACATTATGCAAAAGAAATGCTGGAACATGAGACCATCGCTCGCGTCAAAGAGCAGATTATCCGAAGCGTAAATGCATCCGAACGAGCGAAAGAAGAGGATACGCGCGCGCAGCTTTCGGCAGTAAGGGGGCTCTATAATAAAATTATGCTGGAACTTTTGGCGCTGCGTCGTGATGGTCTGTACAAGATCAAGGAAAGCAAGGCTTTTGACAGCGATGTCATTAAAGAGATCGAGTATTCCCTGGATTTGGAGGAATCGCGTTTGTCGCGTAAGTAGTTATTTATAAGTGCGTAAATCTCGGTTTTGGACGACAAAACCTAGCGGCACAGTGCTGCAAAAAATAGTGTGTAGTGTTGCAGGAAATAGCGAATTTAGCTTATAATGCTAAATTCGCTATTTTGCCTTTATCGCCCACTAAAAATATCGCTCGACCTTTTTTTGCCTTTTGGACGGCATTGAAACTTTCCTTTCCAATAGGCGTCCAGTTTTTTCCGCCGTCATTCGATAGGTCTGTACCCGAAGTGCCCGTGCTGATCAGCTGTTTTTTTGAAAGATAAATAACGGCCGACTTAAAGCCAGCGGGTGCTGTCTGTGGTGCAGACCATGTTTTGCCGCCATCGTTGGTTAGCAGGCTATTTTTGTCTTTGTTTTTATCCGCCTTATAATCGCCACCGACGACAATACCCGTTTTTGATGTGTTAAATGCGACAGAAAAAGGGCCGGTGCTATTTGTGCCCTGAATGATGGGGCAGCTGTAACGTTGCCATGTGTTACCCTGATCCTTGCTGCTGTAGATATTGGAAACTGTCCCACCTGTGGCAATCCAATATGTTCCGCTGTTATCGCAATATATTGATGTTCCACTGGCTGCAAAACCGGCCTCGCCATCGGTAATGGTAAAGTGCATATTCGGGGATATATCTTTCCAGGACCTTCCGAAATCGGTGCTTTTCAATAGCGGCATTTTTCCCTGAATGGCGTCGCCAAAGGCAATGCCGACCCCTTTTGATGTAAAAGCAAAACCGTCATAAAATATTTCGGGCCGCTTGTCATTGAATACTTCTTTCCAGCTTCGACCACCATCCTGTGTGCTTAAGATAATGGCAGGGGAACCGGCCGATATAATTAAGGCTTCATGCTCATCAAATGCTTCGATATCCCTAAAATCTGTTTTTTCGTAGCCAATTGGATTGACCCACTGCCAGTTTTTTCCAGCATCGGTGCTGAGCCCAACTGTCCCATTGCTTCCGCTTACCCATAGAGTTGTATCATCAACTACACTTAAACCTCTGTAGCTGCTATTTCGTTCTTGATTTACGATGTTAATTTTTGCTTGTTGAGCACTCAAATGGCTCAGGAGAAAGATTTGGATAATAAGGGCAAGAAATAAAGGTTTCATGTGGTTATACTTTTTATTTAAACAAATCTACTCGTCTTTTTGAAACTTTTCCTTGTTTTTTTAAGATTGTTTTGCGGAGCTGAAGAAATCCAACGGTCATTTTCCGTGGTGATTTAAAATAAGGAATGCTCAGTACGACCAACAGCGCGATGCAGGCGGAAGTGCCGAGGGCTCCGCCATAACCAGTAAAAAATTTACTGGTATTGAGCAGTATTGTCGTGAAAATAGCGCCAGCTAGAGCCAAACCGAAATAGGTTGATAACTGGTTTTTGGAGACCATGCCTATAAATGACGCGCCTATAAAAATAGGGGGAATGTACTGTGCGAGATAAGGAGAAACACTTTGTGGGAAGAAATGTAGAAAACCTGCAACAAGTAAGGTCAGCAATGCCGACGAACGTACTGCCCCTTGGTGAAACTTGGTGTTGACATAGTATGTCGCCGTGCTCCCGATGGTGCCAACTAGGTATAAAATGAATGTTTCCATATTACTTAAAAATATATAAAAGGAGGTAAGTCAGTGAAACACCAAGAAAGGCCAATGTGCCTAGTTTACCGACGACACCATTTAATAAACTTTTCGATACAATCAGATAGATCGCTGTAAAAATACTGGCTGCTAAAATAAAAGAGAACCCATGCGCCACCTGCGCATTGGACATCCCTACAAATGCACCGCAATAAATTGCTGCCGGAAGGTGGGGTAGATAGCTTGAATTTTTGTTGATATTGGGAATGAACGAGGCGATGGTACCTGTCAGTGCTGCGCCCAACACAGGGCCCAAACCGAAAATCTGATTGAAATAGTAGGATGCAATCGCTCCTACAGGTACCCAAATAGCAATTTTAATCGATTCATATTCATGCCTGTGATGATGAATGGGCGACTTGAGGTAACTGTATAAGATCAGTAAGGACAGTAGGCCGATAAAAGCCAATACAATATAAGAATGTGTGTTTTCTACAAAGATGGCCACTAAAAAAAGGGCCTGAATGACAAATAATAAACAGATGCTTATTATCCTAAATTTCTGCCGGGCTTGCATTTAAATAAATTTAGGCAAAGGTACTGATTATTTGTCTATTCTATTGGTAGATTTTCTTTTTATCAATATAGGGTCAAGAACAATCTGTTCGATTGCTTCGTATGGACTTTTTTGTTTGACCATTTTCAGAAAGAGCTTAGCACATTCTTCGCCCATTTTGTTGGCCTGCTGGTCGATACTTGACAGTGTGGGCGTGATAAAAGAAGAAAAGGTCTGGTTTGCAAAACCGATCACACCAGTTGTTGGAATAGCAATATTTGCAGTTTTTAATGCTTGTATTATCCCGACAGCTGTAAAGTCATCGCCACCAATAAAGGCGTCAGGTTGGATTGCAGATTTTAGAATCTGTTCGGTTCCTTTGATACCGGCTTCAATGGATAAGTCGCCGCGAATAATAAAGTCCTTCTGCGGAGAAATCTGCGCGTCTTTTAGGGCGGCTTCGAAACCATGGAAACGATCCTGAAAAATCGCTATTTCTTTATCCGTTGTGATAAAGGCAATATTTTTGTAGCCCTGTTCAAGTAAATGCTGTGTTGCGAGGTAGCCTGCTTTAAAATCATCAAGTTTGACCACGGGAGCAGGAATATTTTTATGCGTACGGTCAAAAATAACCAAACATTTGCGCTGATTGATCACTTCCTGAAAATGCTGGGTTTCCTGCGTTTCTAGCGACAACGAAGCAATAATGCCGTCCACCTGGGCTTCCAGTAAAGTCTTCACGCCATTAACTTCATCCTCAAAAGATTCATTCGATTGATAAAGCAATAGACTATAATTGTGTTTTTTTAACTCTTTTTCAATACTATGTACCGCCTCTGCAAAAAAATGAATTTGCATGGTCGGTACGATGACTCCAATTGTATTGGACTTGCCCGAGGAAAGGGAGGACGCTAGCTTATTGACACTATAATTTAATTCCTTTGCTTTATCAAGCACAAGCTTGCGTGTCGCCTCGCTGATCGTAGGCACATTATTCAATGCGCGCGATACGGTAGAGACTGTCACTCCAAGCGCACGGGCAATATCGTAAATTGTCGTTTTTTTATTCACGCTCCAAAGTAAATAATTTTATTTAATATTTTGATAATTCAGAAACATATCCTACTTTTATGCAACCGGTTGCAATGTTTGTTTCCGCCTTTGTTTTAAAATAACCAGTTTCAATTAATTACCATGTATTTATTAGGTATAGACGTAGGTACTTCTTCCGTAAAGGTTTCGATTGTTGAGGCATCTTCGCAACGCAAGGTTTGCTCGGTGCAATATCCGGACGTAGAAGCTCCCATTATAACGGTGGAGCCCAATTGGGCTGAACAAAACCCGCTCGATTGGTGGGACTACTTTAAACAGGCTTTATTGAAGGCAAATGCGTTAGGGTTATACGATCCCAAAGCGATTTCCGCCATTGGTATTGCCTATCAGATGCACGGCTTAGTTATCGTCGATAAAGATCAGAACGTGTTGCGAAATGCAATTATCTGGTGCGATAGCAGGGCTGTAGAAATAGGGAATGCTGCTTTCGATGAAATCGGAAGATCTTTTAATCTGAGCCATCACTTGAATTCTCCGGGGAATTTTACGGCGTCTAAGCTGGCTTGGGTGAAGGCTAATGAACCGGCGATCTATGAAAAAATAGATAAGATCATGCTGCCGGGCGATTTTATCGCCATGAAACTTTCGGGACAGGTGACAACTTCCATATCAGCCTTGTCTGAGGGAATATTTTGGGATTTCAAAAACAATAAGCTGTCGGATACCATCATGGATTATTATGGCTTTGAGGATCATCTTATTCCTGAGATCTTACCCGTGTTTTCGACCCATGGACAGATTAAAACAGCTGTTGCCGAGGAGCTTGGCCTCTCTGGCACAGTGACTATCAATTATAAAGCTGGTGATCAGCCCAATAACGCACTTTCCCTCAATGTCCTTCAACCCGGGGAAGTTGCCGCGACCGCGGGCACTTCAGGGGTTATCTATGGGGTGAGCGACCAGTTGATTGCAGACCGTGAATCGCGCGTCAATACATTTGCACACGTCAATTATCGCGAGGATGATATCCGTACAGGGGTATTGCTCTGTATCAATGGGACCGGTATTATGAATAGTTGGGGCAGAAGGTTACTGGGGCGTGATTTATCCTATGAACAGATTAATGCACTAGCCGGCGCATCACCTATTGGTAGCAAAGGATTACAGGTTGTCCCATTCGGCAATGGCGCCGAACGCATGCTCAATAACCAAACAGTGGGGGCATCAATTACAGCGATAGATTTGAACAGACATGAGACAAGCGATATTTTACGCGCTATACAGGAAGGGATTGCCTATGCCTTCCGCTATGGCCTGGATATCATGCGTGAAAACAATTTGTATCCAAATATGATTCGTGCGGGGTATGCAAATTTATTCTTGAGCTCCGTTTTTAGGGAGTCATTTGTGGGGGCAACAAACGTTCCTGTGGAGATCTTCAATCACGACGGGAGTATTGGAGCCGCTCTTGGAGCAGGTATAGGAAGTGGGTATTATGACGATTTTACAGAAGCTTTTCGTTCTTTGAAACCTGTTTATACAGTGGAACCTCAATTTGTAGTGCAATATGAGGAGCACTATCAGCAATGGAAGGAATTATTAAACAAACAAATAAATAACAAATAAGATGAATATTATTAAAGGGAAAAAGGAATTTTTCAAAGGCGTTGGCCAAATTCAATTCGAAGGAAAAGACAGCACAAATCCATTGGCTTTCCGTTATTATAATCCAAAACAAATTGTTGGTGGCAAGACCATGGAAGAGTATTTTAAATTTGCCTGTTCATACTGGCATTCTTTCAACGGTAACGGATCTGATCCATTTGGCGGACCGACACATCAATTTCCATGGGATGAAAGCAACGACGTAATCACGAGGGCAAAAGATAAAATGGATGCAGCATTTGAATTTATTAGTAAAATAAATATCCCCTATTATTGCTTTCATGATGTGGACTTAATTGATTACTCGGATAATGTGGTTGAAAATGAAAAACGTCTGTCAACTATCGTTGATTATGCGAAGGAAAAACAAAAGGAAAGCGGTATAAAATTGCTTTGGGGAACAGCCAACCTTTTTAGCCATAAACGCTATATGAATGGAGCTGCAACTAACCCTGATTTTCATGTTCTTGCACATGGTGGAGCACAGGTCAAGGCAGCTTTGGACGCAACGATTGCTCTTGGTGGTGAAAATTATGTTTTCTGGGGTGGAAGAGAGGGGTATATGAGCCTTTTAAATACCAATATGAAGCGTGAGCAGGAACATCTTGCACAGTTTTTACATATGGCCAAGGATTATGCCCGCAAAAATGGTTTTAAAGGAACTTTCTTTATCGAGCCGAAACCATGTGAGCCTACAAAACATCAATACGATTATGATGCGGCTACTGTGCTGGGCTTCCTGCGTCAGTATAATCTTTTGGAAGATTTTAAATTAAATTTAGAGGTAAACCATGCGACATTGGCCGGACATACGTTTCAGCATGAGCTACAGGTTGCTGTAGATGCAGGTAAATTGGGCTCCATTGATGCTAACCGCGGTGATTATCAAAATGGATGGGATACGGATCAATTTCCGAATGACATCAATGAATTGACCGAAGCCATGTTGATTATTTTAGAAGGTGGTGGTTTCCAAGGGGGCGGTGTGAACTTTGATGCCAAAATCCGCCGGAATTCGACAGATCCTGAAGATCTGTTTTATGCACATATTGGTGGGATGGATCTTTTTGCACGCGCTCTAATTACGGCAGATCGTATCCTGCAGGACTCGGACTACAAAAAAATTCGGACAGACCGTTATGCTTCGTTTGACGCAGGTCATGGCGCATCGTTTGAAGATCGTAAATTAACTTTGGAAAACTTAAGGGATTTAGCAGTGGAATTGGGTGAGCCTAAAACCATCAGTGGTAAACAGGAGTATTTAGAAAATTTGGTCAATAGATATATATAGTTCTAAAAATATTTCTATATTAGGCGATCAAATTAAACCAATTACCAATACATGAATAATTATTTAAGCACAAAAGATTACATCGTTTTCCTGATCTACTTTGTTATTGTAGCAGGTTACGGATTATGGGTGTATTATCGCAAGAAATCTGAATCTGTAGGTTCCAAAGACTATTTTTTGGCTGAGGGGTCATTGACGTGGTGGGCTATCGGAGCCTCACTTATTGCATCCAATATTTCGGCCGAGCAATTTATCGGTATGAGCGGTTCCGGATTTAAGATGGGATTGGCGATTGCAACTTACGAGTGGATGGCTGCCATTACACTGATTGTCGTTGCGGTATTTTTTATCCCGGTATACTTAAAGAACAAGATCTTTACGATGCCACAATTTCTCCATAAACGATATAATGGAACTGTTGCGATGATCATGGCCGTTTTCTGGTTATTGCTGTATGTTGTCGTTAATTTGACATCCATCCTCTATTTGGGAGCCATTGCTGTAAGTAGTATTTCCGGTATCAGTCTGGAAGCCTGCATGTATGCCATTGCGATTTTTGCTGTGATCATTACATTGGGAGGAATGAAAGTAATCGGTTATACGGATATTATTCAGGTTTTCTTTTTGGTATTGGGTGGTTTGGCGACCACTTACCTAGCCTTGAACCTCGTTTCAGAGCACTATGGTGGATCAGGAGTATTGGAAGGCTATCACTTGATGACCGAAAAAGCTTCCGACCACTTCCATATGATTCTGGATCGTAAAAACGAGAACTATCTCGATTTACCGGGGCTAACCGTATTGATTGGCGGTATGTGGATCGTTAATTTGAACTACTGGGGATGTAATCAATACATCACGCAACGCGCGCTTGGAGCAGATTTGAAAACCGCGAGAAACGGTATCTTGTTTGCAGCATTTCTGAAGTTATTAATGCCTATCATTGTTGTGTTGCCGGGTATTGCAGCCTATGTCATGTGGAAAGATGGCTTGTTCCAAAATGAAATGATGCAACATGGTGAGGTAAACCCGGATCATGCTTATCCAGTTTTGTTGAATTTATTGCCAGCAGGTTTAAAAGGCTTGTCTTTTGCGGCATTAACAGCTGCAGTGGTCGCTTCTTTGGCAGGTAAAGCAAACAGTATCGCGACAATCTTCTCCTTGGATATTTATAAAAAAGTATTCAATACAGAAGCATCGGATAAGAAATTGGTCAATATCGGCAAGCTGACTGTTGTGGTTGCCATGATCTTGGGTGTGCTGATTGCTCCACATTTGGGTATTGATAAAAAAGGTGGATTCCAATATATTCAAGAATATACGGGTTTTGTATCTCCAGGTATTTTTGCGATGTTCATTTTAGGATTCTTCTGGAAGAAAGCAACTTCAAATGCGGCTTTGTTTGCAACAATTGGAGGTTTTATTTTCTCCATCATCTTCAAAAAATTGCCGGATTGGGTCGATCTGTCATTCTTGTCATCGACAGGTTTCTCTGTTCCAAATCCAACAACAGGAGTCTACGAAATTCCATTTTTGGATAGAATGGGATTCGTCTTCGTGATCTGTATTATCGGTATGATTCTCATCAGTATTGTCGACAATAAGCGTGGTGTCGTGCCAGCTGGATTGGAAGTTGATACCACGATGTTTAAACCACACCGGGCGTTTTTGGTCATTGCATTGATCGTAGCGCTATTGGTTACAGCATTATATTCTATTTATTGGTAATCCAATAGCAAATAAGATTTTAAAAACTCCTATCAATCTCGGTTGATAGGAGTTTTTTGTTTGTTTTAAAAATACCTATCTTGGTTTAACTAAAACCATTGCTTAACGAAAGATTGCTGCTATGAAAAGAAGAAGTACCCTGCTACTGACGACGATATTTGGATTACTTACTACCGGTATGCCGATGCTGAGTTCAGCTCAGCGCACACAGAAACCACCTTTACATGGAAAACATTGGATGGCTATTACGGGTAAGCCCTTGGCGGCAACAGCGGGTGCCCAACTATTCCAACAAGGCGGAAATGCGGTGGACGCTGCTTGTGCCATGCTCGCAGCAACCTGTACGATGTGGGATGTTTTGAGTTGGGGCGGAGAGACGCAGGCCTTAATTTATCATCCGAAATTAAAGAAGGTTATTGCCATAAATGCCTTGGGGGTAGCACCCAGTGGAGCGACAGTTGATTTTTTTAGGTCAAAGGGCTATGAATTTCCACCTGAATATGGCCCCCTTGCTGCGGTTACTCCGGGTACGCCCGGCGGATTGTGCTATATGTTGGCTCATTATGGAACGAAAAGTCTTGCAGAGGTATTGGCTCCTGCTCTTGAAATGGCTGCGGGTTATCCCATTGATGCACAAACAGCAACGAGTATAGAGCGGGGTAAAGACCGCATTAAAGAATGGTCCTACAGTAAAAAGGTATTTTTAGTACATGAAGGGAAATCCTGGGAAGCTCCCGAGGCGGGAGAGGTTTTTGTACAGCAGGATCTGCATAAGACCCTGTCCAAATTGGTAGAAGCCGAAAAGAAGGCCCTAGCAGCGGGAAAAGATAGGAAAGCCGCAATCATGGCTGCCTACGACCGGTTTTATACCGGCGATATTGCAGATGAATTTGTCCGTGGCAGTAAGGAGCAAGGTGGCTTAATCACGAAAGCAGACTTGGCCAATTGGAAACCTATTGAGGAGGAACCATTGCACGTCAATTATAAGGGCGTTGACGTGTATAAATTACAAGAATGGGCACAGGGGCCAGCCATGCTACAGAGCCTGCAAATGTTAAAAAACTTTGACCTAAAGGCCATGGGTTATAATTCTGCTTCTTATATTCATACACTCTATCAGGTTATGAACTTAGCCTTTGCCGATCGGGATTTTTATTATGGTGATCCCTACGGTAAACCGAAGACACCTATTCAAGGCCTATTACATGAGTCTTATGCGAAGGCGAGAGCTGCAACAATTGACCTTAAGCGAAATAACCCGAATGTACTTCCCGGAGATCCTTATCCCTATGAAGGGAAACAGAATCCTTATCTTCCGTTATTGGAGCAGCGTAAGCAGGAGTTTACACCACATGCGGAGCTGAAAAATGATTTTGTCCCTAAACATGACGCACGCTCAAGTTCGTTGCTAACGGAATTGCCAAAAACAGCTCTTTTGGCCTCTTTAGCGGTGGATAGTGCCTATGTTGACCGTTTATTACGGGGTACCACAAGTGTTGAAGCGGCGGATGAAGAAGGTTGGGTCGTTTCGATCACACCGAGTGGAGGTTGGCTTCCTGCCTGTATTGCCGGGAATACTGGGGTGGGCATGAGTCAGCGCCTACAGAGTTTTGTCTTAGATTCGTTGATTAACCCGTTCAATGTGGTCGAGCCAGGCAAAAGACCGCGTGTAACGCTCACCCCTTCGATGGCTTTGAAAAACGGAAAACCTTACCTTTCTTTTGCCGTGCAGGGCGGAGATACTCAGGATCAGAATTTACTGCAATTTTTCTTGAATATGGTCGAGTTTGGTATGACGCCACAACAAGCCAGCGAGGCGGCCAATATCAACAGTAATCAGCTTTGGCTATCGCTGGGAGGAACAAAGACCGATGATCGAAAACCGCGCTCAGGTAGCCTGCTATTGGACAAAAATACCGCTCCAGCAATTATTGAACAATTGAAGAAAATGGGGTATAGCATTCAGCTCGGCGATCGTACCAGTGGACCTATCAATGCGATTTATTTCGATCAGCAGCAACGTACACTTTGGGGCGGCAGCAGCAACAATGGGGAGGATTACGGCATCGGGTGGTAGTATTTCATTGGCTTTGCTTAGGTTTCGGTTTTGTTATCTCCACTGTATTTATTATCTTACCTACTGATCGGAAACTGATTTTTGTTATGGAGGGTAGTGTCAATAAATATTCGTTTGTTTTTCAGCCTGATGAAGCTGGTATTGTCTTGGTAGATGGCTTGAAGCGGCGATTACGTGCATCGTTAGCCGAACTGCTTCCCGACAAAAACAAAGGCTGGTATCCCAGTTGCAATTCCAAAGCTCATGTAACGATATGTGCTTTTGAAGCAGATGCGTGTAAACTGACAATGGCTATTGAGGCTTTGCAGGAGACTTTGGTCTATGAGCGTAGTCAGTATGTTTATTTCGATCATTTTTCATCATTTGCGGGTGGTGCTTTCTATATTGCACCAACTGTGCACGCCCGGAGTTATCTCAAGGACCGGGCGCGGAAGGTTGTTCAAACATTGACGGAGTTTGATTTGATCGAGATTAGCGACGAACCCCATATTTCGATTGGGCGACGTCTGGAGCCAGAGCAGCTTGAAATCGCAAAAGAACAGTTGCGGTCTGTCGATCTGAGCTTTATGTGCAAGGGCGTTCATGTGCGGCAGTATAAGCCTGATTTAGGTCAGTACGAGATCATCGATTTTATCCAATTTGGCAACCAATCGAAGGAAAATTCTGGCCAGCTGGCATTTAAATTCTAATAATATCGCGGTTTAATTGCCTAATAATGTAAAGCTTTTTATCTTTAAGGCTGACAATACACGATATTGCACTTATAGTACTTTATGCATTACGACGAATCTCATCATAAATCCCTATCTGATATCCATGAAAGTGTCGATGTCAATCAAGGGAAATCCAAATTTAAGAAGATACTTAGTTTCTTTGGTCCAGCTTATCTCATTAGCGTGGGGTATATGGATCCAGGCAACTGGGCTACCGATCTTGCTGGAGGAAGCCAATTTGGCTATACCCTGATTTGGGTGCTGTTGATGAGTAATATCATGGCGCTGGTGTTACAGAATCTATGCGCGCGCCTAGGTATTGTACGCGGTAAAGACCTTGCGCAGTGTAACAGAGAGACCTATCCTAAACGGATGAATTTTGTGCTCTATGTGCTTGCTGAAATTGCAATAGCAGCCTGTGATCTGGCGGAGGTTTTGGGAATGGCAATCGGTCTTAACCTCCTTTTTGGAATCGATTTGCTTTGGGGAGTAATGATCAGTTTTGCAGATACCTTCTTGCTGCTCTATCTGCAGAAGCTGGGGATGCGAAAAATGGAACTCTTTATCATCGGACTTATCGCGCTTATTGGCATGTGTTTCATGGTAGAAATGTTTTTGGCGAAACCTGATTTTGCAGAGGTAGCCACCGGATTTATCCCCAGTATCCCGAATAGCGCTGCATTATATATTGCCATAGGAATTATAGGTGCAACCGTCATGCCGCATAACCTGTATCTGCATTCGGCCCTGGTGCAAACGCGAAAAATTGACAGGAATGAGGTTTCTATCCGAAAATCGCTCAAGTATAACTTTTGGGATAGTGCCATCGCCTTGAACCTGGCCTTTTTGGTGAATGCGGCAATATTGATTCTTGCAGCCTCTGTTTTTCACAAGAACGGTATGCATGACGTGGCCGAGCTTGAAGATGCTTATCACCTATTGGGCAACCTTCTTGGAACGGAATGGGCCTCAAAATTGTTTGCTGTTGCCTTGATTCTTGCCGGACAGAGCTCAACGGTGACGGGAACCCTAGCTGGACAGATTGTGATGGAGGGATACCTTCGCTTGCGGATTAGTCCGACCTTGCGGAGGATTATAACGCGGCTTTTGGCTATTATCCCGGCTGTATTGGTGATACTCATTTCGGGTGAAGGTCGCGTTGGTCAGCTGCTGATCTTTAGTCAGGTGATCTTGAGTATGCAGCTCGCTTTTGCCGTCATCCCGTTGATCCATTTTGTGAGCGATAAAGGCAAGATGGGCACTTTTGCCATTAAACCGTTAACGAAAGTAGCGGCCTGGCTGATCGCGGCCATTATCGCTGTTTTGAATTTTAAATTAGTATACGACGAAGTGGTCGGCTGGATTGGTGAGGCCAACAATATTGTAGTAACCGTATTATTGATCTTGGGCGCAGTGGGCTTGTTTGCCTTATTGATGATGACCGTATTATACCCTATTTTACTTAAATCAAAACCAACGGAGCTGGAGGTGCACCCACCATTTGAGGCTTTGCATTTTGAGCATAAGGGCTCTTTTAAGAAAGTAGTGATTGCATTGGATTTCTCAAATTCAGATCAGAAAGTAATCCAATATGCTTTACAGCTTTCGCACGAGGATACTTCTTTTGTGGTTGTACATATTGTTGAGAGTGCATCGGTAAAGTATACCGGAGATTCGACAGATGATTTTGAATCGCGTCAGGATTTGGAACGACTGAAATTGTATGCAGACTTTCTCTTGTCCAAAGGACATCAGACGGAATATGAATTAGGTTACAATAACCGGATCAAGTGCATTGCTGAAATTTGTGAAAACTATAAAGCTGATCTGTTAGTTGTAGGCAGTCATGGACATAATGGGCTGAAGGATTTTGTTTTTGGTGAGACAGTTAACAAGCTGCGGCATGCAGTGAAAGTACCTGTTTTTATTGCTCAATAGGTTCTCAGTGACTATCTCAAAGAGTCTCTGTCTATTCACTGTAATTTTATTGCGGAAAAAGTGAGCGGGGCGATCGCTAAGTGCTAAATAATTCTTATTTTTGCGACATCAAATCAAGATATGAGCGACGCTATTAAACACGAGTGCGGAATCGCACTAATTCGCCTGTTAAAACCCTTATCTTATTATCAGGAAAAATATGGTACGCCATTTTATGGCATCAACAAATTGTACCTATTAATGGAAAAACAGCACAACCGTGGACAAGACGGGGCTGGAATTGCAACCATTAAATTTGATGTAAAACCTGGAAATCGTTACATTTCGCGTTACAGAGCTATGGGCTCAACTGCTGTGGCAGACATATTCGAATATGTACAGAAAAAATTTGCTTCTGTTCAGAAAGCATTTCCAGAGGAGTCAAAAGATACGCAATGGTTAAAAGATAACGTAAGTTTTACGGGGGAAGTACTTTTAGGACATTTGCGCTATGGAACGCATGGAAAGAACAGTATCGAAAGCTGTCACCCATTTTTGAGACAAAACAATTGGATGTCTCGTAATTTGGTGGTAGCGGGTAACTTCAACATGACCAATGTGGACGAATTGTTGCAACAGTTATACGAGTTGGGACAACATCCAAAAGAAAAAGCGGATACCGTAACCGTTTTGGAAAAAATTGGCCATTTCTTGGATGATGAGAACCAAGATCTGTTCGATCAATTCAAAAAAGAAGGTCATTCTAATATTGAGATCAGCTCGCTGATTGCTAAAAATATTGATGTTACCAAAATATTGAAGCGTTCGGCCAAAACGTGGGATGGCGGTTACACCATCGCAGGTATCTTTGGTCATGGTGATGCTTTTGTGATGCGCGACCCAGCGGGTATCCGTCCTGCGTTTTATTATCAGGATGAGGAGATCTTAGTGGTAGCATCGGAAAGACCGGTCATCCAAACTGCATTCAATATTCCTATTGGTGCTGTAAAGGAAATTAAACCAGGTCATGCCCTGATCGCTAAAAAAGATGGTACTGTATCCCAAGAGATGTTTAGACAACCCGTAGAACAACGTTCTTGCTCTTTCGAACGGATCTACTTCTCGCGTGGATCAGATGCTGATATCTATCAAGAACGTAAAGAATTAGGAAGATTACTGGTGCCTCAGGTATTGGAATCTGTCAAAAATAACATCAAAAATACCGTATTCTCGTTTATTCCAAATACAGCCGAAGTATCTTACTATGGCCTAATGGATGGTATCAATGCCTACGTTCGGGATTTTCAAAAAGAGACGCTATTAAATCGTTCAGAAAAGATTTCTGATGAGGAGTTAGATGAAATCTTGAGTATCAAACCTCGTTTTGAAAAACTCAACGTAAAGGATGCTAAACTGCGTACCTTCATTACACAAGATGCGGACCGTACCGATATGGTACAACATGTATACGATACGACTTACGGTATTGTAAAAGATCATGAAGATACCATCGTTGCCATTGACGATTCGATCGTTAGAGGAACAACGTTGAAACAAAGTATCTTGACGATCCTGGATCGTTTGAATCCGAAAAAAATTGTGATTGTTTCTTCTGCCCCGCAAATTCGTTACCCAGATTGTTACGGTATTGATATGTCACGTATGGGTGAGTTTGTCGCATTCGAAGCGGCAATTAATCTCCTCAAACAACGTGGTATGGCACATATTATTGATGAAGTTTATCAAAAATGTGTGTTGTCAATGACCCAAGATGTTCATGAGATCGAGAATTATGTTAAAGCGGTCTACGCACCGTTTACGGATGAAGAGATCTCAGAAGAAATTGCTCGTATTGTAAGACCTCACCACCTAAAGGCAGAGCTTGAAGTAGTTTACCAAACATTGGATAATTTACACAAAGCTTGTCCGGACCATAAAGGTGATTGGTACTTCTCGGGTGATTATCCAACACCTGGTGGAAACAAGGTTGTTAACAAAGCGTATATGAACTGGATTGAAGGAAAGAATGTAAGAGCATATTTCAGCAGCTAAGTTCAAAATTATATTAAAGAGGGATGCATTTATGCGTCCCTTTTTTTTATATATTCGTACCAATTAGTGTCAATATCCTAAATTAAAAAACCAATTAAAGCAAGGGAAATTGCTGTCCGTAAATAAACCGATCATGAAGCATATTTTTAAGAGTCTCTATTTTCAAGTCATCGTTGGGATACTTGTGGGGATCATCTGTGGTATCTATTACCCTGACTTCGCTGTCAAGCTAAAACCATTGGGAGACGCTTTTATTAAACTGATCAAGATGGTTATTGCGCCATTGATTTTTAGTTCCATTGTGATCGGTATAGCTGGAATGCAGGATACGAAAAAAGTGGGAAAAATCGGCTTGACTTCCATTATCTATTTCGAGATCATGACCACGATTGCCCTGATTATCGGTCTGGTCTTTGTTAATTGGATACAGCCGGGTACCGGGATGAACGCCGATCCAGCGAGCCTTGATGTATCTTCGATATCCCATTACATCTCAGAATCCAAGAAACCACATGGTTTTATGGATTTTATCATCGGGATCATTCCAGATAATGTGATTGCTGCGGTAGCTTCGGACAACATGTTGCAGGTACTCGTTTTTGCCGTACTATTTGGGATCGGTATGACAAAAATCGGGCAGAAAGCTTCCGAGCCGGTCCTCCATGTATTGCAATCTTTTCTGAAGGTTCTCTTCTCCATTATCAAAATGATCATGTACCTGGCGCCAATCGGTGCAATGGGAGCAATGGGTTTTACGATCGGTAAGTTTGGGATCCAGGCCTTATCCAAACTCTGTATGTTGATGTTGAGCTTCTACCTAACCTGTTTTATTTTCGTGGTCATCGTGATTGGAGCGGTATTGTATTTTTATCTCAAGGTGAATGTTTTTAAGTTTTTAAAATACATCAAGGAAGAAATTCTGATTGTATTGGGGACCTCCTCTTCTGAGTCGGCTTTGCCGGGCATTATGCAGAAGATGGAAGATGCGGGCTGTGCCAAGCCTGTTGTGGGCTTAGTTATCCCCACGGGTTATTCTTTCAATCTCGATGGGACAAGTATCTATTTGACGATGGCAGCGGTCTTTATTTCGCAGGCCCTCAATATGCATCTCAGCCTGGAGCAGGAGATTACCTTATTGCTGGTATTGCTATTGACCTCCAAAGGGGCTGCGGGCGTAACAGGAAGTGGTTTCGTTACCCTTGCCGCGACTTTGCCTGTGGTTGGCCATGTACCGGTAGAATCTGTCGCTTTGATCTTTGGTGTGGATCGTTTTATGAGTGAAGCAAGAGCGATAACCAATTTGATCGGAAATTCAGCGGCAACGCTGGTTATTTCAAAATATGAAAATAGTTTGGACGAGGATCTTTTGCATGAAAAGCTGGGATCTAAACGCGTATAATCGGTGAGGGGAATAGGTATAGATTGTATAACAAAGGTGCTATCCAAATTCTTTGGATAGCACCTTTAATTCAAAACCCTTCGGTATCTGTTAATTCTCTTTTTTTGTATTTTCTATATCTTGAGCCAGATCGATGGCACCCATTACTTTTTCTTCCAATAGCGCGAGCTTGATCACCTGGGACATTTCAGTCACATAGTGGAATTGCATGTCTTTGATATAATCTTCCTTGATTTCCAAGATGTCTTTTTCATTGGATTTACAAAGGATAATATCTTTGATGTTCGCACGTTTTGCGGCAAGGATTTTCTCCTTAATACCGCCAACAGGCAATACTTTTCCACGTAAGGTAATTTCACCTGTCATGGCTAATTTTTCCTTCACTTTACGTTGAGTAAATAGCGATGTCAGTGCGGTAAGCATTGTTATACCAGCTGAAGGACCATCTTTTGGAATAGCACCCGCAGGAACGTGGATATGGATATCCCAATGGTCGAAAACGCGGTAGTTAATGCCAAAATCCGAAGCATGGGCTTTCAGGTAGGCTAGTGCAATCGACGCAGATTCTTTCATGACATCACCCAAATTACCTGTCAGGCTCAAACGTCCTTTTCCAGGGCTCAGCGAAGATTCTATAAATAGGATATCGCCACCTACGGAAGTCCAGGCCAAACCCGTTACGACACCGGCAACATTGTTATTTTCATAAATGTCCTTATCAAATATTGGAGCACCTAGGATATCAAGCAGATCCTGTTCGTTAATACTCGGACTGTAATCCTTTTCCATGACAATGCGTGTTGCAATACCACGTACGACAGAGCCGATCTTTTTTTCTAATCCACGCACACCAGATTCACGTGTGTAATCCTCGATAATCTGTTCGATGATCTTAGCTTTTAACGAGACATCTTTGGCCGCCATTCCATGCATTTCGCGTTGTTTTGGCAAAAGGTGCTTTTTCGCGATTTCGATTTTCTCCTCGATGGTATAACCATTCACTTCGATAATTTCCATCCGATCCAATAACGCAGGTTGAATAGCACTCAAGGAATTGGCCGTCGCAATAAACATTACTTTGGAAAGGTCAAACTCCATTTCGACATAATGATCATAGAAATGTGTATTTTGTTCCGGATCCAATACTTCCAATAAGGCCGACGAAGGATCTCCTTTGAAGTCCGCGCTCATTTTATCGATTTCGTCCAAAATAAAAACCGGATTTGCTGCTCCTGCTTTTTTCAGTGACTGTATGATACGGCCCGGCATTGCGCCGATATAAGTTTTACGGTGTCCTCTGATTTCTGCTTCATCGCGTACACCACCCAAGGCCATACGGGTATATTTACGCCCCAATGCTTTGGCAATAGATCTTCCCAAAGAGGTTTTACCGACTCCAGGAGGGCCTACTAAACAAAGAATAGGTGCTTTCATATCATTTTTTAATTTCAATACCGCAAGGTATTCAATGATACGTTTTTTTACTTTCTCAAGCCCATAATGATCTTTATCGAGCACTTTTTGTGCTTTGTTTAAATCAAAATTGTCTTTTGTTGTTTCATTCCAGGGTAGATCAAGTAGTAGCTCAAGGTAATTGAGCTGTACCGAATAATCTGCAGCCGCAGGATTGATACGCGATAGCTTTTCGAGTTCTTTTGTGAAATGTTTTTCTACATCAACATTCCATTTCTTTTTCTTACCCCGTTTTTTAAGCTCTTCCAGCTCAAGATCGGGGGTGTTTCCACCCAGCTCTTCCTGGATTGTTTTGAGCTGTTGGTTCAGGAAATAGTCACGTTGTTGTTTGTCAAGGTCGACACGTACTTTATTCTGAATCTGGTGCTTTAGTTCCAACATCTGGATTTCAGTGGTCAACAGCTCCAGTAAAAGTTTGGCCCGGTTCTCCACTTTGGGTATCTGAAGCAGTTCCTGTTTTCTGATCATTTCGACATTGATATTCGACGAAATGAAGTTGATCAGAAACGAGGGGCTTTCAATATTTTTGATGGCAATACCAGCTTCACTAGGTAAGTTTGGCGAAAGCTGGATGATCTGCAGCGCCATTTCTTTTAAGGTAGAAATTGTCGCTTTAAAGTGCTTGGTCATCTTCGGTTTCGCTTCGTTGAATTTCTCCACACGCGCCTTTAAATAAGGTTCGGTTTCGACAATTTCCAACAAGTTGAACCGTTGTTTTCCCTGGATAATGACGGTGGTATTACCGTCAGGCATTTGGAGTACTTTAATGATATGAGCTACAGTGCCCACTTTATTTAGTTCTTCAAATCCTGGGTCCTCTACAGTCATATCCTTCTGAGAAACAACACCAATAGTTTTACTGCCTTTATAGGCTTCTTTGACTAATTTGATGGATTTATCTCGACCTACGGTAATCGGAATGACAACACCGGGAAATAATACGGTATTACGTAAAGGCAAAATAGACAATGCTTCTGGAATTTCAGCATTCGCCATATTATCTTCATCCTCTTGTGTAAGTAAAGGGAAGAATTCGGTATCCTCTGCAACGATTGGAATTGCTTGACTGAAATCAAAAGTTTCGAATTTGCTCATAGTATTTATTTTGTGTATTTGGCAGTCGCTGACATGTTGACGGCTGACTTTCAAATTTTAAGCTTCTATTATTGTTTCCCCTATATTGCAAGGGAAGTGCCAATTGCTAAAAGTGAGCAAAATTACAAATCTATTTTCTAGAATAGGAAAAAAAGGCAGGTTAAATAAAATTTATCTGCCATTTGTTGGAAAAATAGGCATAATAATTGTAATATTGGAATGTGAAAGGGCACCGATGGCAGTTCTTGCGTTTAAAGAAATCAATCGGCGGTTTTTTCAAAAATGTAGAAACGATCACACGTGATCATTAAAGAGTGAATATAAAAACGTAACTAGTTAGATATGAATTTAAAATCATTTAAATTGGGTTTGTTTACTGGGGTTTTTGCCTTAGTTGCTTTTAGCGCGAATGCACAACAACCAAAACAGGCTGAGCATAGCAACGCTAATGTGAGAATGGGGCAGAAAGCTCTTTTGGATGGTGATTTCAAGAATGCCGAGTCATACTTGACAAAAGCCCTACCTCAGGAAGGGAAAGATCCGGATGTATTATACATGTTGGGATATTCTCAATTTCAAAATGGTGACTATAAAAAATCAGCGGAGACTTTTGGGAAAGTAGTTGCATTGAACGGTAAAAATGCAAATGCTTTATACTTCAAAGCGAAAGCAACAAACAACCTTGCTACTCAATCCACAAACAAAACATCTGTTGCCAACAAAGAACAGTTGTTGAAAGTTGCTATTGAGGATTATTCAAAAGCGATTGCCATTACGCCTACTGATTCGAAATTCTATCAAAATAGAGCGATTGCGAATCGTGATTTAGGTATCTTGATCGGAACAGCGGGTACGCCGAACTACAATAAGGCAATGGCAACTGACGCTTATAACAATGCAATCAAGGATTATGAAAAAGTGTTGAGCTTTGATGCATCGAAGAAAGATATTCAAACTGAAATCAAAAAAGCGAAAGTATATAGAGATAACTTGAAATAGTATCGCTATAAAAGCATAGAAAAAGGGAATGCCAATGGTATTCCCTTTTTTTTGTGCTTATTAATTTTGTACCTATTGATTTTGTACCTATTGATTTTGTAACTATTGATTTGTGCCGGTTGAAATGTACTTATAGGAATGTAACGGTTGGTCACAAATGAGATCCAGTTTCATTTAGAGGGGTGAGTTTCGGCAGTTTTTCCTCGATAAATTTCAAACGAAATAAGCACTGAAACTGTTCTTTTCCTAAATCAAAATGAATATTATGGAAACGAATCGATTGTCAAAGGAAATGCAGGAAATTTTAATCAGTCAGATGACAAAAGAGGCTGAGGCTGCACAGATTTATTTGGCGTTGGGGGTATGGGCAGATGATCAGGGTTATGGCGGAATCGCCAATTTTCTGTATAGACATGCCCAGGAAGAGCGTAATCACATGACTAAGATTATGGGGTATATACTTGAACGGGGTGGTCGTCCTAGGATACAAGCTATCGCAGAGCCGCCAGCTGACCCACAATCATTGACCGAATGCTTTAATCGCGTTTTTAAACACGAAGTAGATAATACTGAAGCGATCTATAACATCGTCAATTTGGCGTTGGCGGAAAAGGACTGGGCAACATGGAACTTTGCGCAGTGGTTTGTTAAGGAGCAAATCGAGGAAGAGAAGTTAGCATTGGAATTGATGGATAAATTGAAAATCGCCGGTGGTGACCGCGCATCAGATGAATCCTTGTTCGCGTTGGATTCCTCGTTGGAAGCCATGCCCGACGAAGTGACTTTGGCAAGAGAAGCAACAGCAGATGATCCCAAATAATTGTAAAACAGAAAAAGGCGGGATCGTAGATCCCGCCTTTTTCTATTTTACTGTGTACTAATCTTAATCGACTCGTTTGTGCTAAGCTAAATTTACTTTATGCGCAATGGCATATACACACCGAAGGTGATGTTTCTCCCCATGTTATAGACACCAAAGCTCGTGTCTTCCTGTGAAAGACGTCCTGGGCGCAATCGGCTCAGTGCATCGTAATAACGTTTGTTGGTCAAGTTTGAAGCTGCTGCAAATACTTTGAGCTGTTGCGATCCGAGATGTAATGTTGTACCGATCCCTGCGTTCAATAAGGAATACGAGTTTGCTGGGGTTTCGAAGGTTTCATCAATGCGGTTCTGTTTGAAATAATTGTCCAGACCCACAGAAACGTAGAAAGCATTCAAACCGTTAATCTTAGGCTCAAGTCGCAATGTATTGTGAACAACACCAGCTGGAATCAATGCAAGCGGTCTGTTAAATGTATTGTTCTGTGCATGGGTATAGCTAAATGTATTATCCAGGTGTATCCAGTTCAACAAATGAAAATTTAGGCTTCCTTCGACACCATAAAGATTGGCGTTGACCTGGCCATAGCGATATACGTCGTAGGTATGCGAATCGCCATCTTCACCCACCACAGTTTTGGTATCGCCTTTTGTTGTTGAGGCATAGATAAAGTTGTGGATATAATTTTCATAGATTCCGATACTTCCTGTGACGATGCTATGTCCAAACTCCAGCGTTGCATCCGCTTGGTAGCTTCGTTCAGGTTTCAGGTTTTCATTTCCCACTTCATAGCGGTAAGTCCCTTCGTGCACCCCGTTTGAGCCGAGTTCAGCGGGATTAGGGGCTCTAAATGCCGAACCCGCATTTGCTTTGAAATTGAGGTCTTCGCTGAAAATATGGGTATATCCAAGTGCTCCGCTAACATTGCTGAAACTATTTTTAAAGCCAGCGAACTGCTCTTCGTCTTCAATAAAGAGCTGCTTGCCTTTGTTGTTGACGTAGTCATAGCGTAATCCAACGTTAAAGGTGTTTTCGCCCCAGGTTTTCTTTGCATAGCCAAAAGCGCCCAATTCCAACTGATCATAGGCCGGAATTAAGAATTCAACACCTTTATTTAAACTGTGTTCCTGGCTAGCACTAATACCAAAGACATGTTGCCAACCATTTTTTTCACTCAACGAATATTTTGCGTCAAGTGAATATGTATTCAAATCAAAGAATAAAGAAGGTGTTGCTTCTTCGAGCTCCCGACGTTGATTTTTTTGATAGCCCAGATCAAGTTTTAAACTACCCGAACCGATGACAAAGTTATTGTTGAGGGCCAGTTTGTAATGGCGGATATCCTGTTTAGGGAAATCTAAGGTCCGGCTTTTTGAGTTTATGTAAAGCGGGTCACCAGGTTCGGCGTCGTAAAAGCCGATATTATTTTTCAGGTATGAAAAATTCAGATGAGAGTAGCCCCATTGTTTGTTTAGCCCGAGCATACCACTGAAATTACTGGTATTAAAACCACTATTGCCATATCGGCCTGCGGGTGTATTATACGAATAGGCATTTTGATAAGAACTACGCCCACGCCATACGAAGCCATTTTCATTACCGGTAAGCATAACCGAACTATTGGTTAGTCCGTTGTTGGTGGAGTAGCTGCTCAATACTTCACCTTTAATTTGCCCAGCTGTAGGAACATTTGGTTCAAGCACATTGATTACACCGCCAATAGCATCAGATCCGTACATCAAGGAAGCGGCACCGCGTAGGACCTCCACACGATCCGGTTGATTTTGGTCGATTTCAATACCATGTTCGTCTCCCCATTGCTGTCCCATCTGTTTGACACCATCACTTACCGTGACGACACGATTATAGCCAAGACCCCGTATAACAGGTTTTGAAATGCCTTGTCCCGTTGTGATCTGGCTTAGTCCGGGAACTTGTCGGGCAAGCGCATCAATAAGATTCGTCGCATTTCCCTGTAATTCATCTTTGGAGATTACAGCAACCGAAGTACTGTTGCGCCGGCTCTGTGAAGTAACCAATGTACCTGTAACGACGACTTCATTGGTTTCAATAATACTTTCGGTTAGGGCGAAATCAAGGGAAAGATTTTCTGAAGTTAAATCGACGGTCTTGACAACGGACTGATAGCCCAAGAAACGGACCTCAACTAGGTAGCGTCCACTTGAAGGAAGTGATTTAAAGCTATAACGACCTTGTTGGTCTGATGCAGTGCTCGAACGAAGCTGTTGCAGAGATATTGTAGCACCGGCAATGGGAAGATTTGTTTTTGCATCCGTTACTTTACCGCTGATTGTTGCGGCAAGGGCCGGAAATATGGAGAAATAGGAGACAAGCATAAAAATGCAGCCTATAATTTTAAGTTTCATCTGTACGAATAATTTTTACGTATATATAACATCAAGGATAATAGAAACCCAATAACTCATCGTATGAATTCTTGAGATTGTCTAGTTCTAAAAACTTTTATGAAGTCGTTTGTCGCAATAATGAGAAGAATATAGGAGTGACATTATCGGACTTATGTAAAAATTAAGCGATGGGGGGACCACGATTGCCAGAAAGCAGTGATCGAATAATTTGATCTCCGGTGATAAACAGGCCAAATTCAACCTGCTGTGTCGGAAGTATTAATTCGTGCAGCGTAAAATGGAAAAGAATTTGTGGATGTGAATTTTGGTCACAGATGGAACACTTCGGATGGTCTCCATGGTGTTTTTTTGCAGGACTGTCTACGATACTGAGTGCAGTTTGCGGATGCGCATGGGTATACACAATGAACTGACCAATTAAGAAGGTCATTAAGAGCATGAATGCTGCGAATTTGTTCAATGAGATATCTTTCACGCTGAAATCACTACGTTTAAACCCATTTATCCGTTGAGTTATTTTGTTAATCAGATCAAAGGTAAGGAAAATATAATACAAAGCAATTGTGTTGCATTTATTATTTTGAACCGATTATCGAAAGGATGTGATAGGGGATACCCATCGGAACAAAAAAAAGTGTCTATCCAAAGATTAGATAGACACTTTGCATATGATCGATAAGGTTGTTTATTTTTTGGAAGGAATAAACTTGCCTTCAATTTCATATTGATTGGCATCCAAGCCTTGGACATCTTGAAATTTGACAATGCGATAAAGCGAGTCCGTATAATAGTCTAATTTTTCTTGACTATCGTATAAGGTATTTGTTATCTTTTTATCGATATGGATGTGTTTTACCTTTTCGTTGTTATCAAACTCGATGCGTAACTTTTGTATTTGTAGTTCTTTCTTTTTAGCTGTAAATTCTGTTACACAGTCTACAGCTTTAACTTCATACAGTGATGGATCGAAGTTTTTGCTGATGTCGGCAGCTTGAAAGGCGGAAAGTTCATTTTTCCAGTTGCTAATTTTCAGTTCCTTTTGTTCTTTTTCTCCATCTTTGTTGACAGATTTTAGAACCGAGGGGTTGAGTTGCTGCAGGCGATTGACCTCGGCAGTAAAGAATGAATCAACAGAAAATATGTCTGAAGATTTTTGAGGACCTTTTGTCGCGGATGGAGATCCACAGCTCCAAAAAAGCAGCGCACTGCCCATAACAAGGGAAAGTGCTCTGCCACTATTTATAAGTAAATTATTATTCTGATACCAATACATTTCCTGTCATTTCAACGGGGATATTGACGCCTAAAAGCTGTAAGACGGTTGGGGCAATATCACCTAATTTACCATCTGCTATTTTCTTATACTGATCGTCAATTAAGATACACGGAACCAAATTGGTTGTGTGTGCCGTATTTGGTGATCCATCTTCATTGACCATAAACTCGGAGTTACCATGATCGGCCAAAATAATAAAGGAGTAACCATTTTTAAGGCCTGTTTCAACAACCGTTTTTGTACATTGATCAACAGTTTCTACCGCTTTTATGACAGCGTCAAAAACACCTGTGTGACCTACCATGTCTGGGTTTGCAAAATTCAGACAGATAAAATCTGGTTGAAGGGTCTCCATATCGTTGACGATAGCTTCTGTAATTCCTTTAGCAGACATCTCTGGTTGAAGATCGTAGGTCGCTACTTTTGGTGATGGAACCAACAAGCGGTTTTCACCTTCAAACTGTTGTTCACGACCTCCTGAAAAGAAAAATGTCACGTGCGGATATTTCTCTGTTTCGGCAATACGCGTTTGTGTTTTATGATTTGCTTCCAACACTTCACCCAAGGTATTGGTCAAGTTATCTTTTTGGAATACCACTCTGACATTTTGGAATGTTTCATCGTAAGAGGTCATTGTCACATAATATAGATCTAATGGTTGTAGATCATATTCTGGAAATGCCTTTTGTGTCAATGCAATTGTAATCTCGCGGCCACGATCTGTTCTGAAGTTGTAACAGAATACAACATCACCTTCTTGGATTGTTGCCACTGGCGCACCGTTTGCATCTACCAATGCAATTGGTTTCACAAATTCATCGGTTACACCTTCGTCGTATGATTTTTGGATCGATGCAACAAGGTCATTGGATTTTTCACCTTCCGCTTTTACCAAAAGATCGTATGCTAATTTTACACGTTCCCATCTGTTGTCGCGGTCCATTGCATAATATCGGCCTATTGCAGAGGCAAAAGTACCTGTTGTCGTCTTTAAATAGTCTTGTAAGTCTCTAACATAACCAATGCCGGAGTTTGGATCCGTATCACGGCCATCTAAAAATGCATGTATAAAAACTTGGTCACTTGTCAAGCCGGCCTGTTTTGCAGCATCACATAAGCCTTTTAAGTGCTTTGTATGTGCGTGTACACCACCATCAGAAAGTAATCCGATTAAATGTACCTTTTTGTTATTTTCCAATGCATATTTAAATGCGTCTTGAATAATAGGGTCCGAATTGAATACACCGTCATTGACAGCTTTGTGAATACGACCCAATTCTTGATAGACGATTCTTCCGGCGCCAAGATTCATGTGACCAACCTCCGAGTTACCCATCTGTCCGGCAGGTAAGCCTACAGCTTCACCCGAAGCCTCTAAGCTCGAGTTTGGATAAGCTTCTAATAAATGATCTAAAAATGGTGTGTTTGCAGCTTCAACTGCATTTGATTTATCATGTTTTCCATATCCTAGTCCGTCTAGGATCATGAGTGCAACTTTTTTCTTATTCATCGTATAACAAAGATAATCTTAATTTTAGAATCTATCAACGCATCTTAAAAAGTTCCCTTGTTAATCCCTAATAATTTTATAGGTTTGTGGCATAATTTATGTTCGGTAAAAAAACGGAGCTACCTAATGATTGATATGGATGATAGAAGCTGTTCTATAATATGTTGAGCTATATGAAATTTTTAAGCTATTGCGCATTTATACTTATTAATAGTCTTTTTGTACACACTGCGGCCTTCGGGCATTATTTAAGAGAAGTAAATACAGTGGTAAAGGTAGCTTTGCCAGGTGATGATGATTCTTTAGGAAGTATTTCAGAGGAACTGAAATCGTATTTGAAAGAAGGTAATGCAAAAAATATGGCCAAGTATTTCGGCTCAAACTTAACCTTATCTATTTTGGGGGAGAATGGCGTATACACAAAGTATCAGTCAGAAATCATGTTGGCGGCATTTTTTAATCAGCATAAACCCAAGACTGTTAAATTGACGCAAGCCAGCAATGCGAACAATGGCTATCAATATTTTACATTTACATTAGCTACAGAACAAACAAACTATCGTGTCTTTATTAAGATCGGCGTAGGAAATAATAACCATTCGATTGAAGAGCTAAGAATCGACAAAAATTAAAGCTAGCGATGCTTTTTTTATAAATCTATTTTTCGATTAAAAAATTATTCCACATCTTAGCCCAATAAATAGTATTTATGGAGAAGGAAATCAAGGACTATCTGGCCCAGTTTGTAAAACAGGCTGTCGCGGAAGATTTGGGCGATGGTGATCATACCTCACTTTCTACGATTGAGGCTGGGGCGCAAGGTGAAGCCAAATTGATTGTTAAGGATAATGGTATTTTAGCAGGGGTTGAAGTCGCACAGGCGATTATTGCTTATATTGGCGATACGTTGGCCTGTGAGGTGTTTATCCAGGATGGAAGTCAGGTTAAAGTAGGTGATATTGCTTTTTATGTGAGGGGAAATATCCAAAGTATTTTGCTGGCAGAGCGTTTGGTGCTGAATGTCATGCAGCGTATGAGCGGCATTGCGACAACTACCCGAAAATATGTAGACCTTCTCAAAGGTACAGATACGAAAGTTTTGGATACACGGAAAACCACACCCTTATTGCGTGTATTGGAGAAAGAGGCCGTTCGTATAGGAGGTGGAACCAATCATCGTTTTGGTCTTTTTGATATGATTTTAATTAAGGACAATCATGTGGACTATAGTGGTGGTATTGTGCCGGCGCTAAAACGTGCAAATGATTACAGAAAGAACCTAAATAAACCAATAGAAATAGAAATTGAAGTCCGAAATTTTGCGGAGCTTGATGAAGTTCTTAACTTTGGCGAAGTGGACCGAATCATGTTAGATAATTTTTCGCCGCAGGATGTAGCCAAAGCTGTTCAGCTAATTGACCATCGATTCAAGACAGAGGCCTCTGGGGGAATAACTTTCGACACGATCCGATCGTATGCGGAGGCTGGGGTAGATTATATTTCAGTAGGCGCTTTAACACATAGTGTAAAGAGCTTGGATCTTAGTCTGAAAGCCAAATTAATATAAGAACTGATTTAATTAATGATATCGATTTATTTAGTAACTGCAGTATTACTAGCTTATTTGTTTGGTTCCATACCTACAGCAGTTTGGTTGGGACAGGCATTTTATGGGGTAGATGTTCGTGAGTATGGTAGCGGTAATGCTGGGGCGACTAACACCTTTCGCGTATTGGGCCCTAAAGCGGGATCGATCGTGATGTTTGTAGATATATTTAAAGGCTGGACAGCAACAAACCTGGCTTATTTAATAGAACTGGGGCAAAATACCAGCGATGTCCAATTTGTCAACTTTCAGTTGGCACTTGGCGTTATTGCGGTATTAGGACATTTGTTTCCTGTATTTGCAGGGTTTCGAGGTGGAAAAGGGGTGGCAACCCTGTGTGGTATGATCCTCGCTATACATACACCTGCCGCTTTGGTCTGTGTTTCAGTGTTTATCATCATCCTGCTGACAACTCATTATGTTTCGCTCGGTTCCATTTCTGCAGGTTTTGCATTTCCTTTTAGTTTGGCCTTTATTTTTAAAACAACGATACCTTCTGTGCTGCTTTACGGAATAGCCATCTGTATCCTGTTGTTAATTACCCACCAAAAGAATATAGAGCGTCTGTTAAAGGGGCACGAGTCCAAGATCTACCTTTTTAAGAAAAAAGCGAAGGAAAAAGAATAGGCACAATAATTGTATTTGCTAAGTACGATTTAATAATTATTGTGAAATATCCATATGGGAAGAGCGGAAACGCGATGAACAACGTTTGGATATTCCATATGACCATGGAAAGAAAAATATAGACATATGAACGGAATGTTAAAGTATTCGGCTATCGTATTAGCATGCGTAACACTGGCATCGGGGCTGTCAGGCTGTGCAACTTCAGCTGTTACCGGCAAAAAATATTTAAAATTAGTGAGTGCTGATCAAGTGAACCAACAAGCTGCATTGGCTTATAAAGATTTTTTATCGAAAAATAGCGCGAAAGTAGTAACCGGAACTGCAGATGCGGCGATGGTAAAACGTGTTGGTAACAAGCTTGCAACGGCGGTAAATCAGTATTTGCAGAGTACAGGTCGCGCAAATCAATTTAACTTCAATTGGGAGTTTAATCTGGTGAAGAGTGATGACGTGAATGCATGGTGTATGCCTGGGGGTAAAGTTGCGGTATATACCGGAATATTACCAGTAACACGTACAGAAGCGGGATTGGCAACAGTAATGGGACACGAGATAGCACACGCTATTGAAGAACACTCTGTGGCTCAGGCTTCGAATCAGATCGCTTTACAGCTGGGTGGACAAATTTTAGGTTCAGCTGCAGGCGTATCTGGAAACAGTACGCTTGGTGTTTTTAATAATCTGTATGGATTAGGAGGCAACTTGGCGCAACTGAAATTTTCGAGAAGCGACGAATCGGATGCGGATGCAGCGGGTTTGATTATTATGGCTTTGGCGGGTTACAATCCCAATGAAGCTGTAGATTTCTGGAAGCGTATGGCATCGGGTAGTCAAAAAGGGCAGCCTGAGTTTTTGAGTACCCACCCGAGTGATGAGCGACGGATTGCGGATATTCAGAAATTGATTCCAAACGCAATGAAATATTATAAAAAATAAACGATTGATAGGATACGAAAAGAGGAATTTGCGTGAGCAGATCCCTCTTTTTTTTGCAATATATTTTGATCAAGTTACACCCCGGCTAGCGCATCGCTAACGCCGAGCACTACACCGATAACCAATCCCATAAAATTAAAGGCTATGGTAATGATGACCATGATGCCAATAAATTTGTAATGTTTTTTTAACGCATCCAAGCAGAGCTCCAGCTGAATGGTGTCGCGGTTTTCAATAGCTTTCTTTGCTTTTGATCCGAAATTATAAAGGAAATAAATTGGAAGGCAGAAAAAAGCAAGAAATAAAAGATAAAGTACACCGAATGTGGATAAGGCCCCTGCTGTGACATATTCGTCGGCCCCGAGTGATAATGCACTGGCTCCGAAGATTAGGCTGACCATGGTTATGGCAGAAATGCCGATGAAAATAAAACAGACAATGGCCAAAAAATTGGCCCATTTGGCCGCTGAAGCCAAGAAGGAGAGTCCTGCCGGAGACAATTTAATGTCTGCAGGTTCTTGAAAAGAAGAATTTTGAATACCGTCTTCCATGAAGCATAAATTATTAGGTGTGCGAATTTCTGAAAAGTTCTTGGCTTTTGAAACATTTTTTATATAAACCATCAGGCCTATAGAATCGTTTAGATTTTTTTGGTCAGAATAAGTTACAGTGGCTCAAATTCGACAAGAAACTGAGTTGTTTAATAAAAGTCTCGATTGACAGGAAATTAGTTAAAAATTTTCAAAAAGTTAAATTCCGATTGGAAGAATGTTGTTACAAAAAAAAAATCCAGAATTGATGTGGAAAACTATTTTTGATCCGATAATTAGAATGTAAATGCTGGTTTAAAACATCTTACAACGTTTTTTGTCGTGATAAATTATAGGTTGATGTCTGATTTTTGGTGTGGATTTCATGAAAAGGGTGTGGTTTAGTGTGTTAAGTTTATATTAAGTCCTTTGTAATTTCAAATCTCTTAGTAATTTTGCTTAACATTTTTTAACAAATCACATTATATGAAAAGATCTTTACTCTTTTTCGCTCTTGTTATGGCCAGCTATGGTGCTGTACAAGCTCAGGTTACAACAAGTAGCGTTACAGGTATTGTAAAAGAGGCTAATGGACAGTTCACATCGGGAGCAACAATTAAAGCTACGCATGTCCCATCAGGAACAGTTTATTCAAGCTCGGCTAATGCTGCAGGCAGGTTTAACCTTGCCAATATGCGTGTTGGTGGACCTTACAGAATTGAAGTAACCTATGTAGGACAACAACCTATCGTGTATGAAGATGTTTATTTACAATTAGGTGAACCTTTCGTGGTAAATCCTGTTTTCGGCGATTCAGCGACTAATCTTGAAGAAGTAGTTGTTACAAGAGCTGGAGTTTTAAAAGGAGAGCGAAATGGAGCATCTACCATTGTTGGGCGTCGTCAGATCGAAAATTTGCCTACAATTACTAGAAGTGTAAATGATTTAACCCGTTTAACTCCGCAGGCTAATGGGACTGCTATTGGTGGGGGAAATTACCGTGCCAATAATTTCACTGTTGACGGAGCGAATTTCAATAACCAATTTGGTATTGGCCAAAATATTCCAGCAAATGGATCTCCAATTTCTATTGACGCGATAGAGCAGATCTCAGTGAATGTAACTCCTTTTGATGTTCGCCAATCAGGTTTTACAGGAGCGTCTATTAATGCTGTAACACGTTCTGGTCGTAACGATTTCTTTGGCTCAGCTTTTTATAGTGGTCGTTCTGATAAACAACAAGGAACTCGTGTAAATGATGTGGTGTTTACACCTAATGATCTAAGTGTAAAACAGTATGGTGTAAGTTTAGGTGGTCCAATTATTAAAAACAAGTTATTCTTCTTTGTGAATGTTGAACAATTGAAGCAAACTGAACCAGGGCCGACCAAAGTTGCTTCTGTAAAAGAATCAGACTATGGAACTACAAGTTATTTTGCAAGACCTACAGTTGCTTTTATGGATGAAGTGAGCAATTATTTGAAAAATACTTACGGTTATGATCCTGGTGCTTACCAAGGATATTCTTCGAAAAGTAATAATGATAAGATTTTTGCTCGTATCGACTGGAACATTGCTGATAATCACAAAATCAATTTTAGATACAACCAAGTTAAAGGGAAATCTCCTTCTAATTTGAGTTCTTCATTTAGTGGTTCTAATATTGATACAAAAGTGTATCCAATGAGTAGAACTGGAAATAATGCTTTAAGTTTTCAAAACTCGAATTATTTTCAAGAAACAAACTTATATTCCGCGACAGCCGAATATAATGGAAAGATTGGTAATTTGAATCATTCTGCTCGTCTCTCTTATGTGAACCAAGATGAGCCTAGAAGTGTCTCGGGAAGTGTATTTCCTTTAGTAGATATACGTGATGGTATTGCTGGTACTGGTGGTAATATACTTACCTCTTTTGGAACAGATCCGTTTACGTACGGAAATCTTCGCTCGGTCAAAACTTGGACTGCAAATTATGACGCTAACTATACCTTGAACGATCATTACTTTACTGGAGGTCTTCAGTTTGAGACATCGCGTACTGTAAACGGATTCCAACGTTTTGGTGCTGGTTACTATATGTATAACTCTTGGGAAGATTTTACTGGTGGCAAACCTGCTGTAAACTATGCGCTGACTTATCCGTTGACGGCAGATGGCTCACAGGCTATGCCAAGCTTCAAGTTTAACCAATGGTCACTTTATCTGCAAGATCAGTTTACAGTAAATGAAAAATTGAAATTGACAGGGGGGATCCGCTTAGAGCTTCCAACATATCCTGATGTATCGGAAATGAAAACTCATCCACTGTTGCAGAGCTTAGAATTTGCTAACGGACTTCATCTAAATACAGGTGCGATGCCTAAAACAAGAGTAATGGTATCTCCGCGTTTTGGATTTAATTATGATGTTAATGGTGATCGTTCATTTATTGTTCGTGGAGGTACAGGAGTATTTACTGGTCGAATTCCTTTTGTTTGGATCGTTGCTCAATCAGGAGATTCTGGTATGCTTCAATATACAAAGACTTATGCTGCTGGCGATGCAAATATGCCATCATTTAGCCCAGATATTAAAGCAAACTACCCTGCCACGCCTGATGCAGCAGGAACTTCATTGCCCGGAAATATGTCAGCGATGGATGTTAACCTTAAATTTCCTTCAACTTGGAAATCAAGTGTAGCTGTTGATTACAAGTTACCTTGGGGAGTAGTGGGTACAGTAGAGGCTATCTATAATAAAGATATTAATGCTGTAGTTGCAAAAAATGTAAACTTGGTTGATCCGACGGCAATGAATATCGCTGGATATGGAGATACTAGATTTATTTTCCCGAATGCAAACGCAGATAAATACCTATATACAATTGACTCAAAAGGACAACCTGTTAAAGGATCTACAGGACAATTTATTCCAACGTACATGACCAATGCGAAAGGTGGACATTATTATTCGGTAACTGCTCAATTGCAAAAAGGCTTCGATAAAGGATTTTCCGGAATGGTTGCATACACTTATAGTGGAGCTAAAAATTACGGTGATGGAGCTGGAGATCAAATTCAAAACCTATGGTCTATTCCTCTTCAAGCAAACGGTAACTCCAATAATCCCGAACTGGGATATACTACCAATATTGTTCCTCATCGTTTAATGGGATCTGTGACTTACACCAACAATTGGATTGGTAAATTGAACACTTCGATGACATTATTCTATAGTGGAAGCTCAATGGGTAGATTCTCTTACTATTATGGTTCTGATTTTAATCGTGATGGTCAAAATAATGACTTAATCTACATCCCGAAAGATGCTTCAGAATTGAAATTTATTGATATAGCGGCTGGTAACAGTAACTATGGTAAGAAAGCATACACTGCGCAGGAGCAATCCGACATATTTTGGAGCTTAGTGGATGGCGATAAGTACCTTAGCGAGCACAAAGGAAAGTATGTTGAACGTAATGGCGCTGTTGCACCATGGAGACACCAGTTTGACTTCCATTTGTCACAAGAAGTATTTAGAGGAATCGGTGGCGGAAATAATTCATTAGAATTCTTCTGGGATGTGATGAATATTGGTAACCTATTTAATTCTTCTTGGGGTACTTATAAAATTAATAACAATATTTTATTGACTCCAAAAAATATTGATAAAGTAGCAGCAAATGGCACTACAGTTCCAACATTTAACTTGGGCTATGCAAATGGCGATGTAATAAAAGAGTTGAATCGACCGAACGAATCGATCTCTTCAACTTATTATATGCAGTTTGGTGTTAAATTTAAATTTAACTAAGCATAATATATAGTAAATTAATCTACGACACCCCAAAAGCTTGATGATAGCTTTTGGGGTGTTTTTTTTCGATTGCAAAAAGTGCTCGAATTAGGGGGGTATTGCAAATTAAAGGTAGTGTAAACTGAACTGTGTCACATCACTCCTTTTAGGGTTCGTGCTCAGAGGCTGAAAGCCTCGAGTGCGACCCCTAAAACGAGTTGCCGAAGGCTTTAATTCTATCCCCAAATTTCTATATAACCAACATTAATATACTGTTAAGTAACTTATTGAAAAACAAACTCACTGGCACTGATATCTGATTTTTTCGTAGTGTTTCTAAATAGAGCGTCTTCTCAACTGGAAGATATGCTTGCTTTTTTGTTAACATGTTATAAATAATGACTGCTAGCTTTCTGGCTGTAGCTGTAATTGCAGCAACTCTACCGTTTCTTAAAGCGATTCGTTTAAAAAAATAATTTAGATACCCCTCCTTTTTATTGCCAATTGAGTTTGCGGCATGTCGGAGCGCATCTGCCAGCTTATTTTTACCCGACTGAGTTCTTTTAGAAATTATTTTGCCTCCAGTTTTCTTGTTGTTGGGTGCCAGGTGAAGCCAACTCGTAAAGTGTTTAGCCGTAGGAAACGAACTTAAGTCTGTTCCGACTTCTGATAGAATGGTTAATATGGTTCCCTTTCCAATCCCTTCTATCTTTGAAAGATCCACTCCGGCACTCATTTGATAGCTTAATTGAGCTAAATCAATATTTATTTCATTTTTGGTAAGCGTCAACTTTTTAGCAGAAGGGTAGTAAGGTCTCGCTTCGCCATCTTTTCTCTCATTTTCCTCGATTCTTTGTTCAAGTTGTTTTTTATCTCAACATCGCATTCTTGAATTTTTTTCTGAAGATATTGATAGAGCTCATAACTTTGTTTAAGTTCAAATATATACTCTTCACGCCAGTCTCCTGTCAATGCTAATGCAATTTCGTTCTTGCACTTTTTGACCCTATTGTGTGCGAGATTTATGATACTCCCTATTTGCT
>NZ_DDKA01000027.1:0-14692 GCF_002339225.1 Sphingobacterium sp. UBA2610
TGTCTTCCTCACCTTCATAATTGAACGAATGCCATAGTTCGTATAGGTCACAGCAAGCAGGGAATTTGTGGATAACAATGGCGGGTATGATTATAGCTTTTGAATTTGGGATATGCTGGCAATTAACCATGATCAGCAGCATACGGATATACCAGGTACATGCAATGATCATGATGGGAAATTGGATCCCATAAAGTTTGAAAAGGTCTGTCTTTCTCCAGAAAAACAGATGTGCCATCGCGCAGATGATAAAGGCTGTCGGTATGCCCTTTTTTACAGCTGTCCAAAAGGGTTGCGAGCTGATCAGCAGCTGGTAGGGAAGGCGGTCAAATAGTGCTATGCTGCTGACCTGAATACAGACAAAAAAGATAACGAAAAGCTGCATGGCGCGTTCTTGGCCACGCATTTCCAGAAATGGGATAAGAATGATCATTGCCCCGATGCTATAGACGCGCTCGCTATGTGTCCGGGCCCAGAAAAGCCCATATAAGGTTATCAGTACAGCAATTGCAATAAATACATAATTGCGGCTAAATGGCAGTCTAAATTTCTTTATTGTTCTCATGATTTATGGTTTAATAATCAGTGAAGTTTTACGCTTTAAATTTACCCACTATAGCATGAAATTTCAGTGAATATCCCAACCATTTCAATAAAGGCCGATTTTTTACAATGAGTGCTGATTTCCTGACAGCGAAGGAGGATTTTCTATCAACAAAGAGTTAAATTTTCATCCGGAAGGGGAATTATTTGAGCCATAAAACGATACAAAGGCATTGATTTAAGTGAGTTGGACATTGTTTAATAAATAATTGGCTAAATTTATATAACAAAAATTTCTTCGACAGGGGAGTTTTTAAGGAAGTTCTCCGGCGATAGGTTGCTAGGTAATGTCGGATGAACCTGATAGGCGAAAGATATACAGAAAGAAGATATAAATCTGATAAATATGTAGGTTTTGATAGCATTTTTTAAAATGTCGTTTGTACATGAAAAGTTTTAATGAGAATAGATCTCTGGATAATAGAAAATTGACGGTGCAGTATCCTGATGGGATTTGGCAATTGATCGCATCCTTCGTTTTTGGGGGATTCTGTTGGTATCTGGGGTACCGTGGAGCTTTGGCGGAATGGCTTTTAGACTGGCCTGTCACCTATAGCTATCTATTTTTTGTATTGATTGTAGCGATAATTTTCTTTTATATACGATTGGTTATCGTAATATTGGACAAAAGGGAAAACTGGCTGGTTAACCCAGAAAAACGCGCCGCTACCCAATTGTTATTTTGCTGTATATTACCATCACTTTTGTTGTTCTGGATTATAGGCCCCGATAAGCTGGCTAAGGATGAATGGCTGCTATTTCCTTTAATGGTCATATTTAGCGGAATTTTGGTCCTGAATATGGGCTATACAGCCTATTTCTATGTCGCTATTAATCAAAGACAAAGAAAGTTGATTTTGGAACAGAAGGAAACTATCCTGCAGCAACAGTTAAAAATGAGAAATCTTGAGGAGCAGTTCGAGTTGTTTTCTCCGGATCTAGAGGAACTGAAGGAGATTCTGGAAACAGCTGAGGAAGATAAGGACGTCGATTCTATGGATGAAATGGACTTAGTACAGGTCAAATCCATTGATGTGGAGAAGGAAGTATTCCAGCTCAATAATAAAATCTTGTCACAAAAGATATTGTATAAAGATTTAGGGATTTTTACGTTTAAAAATAGCATCGTCAGCCTTTATCTGAAAAATGCAATGCATGAAAATTTGACCTGTGGCGAGCAGCGCAGTTTAAAGGAAGTTGTAAATATTACGAAGGGCTTTGTACAGAAGATAGACCGGGACAAGGCCATACCATTGGATATGATCCAGGCTTGTCACGGGTTGAAACGGGGTAGGTTGCGTATTGTGCTCAAAATACCGTTTGAGGGGCGGTATAATTTTGAGGTATCCGATAAGATTGCAAAACATATCCGGGAATGGGTCATGTTGCAGGTACCAATAGAAAAGGAGTTATAAAATAGAATAGGTAAACTTTAATGGATAGATTATGGAAAGAGTAAGGGACAATACCTGGAAATGCCGTGCTACTGGTAAAGTTGGGTTTCCTTCTTTAATCGAAGCGCAATGGGCAATGCTTCATTTTAAGTTCAGATCGCGGGTGAGAAACAAGCTGGATGGTAAACGTATCAAACACCGGATGGGTAAAGATGCCTGCAAAAGGGCTTATTATTGTAAATTCTGCAAGGGGTACCATATTACCACATGGGAAAAAGGGCACTTTAATAATTATAAGGACAAAGCCAAGTCTTGGGAAATACCCGGAGCGTTAGGAAACTGGAATTATTCGATAGAGTAGTGTAGCGTTCGCTAATTAAGTAAACATAGCAATTGGAGCCTTTAAGTTTGGAAAGAATATAATTTCCAAAACAGATATCGCGTGTTCTTCACAATATGCCTTGAACTAACCGCCTATTTAATCTTAGTTATTGAATTATAATTTTAGTTCTTGCCTTATTTTTCTCACCTTTAGGGAAGATAAAAACGAAACTATTATAAGTATTGTTGAAAAAATGATAGCCTGCACTAATTTCCTCCCCTTCTTGAGTTGTTAGTGAAATTGCTCCTTTCTCGTGGAATTTTTTTTGGAATTTAAAGTCTTGTACAAATGCCCATTTAAAACCGAATTCATTTGGGAGCATTAATTCTCCAAATTCTCGGAGAAATGCTTTAGAATAGAATAAATCTCTTGTGGTTAGTACATTGGTAAAACCATTTTCATTAATAGGGTGATTCAGTACAAGAAGTGCACATCTGTTTTTTGATTGCAGTACATAATTTCTAAAGGCTGAATGAACCGAAGAACCAAATTTTTTACTCAATGCCATGACCGCTCCCAGCCCGAGATTCAATTTTTGGCATTCTTCATAAAAACGTTCTTGTTGAAACAATGTAATAGAAGCAAAATAATTGGCTTCAGCTTCAAACTGCTCCTCATACTCTTCGCATAAAGTTTCGTCATTATCCAACGCTAACATAATCTCATTCTGCCAGGATAAAACACCGTGACCAATTTCATGTAATTTGACAAAGTTCTTTTTACCCACATTTTTATCAAGATCTGAGTCTATGTATATGATTTTATCCTCTCTGTCAAAAATGCCTTTTATCTTAGATAGTGCGCTTTGTAATGCCTTTTTTGACGGATTTATTAATTTCTCCCTTAATAGGCTAAAGAATGACGTATCTACATTTTTTAAATCTACATTATTATCGATCGCAAAATTTGAATACGATATAATCTTGTCAACCGGCGTAGGGAAAATATCAAATGACTTGCTCTCTTTTAAAAGGTTATGAGATATTTTTTCGATTTCCTTTCGGGTAAATTCATCAATCATAGCCCTTTTTTCCGCGATTTAATAAATTCCAAATATTTTAGAACATCATTACGTTCTTCCTCCGTTAAATCCTCTGCTCGAAAAGCTATTTTTTGTGCAAAGCTTAAATTAATCTCTTCCTGCCGGGCTTCGTTCTTATCGATCAATTTCGCATTTGAAAGGAGCGTTTTTAATGATACCTTGTATAAAGATGAAAGTTTGGATAAAATATTAACAGACGGATTTTTTATTTTTTCATTTTCTAATTGACTCAAGTAAGCATTAGAAATATCTGTCATTTCTTCCACTTGTCTTAATGTAAGCCCTACATTTTTTCTTGCATCTTTCAATGTTATGCCTAGTGAACTCATCATTATTATTCTTTTTACAAAGATAAAAAAAATCTTGAAATGTCAAGCGTAAATCTAAACCAAATCTAAATATACAAAAACATTTGCTTGATATATTTAGATTTTATAGCTTTGTAATATTATAAGTTTAAAAACAGAGAAATTATGGCGAATTACCATGTGACACAGAAAAAAGGACAGGACGGATGGAATGTCCAAAAAGAGGGGGGCAAAAAGGCGTCTGCTATTGTCAGTACCCAGAAGCAGGCAGAACAACTTGCAAAACAGTTTTCATCGAATAACGGTGGCGGTGAAGTTCGGATACATCGGCCAAATGCCGGACCTATCAGGGATAGCGATACGGTAAAACCCGGAAATGATCCAAGTACAATTAAAGACACAAAATTTTAATGAGGTAAGGAGATTTATGAAAATAAAAACCAGGCGAAAATCACCTGGCTTGATTCTTTCAGAGAAAAAAAGCCCTGCAAGGCTTTCGGTGGTAATGTTTTTGCAGTCCAAAATTACCCTCTTTATTTGAAATAAACAAGCTTTTCGTGATTTTAAACCGGCAGCCTGCATGAAGTCAGTTGTTGGGCCTGGTATTAATATAATAAATTTCAATTGCATCTTATTTAACGACTGTTACAGGGCAAGCCCTATTTTATTGCTGAAACGATTAGCAATAAGCAATTATTAATTAGTTAATATCAAAATTTAAATTACGATGAAAGTAAATAATCATCAAGGGGAGCAACATTCCCCTACTTCAAAAGTACCGCTCAAGTTTGTAATAGAAGGTAAAGAGTACGAAACTTTTGACAAGTACAAAACAGGAGTAGAGTTAAAACAGCTAGCAGGAATACCTTTGGATACAGAGCTGTTTTTATCAATCTGCAAACCCTATCGGGACGAGCTTATTGAAAACGAGAAACAGGTTAACCTTGCAAGGCCGGAAAGGGAATATTTCTTTGTAAAGAAAAAGCTCGCATTCTTTATAAACGACAAGCCCTATACCTGGTACAAGCAATACATCAGGGGTATTCAGATAAGGGAGTTGGCAAGCATACCAGCTGAGGATGATATTTTTCTTGATATCAAGGAAGGCTGGCAGGATGATCAAATCTTGGATGATGAAATAGTTGATTTAGCCCGTCCGGGTAAGGAGAAATTTTTCTCTAAACCAACACCGAAAGAAGTTACAATAATTGTGAATGCTCGCCCCCATAAATGGAGTGAAATAAACATTTCCTTTGAGCAATTGGCCGTATTGGCTTTTGGTTCATATGATGATAGTCCAAATAGAGGATATACAGTTACTTACAGCAGAGGTTGGGAGCCTAAACCAGAAGGCACTATGGTTAAAGGTTCAGTAGTTCGTGTCAAAAATAAAATGGTGTTCGATGTCACAGCAACTGATAAATCATAGTCAAGACCTTAAACGTCTACGTGACGAAGGATATGAGATCGAGGTGCGTGGTGGATATTTACTTATCCACCATATACCCTTTGTCAACCAAATTAAACAGATTCAATATGGGACTTTAGTAACGACGTTACATAATATTCAAGATCATGTCATTAGTTTTATAGGAGATAATCCGTGTGATGTTAACGGCGAATTTATCACAGCTATTCAACATAACAATGCCAATGCTGTACTAAATAATGAGATTACAGTAAATCGGTCTTTTTCCAATAAACCCGCAGGTGGATATCCTAATTACTACGAAAAGGTTAAAAGGTATACGGATATCATCTCGGCACCAGCTAAATATCTGGATCCTTTGGTCACGGAAAAGACTTTTAAGGTTATAGCGGACAGTGCTAACGAAACAGTGTTTCAGTACATTGACACCAATTCGAGCCGAGCAAATATAGAAATGATTAACACAAAGTTAGAGGGGCAGAAAATAGCCATTATTGGTCTGGGTGGTACCGGAGCTTATATTTTGGATATGGTAGCGAAAACGCCGGTTAAAGAAATCCATCTGTTCGACGGGGATAGTTTTGATCAGCATAATGCTTTCCGTTCTCCAGGTGCAGCATCAATGAACGACCTGAGTGAAGGCCCGAGAAAAGTTGTATACTATCAAAAGCTGTACTCAAACATGCATAAATTTATCCATGTTCATGACTATTACTTAAAAAAAGAAAATTTACGGGAGCTGGACCAAATGGATTATGTATTTGTATGTGTTGACAAAAATACGGCGAGGGCAATAATAACAGATTATTTAGTTAGTAAAGGCGTTGCTTTTTCTGATGTAGGCTTAGGGGTTAATGTTGTTGACGACAAACTTACTGGCGCCGTAAGAGTTACTTCTGCTAACCGGAATAAAAATGACCATCTACCCCTCCGTATATTTTCGGAAGACTCGGACAATAACGAATATACCACGAATATTCAGATCGCTGAATTGAACGCATTGAACGCAGTTTTTGCTGTTCTGAAATGGAAAAAGATATCTGGAATTTATGTTGATCTGGAGAATGAACATCACAGCTCCTACTCAATTAGCGTATCTAAAATTTTCAATGAAGATGTTCCAGCATAAATTTGTTGAATTCATCCCGGAAAATGTAGAGGAAGGTACTCTATACATCTCAATCGAATACTGTACCGCGATACATAAGTGCGCGTGTGGCTGTGGAAGCCAGGTTGTAACACCAATGTCTCCAACAGATTGGAGATTGACATTTAATGGCAAAAATATTTCCCTTCATCCATCTATCGGAAATTGGAATTTTGAATGTCAGTCACATTATTGGATAAAGAATAACAAAATTGAATTTGCAGGTCGATGGACTGAAAAAGAAATCCATTTAGGCAGAAAAAATGATCAGAACCGCAAAGAGGATTATTTTAGGGAACCGTTTGACGCTATAAAAGAAGATCTTGTCAATCAAAAAAATCCAAAACTAACTGTCTGGCAGAAAATTTCCAAATTTTTTCGATTGTAAAATTTTTGATTTTACTATAAAGCCGAAGATCTGTTCTTCGGCTTTATTTTTATTACTTATAACAGTTACATGAACCTATGCAATACTTTGTTTCCTGTGGTCTACACTGATTAGAGAGAAAGCCTTTGGAGCACATAAAGCCTTAACAACGGTTTCTTTTAGTTGCAAGGGCCTACTTTCAATCTTTCTTTCCAGTCTCTCCATATCAATAGCAACCCTATTATCCAATAACTTAGCATAATGCTGTGTGGTTTTGATATCCGTATGGCCAAGCATCTTGGAAACGGTTTCTATCGGAACACTATTGGCAAGCGTCACAGAAGTAGCGAAGGTATGGCGTGACTTGTGAAAGGTGAGTTCTTTTGTTATCTCGCACAGATCAGCAATTTCCTTTAGATAACTGTTCATTTTCTGATTACTCAGCACAGGAAGTACCATATCCTTTGACACACATGGTGGATAATCACGATACCGTTCAATGATCTCAAGTGCCTTGGGAAGCAATGGAATATTTGACGATGTTTCGGTTTTCTCCCTGCTGGTAAAGATCCAGAGTTTTCCGTCCACACCCTCGGCGATATCGGTCCATTTTAGTTTCTTTACGTCGGCATAGGAAAGTCCAGTGTAACAACAAAAGACAAAGATATCGCGGACATGTGCAAGTCTTGGTATCTTGAATAATTTCTCCTCTATTCTCCGAAGTTCCGCATCGGTTAAAAATTCCTTCTCTTTAGCTTTCGCCTTGATCTTATAAAAGGCAAATGGATCATCCGTTATCCATCTGTGCGCAATACAGATCTTGATGATCTTGCGAAGGTGCTTCATGTATTTTGCTGCCGACACGGCTGAACAGCCCATCGTGGAACGCAGAAAGAATTCGTACCCTGTGACAAAAGCATGGTCAATCTTCCTTGTGTCGATATCTGCGAGTCTAAATTCTTTCTCTAAATACCCTTCAAAATGTGAAAGCGAGGTTTTATACCCTTTGAGTGTATTGGGTTTGAATCCATTCCCGAGCAATGCTTCCATGTGGATATTGTGTTCCCTAAATACATCAAGGAATTGCTTTTGCTTAATATCCTTTCCCTGATACCTTAGTTTGATGGATTCTGCTGTAATTTCCTCTGCGGCAGCCGTCATAGCGGTATGGATTGTACTTACTTTGCTGACGAGAGTATCAAGAAAACTGTTCATGATTTTGACAGCTTCTGTTGTGCCTTTCATACGGTTGGCTTTGGAGTTCCATTTCGACGGATCACATTCCCGTCCAGTGGAGATTTCTTTTGGGATACCATCTACGGTAATCCGCATGTAAATCGGCCTAGGACCGTTAACATAATTTTTGGGTTTCTTCAGATAGAAGAGCAAGGAATAATTTGTACTCATGACAACATCATTTAAGTGAAACAAACCGAGCCGCCTTTGCGGCGAGCTCTGCATCACCACTGAAAAACAAATTTCAGCGATGCAAAATTAGCCTTGCAACGAAAACGGATCAAGATGTTTAAATTATGAACACATTGACAATCAAACTTTTAAATATATTTCAGTGAGTAGTCAACTCCAAGAAAATGACTCACTGAATGACTCACTTTTTTATTGGGAATTATTATACGTTTTGTAAATGCTGAAAAACAAAAAAGCCTGCAAACGTTTAATTTGCAGGCTTTTGTATGTTTTGACTTTTAGATGTGTAGCCCGTAGGGGAATCGAACCCCTGTTTCAAGAATGAAAATCTTGCGTCCTAACCCCTAGACGAACGGGCCTTTTAATGCAACTCCAATAACATTGTTGTTTTTGGAGTTGCAAATATAGACCTTAAAATCAGTATTCCAAAAATAATTTTAAATATTTTTTAAATAAGGTCGAAACCGATATCTCTTCTGAAGTATTTACCTTCAAAATATATCCTTCCGGCATCTGCAGTTGCCTGCTGAAGGGCTTCGAACAGCGAATCTTGCAATGTGGTAACAGCAATTACACGTCCACCTGCAGTAACAATCTTACCATCTACTTCTTTCGTACCTGCTTGAAATACGATGGATTCTTTGACATTTTCAATATTGGCGATCTCTTTTCCCGACTCATAATCTCCAGGATAACCTCCCGCAACCAACATGACAGTTACGGCAGTTTTAGGAGATACCGTATAGGAACGTTGCTCCAGATTACCCTGTGCAACACCTTCCAGCAAATCTAACAGATCCGATTCAATACGCGGCAATACAGATTCAGTCTCTGGATCTCCCATACGAACATTATACTCGATGACATAAGGCTCTCCTTCCACATTCATCAAACCGATGAAAATAAATCCTTTATATGGAATGCCATCTTTTTTAAGTCCTTCAACTGTTGGTCTGATAATACGCTCTTCTACTTTATTTAAAAATGTCTCATCTGCAAAAGGAACCGGAGATATCGATCCCATACCACCAGTGTTTAGGCCTGTATCCCCCTCTCCAATACGTTTGTAATCTTTTGCAGAAGGAAGCACTTTATATGAATTCCCATCTGTTAAAACAAAAACAGACAATTCAATTCCTTTTAAGAATTCTTCAACAACCACAACTCGGCTAGCTTCTCCGAATTTTGAGTCTGCGATCATCGCTTTTAGCTCCGCTTTGGCATCTTCCAGCGTCTCACAGATCAATACTCCTTTGCCTGCTGCTAAACCATCAGCCTTAAGCACAATCGGCAATTTTTGCGTTTCAAGGTAAGCCAATCCATCTTCCAATGATGTTGCATCAAACGATCTTGAAGCGGCAGTAGGTACGCCATGGCGATCCATAAACTGCTTTGAAAAATCTTTTGAGCCCTCCAATTGAGCGCCCTCTTGCTGCGGCCCTATTACTGGGATATTTTTTAAATCTTCCCGATTTAAAAAATAATCATGAATACCTTTTACCAAAGGCTCTTCGGGACCGACGAGCACCATTTGCACATTATTCTCCAAAACGAAGGAAGCAATAGCAGCAAAGTCGGTAACTTTAATATTTACATTCTGACCATACGCACCTGTTCCAGCATTTCCTGGAGCAATAAACAATTGATCTAAACGTGGACTTTTCGACAACTTATAGGCGAAGGCAGATTCACGACCTCCTGAACCGATTATTAGGATATTCATAACACAAAGATATTTTTTTTATGCTAATTTTAAGGTATCAGATCGTTTAAAATGAGACTAATATTTTGATTTATAAATTGATTAAAGGAAAAATATTTTCTAATTTTCATAAAACATTAGTCATATGTACGCTAAATTACTGCTGTTAGTAAACTGCCTGCTATTCGCTTTGCTGGCGTCGGCCCAGATCGATCAGACCTTGCAGAAACTGGATACTTACCATGAACGGCACATCAAGGAAAAGATTTATCTCCATTTGGACAAAAATGATTATTCGGCTGGCGAAACTATGTGGTTTAAACTTTACTGTACCACCGCCCCTTTTAATTATTTGAGCAACATCAGTAAAATTGCTAATGTAGAATTGATTTCTCCCACCAATAAGATCATTAAGAGTATCAAAATTCCTATTACACTCGGTCTAAGTATAGGCGACTTCAATCTGCCGGACACTTTGGAAGAAGGCTCCTACCGCGTTAGATCATTTACCCGATGGATGCAAAATGACTCTGTAGCCAATTTCTATGAACGCGTCGTCCCCATTACAAATGGTCGATCTGATCATATCATAACGAAAAGTGAACTGGTCAAAAACGGAACAGAAAACATGTTCCAGATTAATCTGAAAACCATTCAGGGAGCCCCGCTGATTAATAACAACATCAGTTATACCCTACAACCGAACAACAATAAAGAGAAATCCGGCCGACTGAAATCAAACGATAATGGAACAATAGCGCTGGAATTGAAAGATGATTTTAAAGGCGGGACACTGTCTTTACAATTTCTTTCGCTGGATAAAAGACGTATTCTAAAAAGTTTTGTCATCCCGGATCCAAACAACCAAAATAGCATCCAAATTTTCCCCGAAAGTGGCGAACTAGTCAACAACATATTATCCAAAACTGGGTTCAAAATCCTTAGCCCTAATGGTTTAGGAAAAAAAGCAAAAATAAAAGTTGTGGAGGAAAATCAAACAACAGTTGCCGATTTTGAAACAAATTCACTGGGAATGGGAAGTATCCCGCTCGTCTTACAGACAGGAAAAAAATACGTCGCTACAGCCATCTTCGAAGATGGATCGTCAACAAGTGCGTCATTACCGCCTGTACAGAATTCCGGATATGTTCTAACCGTAAATTCGGTACTAAAGGATAAGATTGCAGCGCAACTTTCCGCTACTGCAGACTTGGTCAATGGCAAAGATATTTATCTAATAGCCCAATACAATGGCCTTGTACTTCATGCCGCCAAGCAGAAACTAAACGGAGCGGAGATCCTATTCAATATTCCCAAAAAAAACCTGCCATCCGGAGTTTTACAGTTGTCTATCTTAACAGACCAAATGATTCCTATTGTGGAAAGACTCGTGTTTAACTACAATACGACATCGACTTTACTTCCTGTCTCCGTAGAACTCAACAAACCCAGCTTCTCAACACGCGATAAAGTGATCGCAAATCTTTCCGTTAACTATGAAGATAGTGACACCACGAGGTTTGCTGCGCTTTCTGCATCAGTGGTAAACCTCAGTAAGGTTGATTCTACGACAGACCGCTATTATTCATCTATTGTCTCGGAGCTTCTATTGAAATCTGATCTTCGCGGCTTTATTGAACGTCCCAATTATTACTTTGCGGATTTAACAAACATCAGACTGACAGAACTGGACAATCTCATGCTGATTCAAGGTTGGCGCAAGTTGGACTGGAAGAATTATACAAGTACAGCAACCCCTGCGTTCCCTCCTGAAAAAGGACTTACCATAGCTGGGACCATCAAGAAAACGGCCCGCAAGGCTGTCGTTCCAAATGCCAAAGTAACAATTATACCGACGAGCAACATGTTGCTGAGTATAGATACACTGACCGATAATAATGGCCGATTTTCATTTGACGAACTTTTATTTGCAGACAGTGTCAAGTTTATTGTGACAGGTGATGGCCCTAAAGAGAAAAAAAGAGTTGATATTGTTATCGACAACCCGCTTACCCCTCCTCTAAATCCGAGTAAAGATCAACCCTTGTTGGTCAACGACATCAATACCACGCTGCTTACACAACTGAAAAATAGCCAACAATTCCTTGGCGAATTGGAAGCGGCGGGCATAATCCAAAAGAGCATTCGGTTGGAAGAGGTACAGGTCAATAGAGTACGAACAAATAAAGCTGACAAGAACTCCAGAAACCTCAATGGGCCAGGAAATGCCGATCAAGTGATCTCTGCAGACGAATTATCTGGCTGTGCTACATTTGCTCAATGCCTCAATGGACGGCTAAATGGTGTTATTTTTCGTAATGGAATCCCTTACAGCACAAGATCGATGAATAGTCCGATGCAAGTTGTTCTCGATGGAATGTATATTGAACCCGAGCAAATAGATATGATCAATACTGCGGACATTGCGAGTGTTGAAGTCTTGCGTAGCATTGGAAACACGGCAATTTATGGCATGTATGGAGGCAGTGGTGTTATTGTGATTACCAGTAAATCCGGAGATGCAATTGCTTCATCTTATACACCCACAGGCATTGTAACCATCACGCCAAAAGGGTTATATGTGCCCCGAACATTTTTCAAACCCCAATACGATGCAACAATCCAAAATAAGCTTACACGCGACCTAAGGACAACAATCGCCTGGGAACCGAATCTGATCACGCCAAAAGATGGGAAAACACATTTCGAATTCTTCACTTCTGACGAACCCGGAACCTACAAACTAACCGTTGAGGGAATAAGTATGGATGGCAAAATTGCTCATCTCGAATATTTAATAGCGGTAAAACCACAATAGCAGAGCAAACAAATCGTTAAATTTAGAAACAAGGTTATGGAACATATTAAAACCAAAATAGAAGATCATATTTTAAGCATTTTCCTCGACAGGGGAAAGTCAAACGCCATAGACACACAGCTATTGAAGGAACTGATAGATACCTTGGAATCTTCCCAGCAAAATGAAGCTATTTATGGTGCAATATTGATTGGCAAGGAAAACTTCTTTAGCGCAGGACTTGATCTAATTACCCTATTCCAATATGATGAAGAACAAATTCGCGAATTCTGGAATTTATTTCTGGAAGCGACATCGCTACTCGCCGCTTTTCCAAAACCAATAGTTGCTGCAATATCTGGTCATAGCCCCGCTGGGGGCTGCGTACTGGCGCTCTGCTGTGATTATCGGATTATGGCCGAAGGGAATTTCGTGATCGGTCTTAACGAGATTCCTGTCGGACTAATCGTCCCTGAAAGTATATTTCAGCTTTATGCGTTTTGGATTGGAAAACGGAATGCGTATCAGAATTTGCTCGAAGGTAAATTGCTTTCTCCTGTAGAAGCAAAAACACAGGGTCTTATTGATGACATTGTTCCCGCTAATATACTCTTCAATACCGCAGCAAAAAAATTAAAACAGATCACGCAGTTCAACCAAAAGACATGGCAGACATCCAAATTGAACTTCCGAAAGGAAATAATCCTTAAATTGCGCGAGAATAGAGAAGAGACAATCCAGCACATCCTCGAACAATGGTGGCTTCCGTCAACGCGCTCTATTTTAAAGTCAATCATTGAAAACTTGACTTCTAAGAAGTAATACTAAACAAAATCATCATGAGAAATCTCTTTTTCTTTATTCTTATTTGTCTCACTGCAAGCACGATCTCCTGCAGAAATAGTAAAAAAGAAGATAAGACTGTAAAAATCGTGCAGGATTCAATTCCTGTAGATACCATACAAAAACGTGACACGACTGAAAAGGACGTAAAGAAAGAGAGCTCCGAAACACTGGAGGAAGTACTGGAGAAACTTGCCAAGGCCTATTCGGAACAGGACAGTAAAACAATAAATACCTACATACATCCCAAATTGGGAATTTATATGATCTACCGTCCAGGCGCACTTGACTCTTATGTACACCAAAACAGTTTTAATTTTTCTAAACCTGTGCCAGAGTATCATTCTTATGAAAAATTAACGTACAAGGGCCCTTTGAAGTCCGGAAAACTACCTATTTTTGATTGTGGTACGATGAAGTGGGATAAATCCGGATTCTATTATGATAAAAAATCCCGCCCGAATGAACTATCTCAGACGGCAAAGTTCATGAATGAAATTCTTGATGCCAAAATTAGTAATACTGAATTACAGCGACTAAGGAACATAGAATCCAGAAGTTATAGAGCCATTATGACCTCCAATGAGCATGAGGAACCCTTTGTTTTTCATGTGACAAAAGAGGGAGAAAAATGGTATATTACAGTCATAGACCGCGCTTATGCCGGATGTGACGCATAGTATTTTGTAAATTTTAACCAAACTTAACGATAATGAAAAATTTAGATAAGGACATACAAAAGAAAATCGAAGATTGGTTAACCCCAAGTTATGATGAAGGAACTCGAAAAGCAGTTCAGGATTTAATCGACAATAATGAGGAGACGGAACTTACGGATTCTTTTTACAAGGATCTTGAATTTGGAACCGGAGGTTTAAGAGGCATTATGGGCGTTGGCTCTAATCGTATGAATAAGTATACGATCGGCAAAGCCACGCAAGGATTAGCCAACTATCTAAAGAAACAGTTCCCAGATCAGGAGATTAAAGTAGCGGTATCTTATGACAGCCGTAACAATTCGCAGGCGTTTGGCCAGCTGGTTGCCAACGTGTTTGCAGCCAACGGCATCAAGGTACATCTGTTCACAGCATTGCGCCCGACCCCAATGCTGTCGTTCGCCATCCGCCATTTCGGCTGTCAAAGTGGTGTTATGCTAACGGCTTCACACAACCCAAAGGAATACAATGGTTATAAGGCTTATTGGAATGATGGATGCCAGCTGACTGCGCCACATGATAAAAATGTAATCG
>NZ_DDKA01000027.1:14999-15430 GCF_002339225.1 Sphingobacterium sp. UBA2610
TGCGATGGCCTTAGCAAAGAAAAAAGGAGAAGAAATTGATGCAGATCTTGTATTAGCAACAGACCCTGATGCCGATCGTGTAGGTATTGCCGTAAAAAATAATAAGGGCGAGTTTCAACTGCTCAATGGTAATCAGATCGGCAGTTTATTGGTATACTATGTCCTCAGTGCAAAAAGTGAACTAAAACAACTCGGATCGAATCCATATATTGTAAAAACCATCGTCACCAGCAACTTACAAGCCGATATTGCAGATCACTATGGTGTAAAACACTATGAAACCCTTACTGGCTTCAAATATATCGGTGAATTGATTACCAATTTAGGTGATTCAGCACAATATCTTGTGGGCGGAGAAGAAAGTTATGGTTTCTTAGTAGGCGATTTAGTGCGTGACAAGGACGCTCCAAACTCTTGTGCTTTCCTAGCCG
>NZ_DDKA01000003.1:0-11851 GCF_002339225.1 Sphingobacterium sp. UBA2610
GCTCAAACTTTGGATGCATATAATTGTCAAAGCGAATATTATGTGGTCTTCGGAGAAAAAAGAAGTTGCCGAAGTATTTTCCAGGCTTGTCAAAACGCGGGAAGGCACCTTACTTTCGGCACATAGCCTGATCCGAATGGACAAAAGTGCCGAATTTCATACAGCGCTCCGTATCCGCAAGGTATTGAATACGATGCTTGACGAACTGAATAGACAGTTTCCTGAATTAAATAAATAAAACATAAAAATTTAAAAAACAGGGGGTATGCCACCGCTACACCTCCTAAACGTGTTCATTCTACCCATCAAAAACAGTCCTAATTATGCGAAAACTGACCGTTTTACCAAGAATCCTCTGCGGATCTTTTTTTCGCATACTACATCTTCATTACATCCCAGTCGTTATTTAAATCCAATAGAGGCAGGTGCACTTTCCAAATTAACCATTTCGCTACACCTGCGCCGGCCTATTTTCCATACTACCTTTGTTTTACAGCGTACGAGAAAGTAGAAGCTGACGCTCAGGCAGGCCGCTGTACCGTATATGGAGGGGCAGGTACGGCGCCCTGTTTTTGAAACGGCGAAAAATAATAAAACGATGACAAGAAATAATAAATACCATGATACAAATAATTAAAGTTATGGAAGGGAATAAAACCAGAGACATGATATACAAGATCATTCGGGCAGCGATGGTGCTTTTTTGGGTCTATGTGGGGATGGAAAAACTCTGGCAGCTAGAGGCATTCAAGATTGCCCTTGAACAGCAACCGGTAATCAGTTATCTGGCTCCCGTGCTTTTTTTGCTGCTTCCGTTTATGGAAATCGGCGTTGGCGTATTGCTGGCCATGCCATCGCAACGCCTAGTTGCCTGGGGGTGGAAAGTTTCGACCTTATTGATTATCGTTTTTAGCATCTATATCGGTCTGGGGGTATTACATGTATACGACAAGAAACCCTGTATGTGTACCAGCTTTCTCAGCAATATTTCCTGGACAACACATTTGATCTTTAATCTCATTATCCTAGGCCTATCAATAATTGGATTGCTATTGCACCGTACAGTGATCAAATGTAGCAAGCGTACTGTGACGGGCAGAACAACAATCGCATTATTCCTGGTAGGCTTTCCGGCAATGGGAGCCATCAGCTACTGGAATATCCACTACACAAAGTCAAAAGATATGTGGTACACACCGGACAGCATTTACGACTACTGGGACCCCAATACCGCCAGCAGCAATATAAAAAGTTTGCTGGCATCCAAATACGATCGGTACACAGGACCGTACCGACAATTATTTACCAAAAGTTTGCAGACCAACAACCTTATTCAACAATTATTGGTTTGCAAGACAGAAAGGAGGGTAGCTACATGCTAACCAAATTTTTAAACAATTATGGCTACATGATATTAGGAGGAGCCATGATTATCGGATTCTCAGCATTTAAAGGTGCTGAGGCTTATGCAGGAAAAAAATTAGATCCTGTGACTATCTACTTCCATGGAAGCACCAGTTCTTCGTCAGATGTGCAAAATCAATCACTTTGGACCGAAACGCCAAATGATGAAGACTGCGGGTCTGGAAATAATGCAGCATGCGCCATGGAGGCTGACGCTTCTGATCTTACGGGTACCCCTGGTTCTCGTTCTTTAAATCCGAGCAGGATTACACTGAATGCGAATGCAGTTGGTTCGCAATTCATTCCGTCAAAAAATACGGCGGCAAGTAATCCTAGTAGCCAACCTATATCTCCAATTAATAAGTTATAGGCTTGGAAATGCAGTTTTAACTATGTTTATACTGCAAGAATGCCCCGGGATAACTTCCGGGGCATTCGATTAAATGTTATAAGGGATTCTGTTCCATCCCAGTCAGAAGAATAATATCTGTCGGCAAGGGTAAAGCATATCGATTTGAATTCGGTGCCAACTCATACTCGGTTCCACTTATATACCGCATCAACTTAATATTATCGCCATCATATTTGTTGTAACGCTTTATATCCATCCATCGCAATCCACGCATGAGCAGCTCTTTACGCCGCTCTTTTTTTATCAACTTGAGGGCGTCCTCTTTATTAAATCCAACGTATGGGATGAAATTCCCCTTTTTAATTCGCTTCATCAGTAAGGTATTCAGGTCATCCAAACCACTTTCGACGTTTCCCAGTCGGATACTGGTCTCTGCCCGTATCAAGAGCATCTCATCAGTAGCCATACCTCCGAATAGGTTAAAAGCTGATGTATAATTACCTTTAAAACTACGGTACCCATTTCTAACTTTAAAAAACAGCATTTTCCGAATATCATTATCCGCATAACTTGCATACAGCATCGTATCCACCAGACCATAACTCGGATGGAGGTTCGGATACGACGTTGTCAACTGGGCATAAAAAACCGTCTCTTTATTCAAACGAGATAAAGGATAAGGCTTCAATAGGTCTGAGGAAGAAAAGTCGTTATAGTCTATTAAGTCTTTCTTAACTTTTAAGACCTTATCCGCATAATAAAATGCGCTATCGTACTTTCCAATAGAGAGATAAGTTCTGCTCAATGCCCCATAGCAGGCTATTTTTGAGGGGCGCATAGGCGATTCAGCGAGATCAGGAAGTAATCCTGCCGCTGTTACCAAATCCCCGATGACCTGGCGGTAACAGGCTGATACCGTACTGCGTTTCGAAGGTACCGACTGGTCCGAGGTCAGCCGCAACACAATTCCCAAATCAGTATCTGAGGTTTGCGGATCCCAGGGCTTGGCAAATATCCACATTCCCTGCAGATACTGATAAGCCCGAAAAAACAGTGCAGCTCCTTTTATCCTATCTTTTTCACTTTTTACCCCTTCAATCTTTGGCAATGCATCCAGCACCACGTTAACCTGATAAACAGGGACGTACATCAACGCCCAATCATCGGGATAATTGTAGGGAAAACCTACCCAAGTATAAAATCCTCGGGACTGATCATCCACCGCATTAAATTCCTTTTCAGTAAAGAAATAGTCATCCGAATGAATATCACCAAACACAGGAACATTCATGTTCATATCAATCGAATTATCCAAAATTCCTTGTAGGCTTTCAAGTGTATTTGGACTTTGAAGCGAAAAGTTTGATTTCTCTTCTAAAAACTTACTACATGACATTAAAGAAAACAAGAGCGGCAAAACGGCCAACATCTTGATTAGGTTATCATTTATATTCATGATTTTTTTATTTAAAAATTGACATTAAGCCCTAGGGAATAAGTAGGATTAGGTGTTAACCGCCCAGAAAAATCAGGATCAACATCTTCTTTATTACTTTTCCAGATCAATCCCAAATTACTGGCATTGAGAAACAAGCGGGTATTTAACTTTTTACTGCCCAACTGCCACAGATTCCGCCACGAGAGATTGACATATTCCAAACGAGCATGATCGCCTTTCAGCACATTAACTGTGCTTCCCTGATAAAAAGCATCGCGATTGGCATCAATGGGATACTTTACCCGAGGCACCTGTGTGTATTTTTCGTCCCCTGCAGACTGCCATCTCCTATCGTAATCTGAATACGCTTTACCATATGTATAGAAGTTGCCACTGTTGGTTGCTTCCTTACGGAAATAATAATTCGCTTTAAAGGAAAGGTTAAATGATAGTTCAAAATTCCTATAGGAAAACGTATTGATCAAATTTCCAAATAACTGTGGGACAGAAGAGCCTACAAATACAATTGTCTGACTATCGCCTGTTTCCCCTACTGTTGAATTTCTGATTTTTTGATAATCGGTCGACAGCTCACCCACCAAGAACCCTTGTGGATCGCCGTGTTCGTTCAGGCCACCCCAATTAAATGCAGCGATGGAATTGAGCGGTCTACCAACTATTGGTATAATACTAGCGCCATTTCCCACTAAATTGATCAGACCAAACTGCCTATTGTAATATTCCAGCACTTTATTTTTGTTCAAGCTTAAAAGCACGGCAGGCCGCCAGCTGAAATTCGGAGTCCTGATCGCTAAGGCAGTCAAGTTCAACTCCGCACCCTGGCTTCTTATCGACGCATTATTTTTCACGGTGGTATTGGCCTTTCCAAACACGGTGTAATCGATCAATGAATTGCCATAGAGGTCTGTGCTCTTTTTCACATAATAATCAAAGCTTCCCGTTATTCTACTTTTAAACAGTCCAAACCGCAATCCCAAATTTAATGTCCGCACCTTTTCCCATCTCAACGATGGATCATTCAACGTACTGATCACAAAAGCAGGATAATTGGTATACCGTCCGCTGGTTGTTTCAGTGACAGGAAGGGGTGTTCGCGAAGGATCGATATTACCACTGTAGCCATAAGTAGCTCTGAGCTGCAGATCATTCACCGCTTTCCAGTCAGCAAACTTTTCCTTGCTCAGCTGCCAGCTCGCACCCACTGACCAGAAAGGATTATACTTATCATTGGTATTTACACCAAAAACATTGGCTCCATCCTTACGAATACTGGCGGAGAGCCCATAGCGCTGTTTATATAAATAGGCCACATTTGCATAGTGAGATACAAAACGATTCACGGATTTCATCAGAGAAACATTTCCCTGGATGGAGGAAAATCCTCCAGCAGGCAGTGTCGGATAAAAGTTGGCGTAATCTACTACTTTCGTACGTATCGGATCAGCGCTATAACCATAGGAAATACTTGTTGCACCTTTTGATAATACTTCTCTTATTTCAGCTCCTAAAATCGCATTGATATGATGAACTCCGAACGATCGGTCAAAATTGAGCTGCCCCCTCCATGTATACGAACTGACATCCCCATTGTTAAGGTCATAGATTCCACCCATAGGAACCGGATGTGCGACCGAGCCCGACTGTGGGTCAATACTTGAAAAAATATTAATCAAATTCCGAGCATAATAACTATCTACCTGTGCGATCCTTTCCGTTGCTTTACGCTGGGTCTGATATTGGTAAGATAGATTCGCTGACAGATAAGGCCTTATATTATATTTAGCCTGCACAATAGCATACAGTTCATTTTTCCGTGTTGTCGTGCGATCAAGCTCATAGTCATGCAATGGATAATAATTCCAGTCCAGCAGCTTGTCCCCATAAAGTTGATCGAGGTAATTGCCTCGATACCCTGTATTAAAAGGCAATGCTTCACCCTCAGCATTCCTAAATTCGAAAAATGGCACATACTTTCCGCCGTATTTAAATAGGTCAAATGCGGGTGTGCCGCTGCGCTGCTTCTGCGTGAGGAAATTTACGTTGAGATTCAGCTCAAATTTATCATTCCAGTGAAATGAATTGTTCAGATAAAGATTGATCTTATTGTCTTTAGCCTTATTTTCGGAAAGATCCAGCGTATTGCCGACCCCAAAATTATATCGTATTAGGTCAGAAGCCCCCGAGATATTTGCAAAAGACTGCTGTAAAAATGGAGTCTTTAGAAAAGCATTCCTATAAGCAGCTTTACCATCCATTGTCAGTAGTTTGGCAATCATCACTGTAGAGTCCTGCGCCGAAATCAGCCCCTTGCGACGGGCCAGAAAAATTTCAGCTGCAGGCGTTAGGGCGAGGTATGGACTCTGCTCGATCTTCCCGTCATAGTAGCCCGCATTGAAAAGCTCCTGTTCGGCCTGGATATAGTCCAAATTAGCTGGCTGATATAACTTATTATAATCCGTTATCCGTTTAGTCGTGATGGTATGCGAAATACTGACACTTGTCTTTTGCGATTTATTGGCAGCATTGATACTGGTTAGTACAATGACACCATTACCCGCACGGGCACCCCATATTGACGTGGCTGCGGCATCCTTGAGCACAGTAACAGAAGCAATACTATTGGGATCGATGTTATCGATATCTCCTTCATAAATAAAGCCATCAAGTACGATCAAGGGGTCTTTAGAAGCCTCAATGGTGCTAAGTCCCCGAATCGAGATATTAAGCCTTTCATTGCGGTTCGGCTGAAATTCGAACGTCCCCTTTCGGAATCCTGGGGTCAGATTATTCAGTCGGTCAAGAATGTTAATCCCCACCTGTTGGTCAAGTGTCTTTTTATCCAAGACCTGAAAAGAGCCTGTCATTTCGTTGGGACGGAGTTGCTGGTAGCCTGAGCTGACCATCACTTCATCCAATACATTAGCTACAGGCACCAACATAACCGTCAGGCTTGAAGTTCCAGATCTATATAAAATTGTTTTCGTATGATAGCCAATGTGGCTAACCAATACACTGTCACCATGATTTGCACTGATCAAAAACCGACCTTCATGGTCGGATTTTGTTTTGCTATTGCCCCGTAAAATGATAATCGAGGCAGCTTCAATAGGCTTTTTATTTTCGCTATTGATTACCCTACCCGCTATCTTAGACATAAGATCCTGTCCAATAGCGAAGTTTGCTACCCCTGAAATGATCAGGAATAACAGCATTAATAAAAATGTTTTCATGCCTATATCCCCCTATCTGCTGAGAAATAGACATATTCCACTTCCTGCGGCACTATGGTGATCTTTGCACCAAGCTGCTCTAACAACTGCAAAAGCTGTGCATCTGTATAATCCAATAAATCTGTCGGTAGATCGAAATCGACATTTATCGTTTCAATATTGCCAAGCAAGACAGGTTTATTCAACAACCAAGAGAGCACATGAAAGCTATTGCGGAGCGGCAAATTCTGAAAAAACTTCTTGTTATTCAAGGCATCAAGCGCTTCAAGAGGTATTTGGCCCTTCGTTTTGAATTGTGAGACTTTAGGCGTAGAGTCAATACGCAACACGTCGATCACTTCTTTCCTGATTTCCCATCTGACGCCAAAATTGTCCTGAATATCATGGATCATTTTCCGGTACGGGTCAAAATCTAAGCGATCCTTTGGGTAACGCAAAAAGTAGCAATATTCATCCATGTAGCGCTGAGGAGTCTTGAGTTTCCTACGGATTTCTTTCCCCACATTGTTATCAAATACCCAGAGGTTACGGTCTATACGATGTCCTGATTCGCTGAGATATTCATAAATGCGTATGGCCACTGATGTATTAAGAAATGTAAATTCCTTTTCCTTCCCCCTTTCCTTTATCTGCACCCCCATTTCCCGAATCCCCTCTCTACGTTTGCTCAGGTAAGAGGAGAATAATTTGAGCGTATCCGTAGATACACTATCTTGGACTTTATACTTAAAATCGTCCTTCATATAGAAATTCGCTTTCGTGCCATCCAAAATCTGGCGGACATTGGACTCCTGAAGCTCGGTTGTGTACGTAATTGCTTTGACGACACGGTCGTTTCCGATCCACACGACATGCGGTATCCCACGATGCGGAAATAGAGCATTGAATACAGTATCTCCGATGAGATACGGAAACTGAACATTGAGCTGATAAGAATCTTTATATTTTTTGAGCACCTTGTCTATTCGTGCCTGATCGTCGCGCGTTCGTTTGCAGTTGACCAGCAGCACGTCAAAATCGCTTTTGAAAGTGGCCTTCAACTGATCCAATTTAGGAAAGCTTTCGAGGCAATTGGTACACCAAGTAGCCCAAAAATCTACAATAATCAGTTTATTATCTTTATAATCACTAAGAGAAATTGTTGACCGACCTTTGCTATCGTTAAAAACAGGCATTTCGAGATTCCACAAGCTCTCAGGAATGGTATCCCCTATTGCAAGCGCTTTGATCTCGGATAGCCCATCGGCCCCGCTGTCCTTGCGGGGCGTCTGAGCCGATAAACTAAACATATGAAACATAAGAGCTAATGCGGCAAGAGCTCTTATGTTCTTCAAGACCATGCGATATGCGCACTTATAACCTTCAGTAAATGAAAAGCATTTTAAAACCCGCAGAGCAACAAAATACATCAAAACAAGCAAAGTATTAGCTCGATACATTAAGACCCCACAGATCGAATTAAAACACCTTAAAACAGATCGTTCAGATTTTACTTCATAAGTCAATCTAGCATTTCCGACCTGCTGAAAATCTTCGACCATCTTTTGAGCAATTCCAGCCGAATTTTTAGATTTCATCGGATTTTCATCGAGTCCGCATCGGGTTTTTATCGGTGTAGCCCGATGAAATCCCGATGAAAACTCGATGCCAATAGCATGAAAGGCAGAAGCTGGGGCGAAGTTGATCAGGCGAAAGTCCGAAGAAGGTGACACCTCTCCCCTTTGTCGGGTAGCCTTCGGCTCAGCTTCGAGACTTCTTCGGGACATGTTCGAGACATGTTCGGCACCGCTTCGACTGGGCTTCGGCAGGCCTTCGACTACGCTTCGACTCGTACCCGAAGCGCAGTCGAACAACAGTCGAATCGTTCCCGAAGAAGAGGCGACGTTGGTACGACGCAGTGTCGAATGATCCTCAAACAAAACCCGAAGGCTGCTCGAAGAATCTGCTTTTTTTATTCGGTTTTGAGCGCTAATTTTACAGCGCTTTTTTAGCAGGATCGAAGTACCTTTAAAGTACATTTTTCCTTGTCTAATTTTCTTACGCAAATTTTGCGTAATTAGTACTATATCTGTGCTTAAGTAGTGCTTCACAGGTATTTGAAATATATAAGTTATATAGCCCTTAAAAAAGGCTAGTAATTGTAGGATATTCATAATTTTTTTGTTGGCGGTTATTTCGATAACCTACTGAAAAACTCAGCGACTTTCTTGCTCAATTCTAGATCTTTTCCGATGCGCTCTTCAGCTTCTGCTGACAGCTGCATTTTACGCAGGTCTATATGGCGATGATTGACGATACAATAAGCTATCAACACCCTATACAATGCGGTTGCAAATTCCTGCATTTCCTCATCTTTCAGGAGCCTATTTTCTCCTATGCCACTATCAAGATAAGTACTCAATAGCTGGATAATATTAGCAGAAATTGCATCTAAGGCATAATGATTCCAGAATGCCTCAATCTCCTTTATAGGGGTGTAATCGACCTTATGGACATCATAAATCATCCAGTCAAAAGCAAATTGTAGCGCTAAAATCCTGTTCATTTTTCAGTAAGTCAATCGTAACCGAAAGTACATAGCATCCCCTCTCCGATCGAAATCAGCTTTTTATTGGGAGCCTGATGTTACTCAGTTCACATTTGTAATAATTAATTCATTGGGAGCCAGACTACGTTTGAATGAGGGGTCACAAGGTATATAATATTGGCGTTACGTGGTCCATGGCAAAGAGAAGCCAAATCTAATTTGGCCTAACCAGCCGAGCTACTCGGGGGCTGTGATGATGTTCTTTGATTGTTGTTTTTTGTTCATAACTCGTTTTATTGGTAACGAGTCTTGTGGATCAGCAGTGCGATGCGATACATGTGGGGCTGCAGACCGTGGCTATATACAAGTTTCTGAGGCTTTACACAACACGGGTTTACAGCAGACCCACATCTACCACATGTGTACAAATATACACATAATAGTAAAATGTGAGTGTTTATACTGCTGCCCTGCGTTGCGTCCTCAGAAAATATAGCCGCAAGACTTTCAATTTAAACACCAATGAAGACTTTAAATCTTCTATTAATAAAACAAATATAAATACTTTTTTAATAAAATGCAAATTTAACATAACATTTGATTTTGTAAATTTTAACGGTATTAGCTGTAATGAAACCAAAAGGGAAAATTACAGCGTTTGCTCAACACATTATAGACACATTTAGAGTTCTCTATCTTGAAGAGGAAATATCAGGAAGAGAGTTTTCTCGGATTATTACAGACGAAACAAATCCTACAAGGGTTGGCGGTATTGAAAGTGAATATAATAATGAGAAATACTCTCCTGAGCTCACGAAAAAAGCTTTAAACCATTTCGGATTAACTATGCAGGATATTTTACCTAATAAACTGCTAAATGATGATCAACTAATAGAAAAAACTAGAATACCCATTCTGAAAAAGATGAGCATTAAAGCTGCACTTAATTCACTTATACAGGATGGCTATTTTGATACCCCGCGTCTACGTGCTGAAATCACCTCTTATTATAACTCTTTTTTATCCGAAGAAGACAAAAAAGCAGATTCAGATATTTCATCTTCTTTAGAAAGTTTATACATAGAGGGAAAAATACTAAAAATTCAACTGAATGACGCTGACGAAAAGAAAGAGAAACTTATCCGCTTTATCCGCAACATGGAATTGAAAGAGGATTGAGTCTTTTGCTCTTTATTTCTTAAATTTGAGTTCTATCATTTTTATATGCCGATTACCATACCTACACTTTCCTACGAGCTCAATACTACAGTTCGAATGCACCGTGAAGCCGAAGGCTACACACAGGAGGAATTTGCATTTCTGATCGGCAAGGATCTCAAAGAGGTCCAAGCAAATGAAGACCTAACGACCGATGCTGCCTACGATATCAATCACACTAATTTCTATGTTCGGGTCTTGGGAAAAGTACCCAAAGATATGTTTTTCAAGGACTCTTTTGAAGAGGCTACAATTAAGATATATGCGACGAAAACAGAAATAGAAAATAAGAAGACCGGTAAGAAAACCATTAAATTTAAAGGAACGGGTAGCTTTAACAAAAAGTCAACCGTGATCGAGTCCTATTCCATTCCAGTAGATCCAGATTATGACGTCTCTGCCGAAGACCAGGATCTGGTCTTAAGCATACTAGAAGATTGGCTGAGGAACGATTATTTTAAAGAGGGAATCACAGGTTATAAACTATACCAAGACTTATTAGCGAAAGCTCAATCCGCAGAGATACAACTTCCTGAGTCCTTCCGTCCTATCCTTGTTTCGCGCGCCATCACAACTCTGACCAATAAACGCAAAAAGCCAAAACTACTACCATACAGAAAACTACCTAAAACAGCTGAGAAGTGGTTGTTATATAAGGAGGATATTTAAACTAGATACAGATTGGTCAAGAACTCAACAAAAATATATTAATAAGAGATAGGGGGCATCCCTTTAACAAAAGCAAAATAACTGTTAAATTTACCGGAGCAGAAATCAGCTAAGGCCGGTTCCCAAAACTGATACATCAATAAGAGATAGGGGGCCTCCCTTTAACAAAAGCAAAATAACTGTTAAATTTACCGGTGCAGAAATCAGCTAAGGCCGGTTCCCAAAACTGATACATCAAAAGTTCGTACATTAATCTGGTTGGGTTGGAGAAGTTCCTTACACTAGGAGCGCCTGAAACAATAATTGGTGAATTTATATCCCGTATAGAAAGATAAAAGTTGAAAACTCCACCTGTTGATATCTGTTTAAAAACTAACAGTTATGAGGAAAATTAAAGTAAACGATTACGAAAAAATGCCTATTGTTAATCCTATGGCCGCAGGGATTGACGTTGGCAGTAAGTCTCATTTTGTATGTGTAAACCAGAATGAGGATGGAGTTCGGGAATTTGGTTGTTACACCAAAGATCTACAGGAATTGTGCGACTGGCTAAAGAGCAATCATATCACAACAGTTGCCCTTGAGAGTACAGGTAGTTATTTTAAACCTCTGTTTATCTTACTTCAGGCTAATGGATTGAATCCAATATTGGTCAATGGAAAATTTACTAAAAATGTAAAAGGGAAAAAGACAGATGTTCTGGATTGTCAATAGATACAAAAGTTGCATAGTATGGGAATGCTTGAAGGCAGTTTTATTCCAGATCTATACACAGAAACACTCAGACAATATTGTCGACATCGTAGCTCCCTGATTCTGGATTCTTCTGGGTATATCAATAAAATACAAAAATCTCTTCGTATTACAAATGTCCGTTTAGATTCTGTATTAGCGGATGTAGTTGGTCTTTCTGGAAAAGCAATCATCGAAGCTATTTTGGAAGGGGAACGCAACCCTCAGAAATTGGCAAATTATCATACTACCCCAATACT
>NZ_DDKA01000001.1:0-112367 GCF_002339225.1 Sphingobacterium sp. UBA2610
GCAAGGGATATCTGTATTAAAGATGCTAAACTAGGAAATTTTTGATAATCCCCCAAGAAGTCTGCTTGGTCCGAAATCATCAGGTCAGAAAAACATAGGTGTATAAAAAAAGCCTCTTTACGTATCGTAAAGAGGCTTTCAGTACCCGGAGCCGGAGTCGAACCGGCACGGTTTCCCACTGGTGTTTGAGACCAGCGCGTCTACCAATTCCGCCATCCGGGCATATCCGTTTGGGATGATGCAAAAGTAGGTTTTTTATTGAAAAGGAGAAAACTTTTTGAATAAATTTTCAATCAAAACCAATATAGAACTGAGATTCAGTCAAATAATTTTTCATTAGTTACTCAAAAAACTTGCTTTAACTGTGATATTAGCTGTTTTTTTTCTTGATGCTGTATTAAATGCACCACCTGAAGAGTACTCTTCGTTGTCGTTTTGTCCCGTTATCTGAAAAATTCCCAGATCGGCCTTTACCAGATTACCCAATCCGGCATTCGATTCCTTTGCGATATTCTCTGCACGTTGATGTGCATTTTTCGAAGCCTGTGAAATAAGTTCCAGCTTTAGATCCTCTAGCTTGGAGTAATAATAGTTAGGGGTACTGGAGCTAAGTTCTATCCCCTTGGAAATTAATGTCGATATTTCTCTTGAAGCATTGTCAACTTTATTTAAGTCTTTTGATTCGACACTGACGGCCTGCGATAAGGTATAACCGGAAAAAGTATTATAACCATTGCCTTTTCCATCGGTATGATATTCAAAGTCTTTGGCAATATTAACAGCCTCGAAACGGATCTCGTCAGCCTTAACCCCCTGTTGTACTAAAAAGTCCCGCACTAAATCTCTATCGGTAGCCAATTGTGCTGAAGCAGCACTCAATTCATAATTCTTTCGGCTAAAAGTAGCACTCCATTTGACTAAATCGGATTCAAAATCTTTTTTGGCATTACCATTAACAGTGATTGTCTGCGTCGATTTAAACTTATAGCGATAAGCTGTACCCAATATCCAGGTGCCGAGCAAGAGCACAACGCCCATTATAATCGAAATAATAACAGCGGATGATGATTTCATAACCAGTTTTTTATGTTTACGTAACAATGAATATACCAAAAAATCGATGTTTATTTATTTTTTATGAATAAATTGCGACAAAAAGGTTTAAAAATATGAATAAGAAAAGTATCTGTATTCCATTTTGTTTTCTGGCTGCATTCGCTGCCCATGCGCAAAAGAAACCATTGGATCATACGGTATATGATAGTTGGCAAAGCGTATCATCACCCTATATCAGTAAATCGGGAAAATTTATCCTATTCCAGGTCGTTCCACAAGAAGGCGACAATCAGCTTTTTCTCAAAACCAAAGAGAACAAAGAAATCATTCAAATTCCCCGTGGGTATAATGGAAAACTAACAGATACCGAAAATCATCTGTTAAGTTTGGTCAAAGCGCCATTTGCCTTAACCCGCGAAGCCAAGATCAAAAAGAAGAAAGCCGAAGATCTCCCAAAAGATTCATTGGCAATCTACAATGTAACAACGTCATCCCTTGTCAAATTTGCGCAGGTAAAATCCTATAAAATTGCTGATCAAAACAACAATTTCGTCTCTTTTCTTTTCGACAAGGAAATAAATGAAAAACCTGATTCAAAAACGGCTACTGATGCCACACAAGCAAAGAAAGGCAGCGATAAAAAGAAAAAAACAGTGGCAACGCTTGCTTTATATGATCTAAATTCTGGTGATTCGGTGCAATTCTCATCTGTAGATCAATACGAATGGAATAAAAATGGATCAAAAATCGTTTTTTCAAAAAAAACAGATTCAAAAGATAGCCTATCAAAAGAATCTGGAGTCTACCTTTACGAAATAGCAACTAAAAAGCTTAAAAAGATATCAAATGGAAAAGGTAATTATAAAAATTTCAAATTTGATGAATCAGGTAATCAGCTCGCTTACCTGGGGGATCTCTCCAATGAAAAGGCATTACTAAAAAATTACAATCTATATTATTATGCCAATGGTATAGATACAGCCCAATACCTCGCAACAAAAACAAGCAATGGTATACCTAAAGACTGGGCCGTTAGTGGGGATGGCGATATCCGTTTCAGCAAAAATGGGGAGAAGCTATTTTTCGGCATAGCACCAATACCACGTGTCAGAGACACCACTTTGGTTGATTTTGAGCATGCTAAAGTGGACGTTTGGAACTGGCAAGACGACTATTTACAGCCCATGCAGTTGGTCAATTTAAAGAAAGATCTTGCAAGAAATTTCTTAGCGGTTACTTACCCCAAATATAATCGCAACATTATTCCCCTTACGGACCAAACATTTAACTCCACCGCACTTACACCGGACGGAAATGAAGAGTATATCTTAGCTCGCACTGATTTTGGCAAGCGCATCGCAAGTCAATGGGAAGGCAGTACACGAGACGACATTTACCTGGTTTCAACAAAAACAGGAAATAAAGAGTTAATCCTTTCAAACTTTTCAGGAAATGCAATCTTAAGTCCTGACGCAAAATACATCGTATATTTCGACCAAGATAAAGGTTCCTGGAATTCCTATCAGGTTAGTTCAAAGAAAAAGACGGTGCTAAATGACGGTATACCAGCGTCCTTTGCTGACGAGGAAAATGATATGCCTACTGCCGCGCAAGGATATGGCATGGCAGCATGGAGTCCGGACTTTAAAGGGATTTACGTCAATTCGAGGTATGATATCTGGTATTTTAACTTGGACGGTTCCAACAAATCCATCTTGACCAACGGCTATGGAGCTGCATCGCAGACAACTTTCCGCTACTTACCGCTAAAAAGAGAAGAGGACCGCGAACAAGCCACAACACTCGACTATAAAAAGGGTGGTTTTCTAACTTCCTTTGACAATAAAACCAAAGAATCTGGTTTCTACCAGTTCAAGGGGCAGCATAGCGATCCTAAAAGTCTTTTGGTGGAGGCAAAAACGTTCAGGAATATCAGCTCTTCAGCGGATCAACAAACGATACTGTACAGTAAAGAGGATTATATGAATTCGCCTAATATCTACACCAATACCATAAAGTTCAAAGACGAATTACAACTATCCAATATTAATCAGCAACAGGCTAATTACAACTGGGGGACAGCGGAGTTAGTCCATTGGACAACGCCCGAAGGAAATCAGGCTGAGGGAATTCTTTATAAACCAGAAAATTTTGATCCTGCAAAAAAATATCCCATTATAGCTTACTTCTATGAAAAGCTTTCAGATGGATTATATACGTATCAACCCCCTGCTCCTACGCCATCGCGTTTGAACATCCCCTATTTTGTAAGTAACGAGTACCTGGTATTTGCGCCAAATATAAGCTACAAAACAGGTCATCCGGGTAAATCAGCTGAAGAATACATCAATTCTGGGATGAGATACCTCGCTCAGAATGCATGGGTTGATAGCACAAAGATGGGAATACAGGGCCAAAGTTGGGGCGGTTATCAAGTTGCTCACCTCATTACGCGGACCAATATGTACGCTGCAGCATGGACTGGTGCTCCTGTCGTCAACATGACATCTGCCTATGGCGGAATACGCTGGCAAAGTGGTATGTCCCGCCAGTTCCAATACGAACATACACAAAGCCGCATCGGAAAAACCCTGTGGGAAGCTCCAGAACTATATATCGAAAATTCACCTTTATTCCATTTGGATAAAGTTAAAACTCCTGTTGTCATTATGGCTAATGACAACGACGGGGCCGTGCCATGGTATCAAGGTATTGAAATGTTTACTGCGTTACGCCGATTAAACAAACCTGTATGGATGCTGAATTATAATGGTGATGAACATAACCTCATACTTCGACAAAACCGTAAGGATATACAAATTCGCGAACAGCAATTCTTCGATCATTTCCTAAAAGGTGCCCCCGCTCCTTCTTGGATGAAGAAAGGAGTACCTGCCACCGAAAAAGGAATAGACTGGGGATTCGAATTATAACACAAAACAATAAAAAAGGTGTGATTTATATAAATCACACCTTTTTTATTAGCCAAAAACCATATTTTTTGAATTATTTCACAAAAAACATCAAAAAAAATTTCAGTTTTCAATAAAAACACAATATTTTTGAAAAACAAAATCAACAAAACTGTAATTTAACTACAAAATACAAATGTCGAACCTAAGATTCAAAGCAGTAGAAGCAGCAGGCTCACGCCAAATTGCTTCATTTGAAAAAGTTGAAACTAAAAAAGCAACTGACATTTACGGAAAGAATGTTTTTTCCGTAAACAAAATGAAAGACTACCTTCCTAAAAATTCATACAAGGAGTTAGTTGCATCCATTGAAGAGGGACAGATTATTTCAAGAGATTTGGCTGAACACATTTCACAGGCCATGAAAACTTGGGCACTTAACCACGGCGTTTCTCACTACACACACTGGTTTCAACCTTTAACGGGTTCGACTGCTGAAAAACATGATGCTTTTTTTGAGCCAGACGAAAACGGTGAAGCCATTGAAAAATTCACTGCTGACGCATTAGTTCAACAAGAGCCCGATGCATCTTCTTTCCCAAATGGTGGTATCCGTAATACATTCGAAGCTAGAGGATATACAGCTTGGGATCCATCTTCTCCTGCATTCATTTACGAAACAGGTGCTGGTAAAACATTATGTATTCCAACAGTTTTTGTTTCCTATACGGGTGAATCATTAGACTATAAAGCTCCTTTATTGAAAGCCATCAACGCAGTAGATAAAGCGGCAACGGATGTTGCTCAATATTTTGACAAATCGGTCACTAAAGTAAACGCTTCTCTGGGTATTGAACAAGAGTATTTCTTGGTTGACCTTTCCTTATATAATGCTCGTCCAGATCTTCAGTTAACGGGCCGTACGTTATTTGGCCACATGTCGGCCAAAGGCCAACAATTGGAAGACCACTATTTTGGTGCGATTCCAGAGCGCGTATTAGCGTACATGGTGGACTTGGAAAACGAAGCGCTAAAATTAGGTATTCCTTTAAAGACTCGTCACAACGAAGTTGCACCTTCTCAATTTGAATGTGCTCCAATGTACGAAGAAATCAACTTGGCCATCGATCACAACCAATTGTTGATGAATGTCATGGAACAAGTTGCTTTAAGACACAACTTCAAAGTATTGTTGCATGAAAAACCATACTCTGGTGTCAACGGATCTGGTAAACACAACAACTGGTCTTTAATCACAAATACTGGTGTAAATTTATTATCTCCTGGAAAAACACCTAAAAACAATTTGATGTTCTTGACTTTCTTTGTCAATACCATCAAAGCTGTTTATGAATACGCTGATTTGATGCGCGCTTCTATCGCTAGTGCAAGCAACGATCACCGTCTGGGTGCAAATGAGGCTCCACCAGCAATTATTTCAATTTTCTTAGGCTCTCAATTGGATGAGCTTTTGGAAGAAGTTGAATCTGCTCGTGTTGCTAAAAAAGTAAAAGCAGAGGCAAACTTATGGCATGGTATTCCTAAAGTTCCTGAATTAAAACTGGACAATACAGACCGGAACCGTACTTCACCATTTGCCTTTACAGGTAACAAGTTTGAATTCCGCGCTGTTGGTTCTTCTGCAAACTCCGCTTTACCGATGACCGTGTTGAATGCAATCGTTGCAGCGCAATTGATCGAGTTCAAAACAGAAGTAGATAAACAAATCAAAAAAGGCACGAAAAAAGATCTTGCGATCTTAAATGTTGTCCGCAAATACATCAAAGATTCAAAAGCTATCCGCTTTGAAGGCAATGGATACAGCGAAGAATGGGAAAAAGAGGCAGAAGCACGTGGTCTTTCTAACATCAAATCGACACCTAAAGCATTAGATGTTTATGTAAAAGAAGAATCTTTAGCCCTGTTTGAATCACTAGGTATTTATACCAAACGTGAATCAGAAGCTCGCCACGAAATTTTGCTTGAAAACTTCTATAAAAAATTACAAATTGAGGCGCGTGTCATCGAAGAGATGGTTAACAACCAAATCGCCCCGGCATGTTTCATTTATCAAAATGAATTGATTGAAAACGTCAAAGGATTAAAAGACCTGGGTCTGGCACAAGCAGCATTCAGCTCTCAATTGAACTTTGTAGAACGTATTTCAACACACGTAAATACCATCTTGGAGCAAGCTGAAGCAATGCGTCAAGAACGTAAAAAAGCAAACCAAATTGATGATGTACGTGAGAGATCAATCGCTTACGATGAATTGGTTAAACCATATTTCGATGTGATCCGTTATCATGTCAACAAATTGGAGAAAATTGTTGATGACAAAAAATGGCCTCTTCCAAAATTGAGAGAGATCTTATTTTTAAGTTAAGATAACTTCCCAATAAAACAAAAAGAGCCGGCGATATTGCTGGCTCTTTATGTTTTAGGGGAACGTTCGTCATCTCTTGCTCCTTATCTCCTCTCACAACAATAGCTCCTATTTTTTTAATCGATTATCTTCGTCATTATTCCCTCCCTTTTTATTGGCTGACTTAATATTCATATTACCAAAACGATAAGAAACAGACAATCGGATAACCCGACTATCATATGCATTTCGTATACGATAGTATCCATTTTCCTGATAACTCGACAGTCTGCGCTGGCCTCTTGTATTCAAGACATCATTTATACCCAACTTGACATTCAATTTTTTGTCAAGAAATGTTTTACCTGCACCTAGATCAATGCCATAGTAAGACTGAAAACTAAATACGCCATATACTGCTGGCGAGAAATAATTGCCCGTCAGCTCCAGGTTTGTTGTTTCCCCAATTCGGATATCATGATTGGAACTTACCTGAAACGATAACTTTTCCAATTGGCGTTGCGCTCCGGAGTGCTCATCAAAACTAAACTTATTATAAAAAGCGCTGGCATTGTTAGAAATACTCCACCATTTAAAAAGCTTAACGGGTATATTGACATTCATGTTTTAATAATCAAAATAAGCCAAATTTCGATCGGTCTGTGCAATAGCTTTAGTCTCTGAATTACTTTCTATCACTTGAGTGATTGCATCGTTGGTCCTCTTATAGCCCAAACTCAGTAAATAGCGATCTTTAAAGGTATAATTTACTTCATACGAATTGGTATATTGTGGATTTAAATAAGGGTTGCCATACTGATACGTGTATTGATCCAAATAATACACAAAAGGATTCAATGACCCATAATCAGGACGGTCAATACGTCTGCTATAACTCGCACCAAACTTGTGATTATCATTAATCTGTTGCTGTACAAATATTGATGGAAAAAAATCGGTATAGGTACGTTTTGTTTGTTGCCCAAGCGTCACTGAGTTTCCTAGGGAGCTCGTATTTTCAACACGCAGTCCAGTTTGTACCGAAAACTTTCCGAACGATTTATTTAAACTGAAATAAGCTGCTGCTATATTTTCATTGTACAAAAAATGATTACTTTGACCATTATTTTGCACAAACTCGCCTTGCTGATCCTGATCTTCGTACAACAAATTATTATCTGTTTTTACGCGGCTATATTTTAACCCCGCCTCGAGTTTCGTCGTTTTATTAAAAGGATGCACAAAATCGGTTTTAAAAACTAATATTTTTGCCTTAGAAAGCATATCATTCCGGAAAATATGCGGTGATTTAAATTCTTCCCAGTTTGCGTCCAAAAAATGGTTTCCAACAGTGCTATTGTCATTATTTTTCGAATATGAATAGTCCCCATTAAATGTCAATTCAGTCCCTAAGGTATCAAATGTCTTTTTGTAATTCAGATTATAAGTGAGGTAATGGTATTTAAAATCTGACAAATTACTTCCTAATACTACCGAATCAAGCTTTCCTTTTTGAGAAGCGATCAGATTGCTTCCCTCCCGTGTTGAATGACCATTGCTTACATTACCATTAACCACAAATCCAATGACCTCCTGTTTCCCCAGGTTAAAATCTGCCGCAAATTTGAAATTATGACCTCGATAGCGGAATTTCGAATAAGAATCCGAATTGAAAAAAGTCGTCCCGCTTTTGGTATCTACAGCCCTATCGATATCTAAATCATTAAAGCCTAAGGCAGTTGCATAGTTATAGGAAGAAAATAAGTTCACCCAATTGTTACGATGGTTTATGAGAAAGCCACCATCAGCCTTTGTATATTTACCCTGCCCTAAATTGAGGTTTAAACTAACATTACTTCCAAATTGCGTATTCCTCTTCGTCTTAATATTAATAATTCCTGCATTCCCTGCCGCATCATATTTTGCAGGTGGATTGGTGAGTACTTCGATCGAGGCTATTGCATTTGAAGCTGTATTTTCCAATAAGCGCGACACTTCATCTGCAGAAAGATAAGTAGGCTTACCATCAATCATGATGATCACATTACTTTTTCCACGAAGGTTGATCTTTTTGTTGTCTAAAGTTACCCCCGGGACCTTTTGCAAGAGTTCCAATGCGTTATTTCCGGTTGCCAAAATACTGTTCTCGACATTGAGCACAACTTTATCAAGGTGACTTTCAATTAATGGCTTCTTGCCAATTACCTGCGCCTCATCCAGCACTTTACTTTCCAGCTGTAATCGAATCGTATCCAGCACCTTGAAATCACCCGCACGCAGCATTATTTCCCCAGAACGATAAGTACCATAACCCACCGTGGACACCTGTAAGCTGTACTTCCCCTCGGGTATCGCAAACAACACAATTTCTCCATTTTCGTTGGATAAGGTTCCTTTTAACAAGACATCATTGGGTTTACGAAACAGTGAAATATTTGCGGCAGCAATGGGCTTGTTGTCCTGCCCAACAACGACAGTACGTAATTTCCCCTCGTCAGACTGTGCTGAAACGGGTCCGGCATTAGAACACAGGAATAAAACAATAGAAAATAAGAGCAATTTAATTTTTTGTGGTTTCATAATGTAATTTCTTTGGGCTATCGATCGGATAGTCAACTTCATAATAATGACAACAAACCTCGTGTATTCATTACACGTTGACTAGCAGAAATAGACAGGTAGTGCGATTCACTCGGTAGACAACCAAATAATATCGGTAAACCCTATCCTTCGCTGATCGCTTTTACAGCGGATAGGATCATGCGAGCTAATTTTGAATCTTCTGAAACATCTCGTAGAAAAAAAACATCGAATCAAAATAAAAATTCAAAAAACAAATAAAATTCAAAACAAATAAATTGTATACAAAAAATATTAAGCATAATATTTGTATTTTTGCATCGAAAATTAGTAAACTGATTCATGAGCACTGTATCATTGAAGAAAAGACTCTACCGTATTTATATCCTTATGATACGATTTATGCATGGCGAGCATGCTGGAGACGCATTACGTAATGTTGCCATCAGTATTTTGCCAAGTTTGGCGATCTATTTATTGGGAGCGCAAGCGAGCACGGCTATCGGAATCGGTGTCGGATCGTTGTTAACGACACTCACCGATCCTCCTGGCAACAGAAAAGATAAACTTTCTTCAGCTCTAGTATGTATTCCCACCTTCTTTGTTGCATCATTGTTTACAGCTATTGTATTTCCCTATCATTGGCCTTTGGTTATCGTGCTAGCGGCAGCCGGTTTTATATGCACCTTATACGGCATTTTTGGAGCCCGCTATGCTGCAATTGGAAACATGACATTGATTCTCATGAGTTTTGTGATCGGAATGGCCCCACAACACCCCTTTGCGGTTGGCTTACAGATTACAACAGGTTCCATAATATATTATTTTTTTAGCCTTTTACAAGCCTATATACAACCTTATCGCTCTTTGAAACATGCCATGGCTAATGGCTTTCATGGATTGTCCCAATTTCTATTGATACGATCACAGTCTTACGATCCCGATATTCCTTTGAATATTACGTACAGTCGCGTAGGAAAAATTCATGGCCAGATCAGCGAACAGCAGGAACAAATCAGGTCTCTTCTGTTTCGAGAAAAAAAAATCATAAGCCAACAGTGGCATAAAAGCAATTATTGGCTCAGTCAGGTTTATGGATTAATTGACCTCCATGAGTTAATTATTGCGCTTGATCATGACTACGATGCAATTCGCAAAAATCTTGCAGACACGGGCAGCCTCCCCTTAATTCGTCACACAATCAAATTATTAGCGTTAGAAATCGATAGCTTTTCACAACCCAACAAGAGGTTCCGGTATGCACATCAATTATACCATAATAACTTTAAAATTAATGCCCTCTTACGGGATTTAAAAGAAATTCAAGAACAACAGGCCGATCCAGCAAAAGGTATATTATGTTCGATCATAAGCAACATCGAAGCAATTATTGATGTACTCAACAGAATCCAGGTCGCTTTTTATCAAAATCAGGAAATTCAGGATAAGATTGACACCAGCGAGTACCAACAATTTATCAGTCGACCATTACGTAATCTCGCTGATCTAAAAAGTAAACTCCATCTGAATAATCCGCTTTTTCGATTTGCGGTTCGGATGGCTCTTCTTTTTGGAACAGGTGCATTGATCGGTATTTTATTTTTGGATTTTAAATATACCTATTGGATCTTACTGACGATCGCTATTGTTGCCAGGCCAGCATTTTCAATGACAAAAACCCGTAATATAGAACGTATTGTCGGTACATTCTCGGGTATTATAGTTGGTGTGTTCTGCTTAATTTCTATTCATTTTCTTCCAGCACTCCTAACCATAGCTGCATTGGGTCTTTTTGGATTCTTTTTGTTCAACCGATCTAATTATATGGTCAGTGTCATCTTCATTACCTTGGGAATTGTAATTGCGCTCAATCTGTTCGAAGGCAACATCAATCTCATTTTAGGCAGCCGAATACTTTTCACACTGATTGGAGCATTCTTGGCTATAGCGGGTTATTTCTTGATACCTGTACGCCAGAGCACAGGCATGGTTCAGCTGGCAAAAGAGGTATCCCTTTACAACGCGCATTATTTCCAGATCATCAATAACCGTCTGTCGGACGAACGACAAAGTTCGTTTGATATACGACTGGCTCGTAAAAAGGCGCAGACCGCTATGGCCCTGTTTTCAGACGCCATCAATCAAATGAAAAAAGAACCCGAGCACAAATGGATGGATTGGTCACATATTCACCATTTTCAGGCACTCGCATATCAGGTCAATTCCCATTTGGTGGGCCTTTCGCTATCGTTAAGCAAAAAGACGAATCGCCACCTCGCCTATGATATCCATAGTAGAATCGATGCGCTTAAACCTCTTCTAACAGATTTAAATCAAACTGCAGAACGGATCAATTTAAAGAAATCATAATACCCGATTGACAGTTACTTTTGCGGTTTCATCGGAAGATATGTGATGCCAATCGGCATGTTATTCAAAATTCCTTTAACTAAAAAATAGCATTTCTTTTGCTTTAATAAAAAAAGAGTTTATATTTGTGTCGTCTTCGAAAGAAGATTTCTAATCAACACCTCCCTTCATCAGTAGGTCTTGATTTATAAAGAAGTGGCGAGAGACTGGCTCAATGACCCACTGGCAACCTTCAATTTGTTTGAAAAGGTGCCAATTCCTGTCCAAAACAATATCGTTTTGGAGCATATAAATGACATAAGACAATGATTATTAAATTACTGAAGTCCATTAAAAATTCAGGTTCAACACAAGTGAACCGCACGATAAGCGAAAGTGTAACCCATCGTACAATTGTATCGATGCGAATGCGTATGCATATGCACTTCCATGCTTGTTAAAAATCATTTCCGTTTTCTTGGATAAAGATTTAACAGACCCTTCAAGGAGGTGTGTATGCTTCTCTTTTTACTTTGCAATTTCTTTTTGAACCCTTAAAATCTGATATATTATGTCTTCAAACAAAAATTTAAAATTCGAAACTCTCCAGGTCCACGCTGGTCAAGTCGCTGACCCTACTACGGGATCTAGAGCAGTTCCTATATATCAAACAACATCTTTTGTATTTGAAAATGCCGAACACGGCGCAAACTTATTTGCATTAAAGCAGTTCGGTAATATTTATACACGGATTATGAACCCTACTACGGATGTTTTCGAACAACGTATTGCGGCACTGGAAGGCGGAGTTGCAGCTGTTGCTGTTGCATCCGGCCAGGCGGCACAGTTTATAGCTTTAAATAATATTTTGGAAAGTGGTGACAATTTTGTTGCAGGATCCAACTTATACGGCGGTACATTCAACCAGTTTAAAGTTTCTTTTAAACGCCTGGGCATCGAAGCTCGTTTTGCAACGGACGCCGAGGCCGATAAAATTGAAGCGCTCATTGATGATAAAACAAAGGCGATCTATGTTGAAACAATTGGAAACCCAAGTTTCAATATTCCCGACTTTGAGAAAATTGCTGCCGTAGCAAAAAAATATGACTTACCATTAATCGTCGATAATACTTTTGGAGCCGGAGGTTATTTATTTAAACCTTTGGAGTATGGTGCAAATGTCGTTGTTGAATCGGCAACTAAATGGATTGGTGGACATGGCACAAGCATTGGCGGTGTCATCGTCGACGGTGGAAACTATAATTGGGGCAACGGAAAATATCCCCAATTTTCGGAACCATCTGAAGGCTATCATGGCTTAGTATTTTCCGAAGTTTTTGGTGAAAGCGGACCATTTGGAAATATTCAATTTGCCATTCGGGCACGTGTGGAGGGCCTACGGGATTTCGGGCCGGCACTCTCCCCTTTCAATTCATTCTTACTATTACAAGGGCTTGAAACCCTGTCTTTACGGGTGCAACGCCATGTAGACAATACCTTAGAGGTCGCTAAATGGCTGGAGGCGCATCCACAGGTAGAAAAAGTAAATTATCCGGGATTAAAAAGCTCTCCAAGCTTCGCTAACGCACAAAAATACCTTAAAAATGGCTATGGTGCAGTGCTTTCTTTCCAACTCAAAGGTGACGCAGCACAAAAGGCCAATAGCTTTATCGACAGCTTAGAATTAATCAGTCACTTGGCCAATGTTGGTGATACCAAGTCATTGATTATCCACCCAGCAGCGACGACTCATCAACAATTGAGTGATGAAGATCAAGCCAATGCTGGAGTGTTCAAAGGCTTATTACGGCTTTCTGTAGGAATAGAACATATTGATGATATCAAAGCCGATTTACAACAAGCTTTTGATAAAATTAAATAATCAGATTTTTTCGGCTTAAAACTTAAACGTAAAATGAGTAAGCATATATATCTGCACCCGGAGCCTTTTGTATTTGAAAATGGAAGAGAGCTTACTGATTTACAAATCAGTTATGAAACATTTGGCAAACCCAACGCAGATCGCAGTAATGTGATCTGGGTTTGCCATGCACTAACGGCCAATGCAGATGTGCTGGATTGGTGGTCCGGTCTTTTTGGAACAGGTGAATTGTTTGATTCAAACGATTATTATATTATTTGTGCCAATGTTATAGGATCAGCATATAATAGCAGTAATCCGCTATCTGTAAACCCAGCAACGGGACAGCCCTATTACCTATCTTTTCCCGAATTTACAGTAAGAGATTTGGTCAACGCACATCAATTCCTTGCAGACCACTTGGAGGTCAAAAACATCGAGATCCTTATCGGGGGCTCATTAGGCGGTCAACAAGCGTTGGAATGGGCTGCATCGCATAGTATAGCCATCAGCCATCTCATTGTGGTTGGAACAAATGCCGTCCATTCACCATGGGGTATTGCATTCAATGAAAGTCAACGTCTTGCCATTACAACTGATCGAACCTTTTACGCCAATCACCCTGATGGCGGAGCTAAAGGATTGAAAGTTGCACGCGCTATGGCGCTGCTGTCTTACCGCAACTATACAACGTATGCCAACACGCAAAAGGAGGATGATAACGAAAAACTCGATCATTATAAAGCATCCTCCTATCAAAACTATCAGGGTGAAAAATTGGTAAAACGCTATAATGCGTACAGCTATTATTTCCTTACCAAAGCAATGGACAGCCACAATTTAGGTCGGGGAAGACAATCTATTGAATCCGCTTTAGCGAGCATCGATTGTCCAACGTTAGTGCTGAGCGTCAATACAGATTTGTTGTTTCCGCCACAAGAGCAACAATTCATCGCGCAACATGTCCCCAATGCTCATTATCAGGAGATTGAATCGACCTATGGCCACGATGGCTTTTTGATCGAAACAAAAAAACTCACAAAAATCATTAGCAGCTTTCTAAGGGAACAAAAAGAATACATGAACGAATTAGTATAAGAGAATAAATAATATATAAGAGAATTTAAGAAGAGATATGAGTAATAAATTAACAATAGGGATGTTTGGGTTTGGTGTAGTAGGCCAAGGTCTTTACGATATCATCAAAACCAAAAATCTTAATCTGGAAATCAAGAAATTTGTCATTAAAAACGGTGATAAAAAACGCTCGCTACCAGCAGATTTATTTTCTACCGATGCCGAAACAATTTTAGGTGACCCAGAAATTAATACTGTTGTCGAACTAATAGATGATGCTGAAGCAGCATACCAACTAACTGTTCGTGCCTTGAAATCCGGAAAAAATGTGGTATCTGCTAATAAAAAAATGATTGCCAGTCATTTGGAAGAGCTGGTTGATATCCAACATGAATACGGAACCAGTTTATTGTATGAAGGTGCCGTTTGCGGAAGTATCCCCATTATACGGAATTTAGAAGAATACTATGACAATGAATTACTTCATTCTGTCAGCGGTATTTTTAATGGATCTTCCAACTACATTTTATCTAAAGTTTTCAACGAAAATCAGCAATATACAGATGCTTTAAAGAAAGCACAAGAACTTGGTTTTGCAGAAACAGATCCAACCTTGGATGTGGGTGGATTTGACCCCAAATTTAAAGTATGTATTGTTGCTTCCCATGCGTATGGAATCTATGTTAAGCCAGACGATGTCTTTAATATTGGTATTGACAAATTGGGACAGCAGGATATTCGTTTTGCGAAAGAAAAGAACCTCAAGATCAAATTGATACCAACGGCGAAAGAGATCGACGGCAACAAAGTTGTACTTTACGTATTACCACGCTTAGTAGGCAAGGACAGCATGCTCTATAATGTAGAAAATGAGAACAATGGTGTATTGGTAAAAGCGGCCTTTGCAGACGAACAATTTTTCTATGGTAAAGGAGCAGGTGGCCACCCAACAGGTTCTGCTGTGCTATCAGATATCGCTGCCCTTCGCTACGGATACCGTTATGAATATAAAAAACATTTAGAATCCAGCACATTAAATTATAGCCAAGATTATTTAATTAAGGTTTATTTGAGATATACAGATGATTCACTGATTGAAAAGTTAAATTTCAGTGAAATCACAGAACGATATTACGCACCAGATTTCAAATATGTCATAGGACATATTAATCTTCAACAAATTGCAGCCCATAAAGCTGATTTGGATCAAGAGGGCAATTTTATTGCTGAAATCGCGTAGGCAATCAACAAACCAACCTACCTTGAAAATAGCCCCGAATGGGGCTATTTTTTTATTTTAAACTTAGTTACCTTTTAACTTGAGATCTAAAATCCCACCTTCCACCAGACGTTCAAAAGGAAGTTGCAAACCTTTCCACAGGCGATTATTCAACCGAGCTTGATCAACAATATAACTATTGGCCTGCTCTTTCTTCACCTGGATTATAAATTTATTTTTTCTTAATTCCTTAGGCAATTGTATCGTTACCCGATCGAAAAGTGGCGCGCCAATCTGAAGTGCGGGCTTCTCGGTCGTGAGACTTCGTACATCGAATAGGCCGATACTTGACAAGACATACCATGCTCCAAGCTGTCCTTGGTCTTCGTCTTGTCCATAGCCATAGCCATGTATTGCATCGTTACCATAAAACTCATTGCAAATTGCCCGTACCCATTTCTGACTTAGATCAGGTCTACCAGAAAAATAGAACAGCCAAGAGATATGCAGGTTCGGTTGATTACCGTGATTATAAAGACTTTCAATCCCTGCGAAGGCGTCAATTTGTGTACCACCTCCAAACACATTCTTCTGCGACACCGTAAAGATACTATCCAACCGCTGATTGAACAGATCCTTTCCAACGAGTTTAACCAATTCTTGTGGGACATGCGGAACATAGAACGTATACTGCCATGCATTTCCTTCCTGAAATCCACGCCATGGTTCATAAGGGTTAAAGTTTGAAATGAATCGTCCAGTACTATCCTTTGGCCGCATAAACTTCGTCTCGGCATCATACAGATTGCGCCATCCATTGGATAATTCCTGAAATTTAACATAGTCTTTTTGACGCCCCAATGATTTTGCAAATTGCGCAGCCGCTCCAGCGGAAAAAGCATATTCCAAGGTATGCGAAGCGCCAAAAGGAGATCCATTGGTCATTAATTCGGGACTGCCATGATCATCTTTTATATACGGTGAGTAGCCTTTGCGGACGAAAACTCCCACATCTAACTTTCCTGCTCCAGGCAGACGGTCCTTCGCTTCCAATTCATTTTTGCGTACCGCATCATAAGCAAGATTCATATCATAGTCACGAATACCGACATTGTAGGCCGCTGCGATTGCCAAACCCGTAAAATTAGTTCCTACACCCGAAACGTATTTACTGTTGGCAATACCGTCTCCTAACCAACCTGCATCGCGATAGACCAACAATTGACTCTGAATCCAGTCGTTGTAATAGTCTGGATACGCAATAGACCACAACTGTGTCAAATTCCAAAATGCGCCCCAGATAGCATCGGTATTATAATGATGATGAATCGGTTGCCCTTGCTTATTTAGGGCAATCTGCTCTACCGAGCCGTCATTTTTGGGATATGCACCATTTACATCGCTTGCAAGCCCACGGCCAAGTAAAGCATGATACAATCCCGTATAAAATTTAATGCGGTCGTCCGCTTTGCCCCCTTCCACCAAAATTCTTCCCAGTTCACTATTCCAGGTTTGCAAGGCATTATTCTTTGCAGCATCAAACGACATATCCTTCGCCTCTTTAAGCAAATTCAATTGTGCGTTTTCTACAGAAGTATAAGATAAACCCGTCTTGATGTCTATTGATTCGCCTGCTTCAGTGCCAAACTTCAGATATACTCCAGCTCCTTTTCCTTTTATGCGCGTATGTTGGTCAAAAGTTATAGAATCTCTAAATGTCCCAAAAGACTTCGGTTGTTTGTTGATCTCCGCAAAGAAAAACATTTTGACCGTAGCCCCCTGCTGATATTTTTGTACATAGACAGGATTGGTAACCACATATCCCCAGACGTGCTGTTTGTCATAATTTACTTCGGCATCAACGACCGGTCCACTTTCCCCCATCACATGGCCAATATCGAAAATAAGGTTGGCTTCTTCCGTTTTTGGAAAAGTATAGCGGTGAAAACCGACACGCTTCGTTGCCGTAAGCTCAGCAAGTATATTATAATCTTTTAGCATGACACGGTAATAGCCAGAAGTGGCAAATTCATCCTTCTTGTCAAAATCGGAACGATAACCGCTTTTTGGACGATCAAGTTGACCGGGCATTGTCTTCAATTTTCCGACGGATGGTGCAAATACCACTCCGCCTACCTGAAATTCGTGAAAATTAGCAAAGCCTTCTATTGAGGTATGCCTATCGTCATAACCCACGGCCTCCCAGCCCGACTTGTTCCCATAGCTTCCATTTGTGCTCGGAGCGAGCTTAGCCATTCCAAAAGGTACGGCTGCTGGTGTATAAAAGAAATACCGACTATGGACGGATCCAATATTAGGTTTTACAAAAACGGTCAAATCTGTTTTCTGCTGTGCGGAAACAGCTGCCGTACTCACAAATAAACTACAAAAATAATAAATGATACGCTTTACCATTGTTCTCAATTAGGTTCTACAGCAAACTTACAAAAAAATAGAGTATGTATAAACATGAGTTAGATTTTATTACTTAATTTAACGACTTAACAGATTGCATCGCAACGCCTAAATTTGTAAAATTTTAAATACTAATCAAATAAAACACTATTAAAGCTTAAATACTGACATTTTTCCATAACTTTGATTGTACATACATATTAAAATATAACCAGTAAATAAATTCAAAAAAATACACATCGAACGGCTGATCTTCGATCACAAGCCTGAAATAAATACAAATTAACGTTGAAATAAATACCAATGATTGACAGGTACACTTGTCAATCCTAATTAATTACAATACAACCACAATGAAAAAAAACACCACATTTTTTAGTCTAATACTTCTGTTACTCGGAACCCAACTATCAGCACAACAAACAAAATCCGACCGTATCGCGCAACTTAAGTTAGCAAAAAGCATTCTAGCGGATCAAAACCTAAAATATGTGGACAGCCTTGCCCGAGAGGTCATCAAAGAAGGTTTCAATGCGGGAAGTGGCTACTCACAAATTTGGGCCAGAGATCTCAATACATTCATCGAAACCGCATTGGAAGAGCGGTCCCAAGCGGACATTAGAGGGGCTATTTTAGTATTTTTTAGGATGCAACAGCCCAATGGCGAAATGGTAGACGGCTATGTACTAAAGAAAGACTTTACCTGGCATGATGATACACCCTACTATTCAAAAAACGCTCCTGATCATGTGGGTTTTAAAAACACGGTAGAAACCGACCAGGAAACGTCACTCATCCAATTGTTGGGTAAATACATAATAAAAACAAAGGATTACAGTATCTTGGAAGAGTCTATCGGTGGAATTTCTGTAAAAGACCGTATCCAACTTATGTTGGATTATCTGAAAAAGGAACGGTTCAACCAAAAGTATCAGCTACTGTGGGGTGCGATGACAGCAGATTGGGGAGATGTACAGCCCAACGACAGCTTTGGTTGTGATTGGAATGACCAACTTTCCAATGAGGCAATCGATATTTATGACAACGCGATGTTTATTATTGCATTGCAGGCATTGATTGATATCCAGCCCAACTCTCCCAAGGTGGCGGAATGGAAAGGATTAAAAAAGAATCTCGAAACGAACAGTAGACGTTATTTATGGGATAAGAAAAAACAAAAATTCATTCCGCACATATACCCTAAGACATCACCTATTCCTAAAGGATTTGATGAAAATACGATCCATTATCATGGCGGCACCGCTATCGCTATAGAAGCGGGGCTACTAACTCCTTCAGAAATAAAAACAGTCAACAAACAAATGCTTGAAAACGTGCGGTTATCTGGCATGCCGAGTATTGGATTGACCTTGTACCCAACCTATCCCGTCGGATTTTTCATTGGCGGAATGGCTCAACCTTACCAATACCAAAATGGTGGTGATTGGACCTGGTTTGGCGGGCGGATGATCCAGCAACTCGTTTTAAATGGCTTTTATCAGGAAGCCTATACCGAACTCCAACCGATGATCGATCGGGTTGTGAAAAACAAAGGATTTTACGAATGGTATGGTCAAAATAACGTACCCAGTGGATCAGGAAAATTCAAAGGTTCAGCAGGCGTGCTGAGTAAAGCAATAGCTCTCCTAGAAAGCTGGGCTGAAACTACCCTGGAAAAGAATCATTAAAAGAATAAATAAATTAGCTATTCACTCATCCAATTGATCCATTCAAAAAGGATGAGTGAATTCCCTAATAATCTCTTCTGCTTTCGACAGTATAGGTAAAACTTTCCGCGCGGTAGAACCCCAAATTATATTCAATCGGCTTCCCAGATTGGTCAAATACAAAGCGCTTGCGGGACAGAATAGGATCACCGATATTAATCTCCAATTTATCAGCTATAAATTTATTTGCGGCCATTGCATCCAGCTCTTCCTGAGAAAGATCTGCAACGACATGATAATCTGCTTCTAAGATCTCATATAAAGGTCTCTTAAAATCTTCATCGCCGTTTAAACCTATACGCGGATGAAAGTAAGAGATAAAATAAACAAATGGGTCATCTTTCTTTCCTCTCAGACGTTCCAGTTTTAATAGCTTTTGGTCCTCATCTACATTAAAAAACTTCGAGACTGCTTTGTCCGGAACAACCCAGCTGACGTGAAGCTCAAAATTCTTTACCTCAATTCCTCTGTTTTTCATCTCTTGTGAGAAACTCAGCCAATTCTTGGATTTGGAACTAAATTTGGAACTGGCCACCTTCGTGCCTATTCCCTTCTTTCTAATGAGCAACTCCTCGTAGACTAGTTTATTGATCGCCAAACGCAAAGTAGAACGGGAAATTGCCAATCTTTTTGCTAATTCAATTTCGTTGGGCAATAACTTACCCTCTATATATTCAGGCTGCTTAATTAATTCGCGTAACAGATTCTCTGCTTGTATATGCAGCGGAACAGGGCTTTTATGATCTATTTTTAAATTCATCAGTTGGATTGCTTGTGCTAAAATAAGATTTTTTGCATAATTAAAAAAATAGATATATGTTTGTATGTATATACATATTAATATAAACCGCAGATGTCAAAGAGATTTATCATCATTTTATGTATCGTTTCACTTGGAGGACTCCTTTTCGGTTTCGATATGGCTGTAATTGCAGGTGCATTGCCGTTAGTAAAGCAATTTTTCGGACTATCTCCTGCTCAAGAGGGCGTTTTTGTCAGTTCAGCCCTGCTAGGCTGTATTGTTGGTGTATTTTTCACAGGACCATTAACAGATAAATACGGCAGAAAACCAGCCTTTGTTACTGCGGCCCTGCTCTTTTTATGCTCAGCAATTGGCTGTGGATTCAGTCCTTCTTATAGCATATTAATTGCAAGTAGAAGCATTGGGGGCTTGGGTGTTGGAATAGCCTCAATCGTTGTGCCCTTATATCTCGCGGAAATATCGCCAAGTAAATTTAGAGGAAGATCAGTCACCTGTTACCAACTCGCTATTACATTCGGTATCCTTTTTGCGTATATCAGCAATTATTTGATTCTCGAATATAGCTCCGCACAGCAAAATGAACTCTGGCGAACTATGTTTTTAGTTGGTGCAGTACCGGCTTTATTGTTATGCATCGGAGTTTACTTTATTCCTGAAAGTCCACGTTGGCTATCCAAAAATGGGCGGAACACGGAAGTAGCAGCGATCAGTGGCGCATTAGGACTATCGGATATACAAGAGGTCGGCAACGTTTCCTCGAAGGGAAATCTAGGTGATCTCTTCTCGCCTATTTATCGCAAGGCCTTCCTATTGGGCTTATTCCTTCCTTTATTTTCACAGCTCAGTGGCATAAACGCAATTGTCTACTATGGTCCGAGCATATTGCTTGAATCTGGTATTTCATTAAATAATTCCTATCATGCTCAACTATTCTTTGGAGCCGCCAATGTGTTATTTACTTTCTTTGCCATCTGGAAGGTTGACAATTGGGGTAGACGTCCCTTATATCTTTTGGGAACGGTAGGTGCTACCCTGAGTTTGCTGGTTACTGGGTATCTTTTTAATCAAGGTCAAGTCAATAATATCGCATTGATTATCGCTATACTTTCGTTCTTATTTTTCTTTGCTTTTTCCATTGGTCCGCTAAAATTTGTTGTGGCGGCCGAAATCTTCCCAAATGCCATCCGGGCTCGTGCCATGGGTATCAGTATTATGGTGATGTGGATTTCCGATGCTATCGTGGGACAACTAACACCCATTCTACTCGCTTCCTGGGGGGCCCGCTATACGTTCTGGTTGTTTGCATTTTTCTGTGCCATCGCATTCCTTGTTGTACTGGCATTCCTTCCGGAAACAAAGGGTAAACCTTTGGAAGAGATCGAAAAATTCTGGATTGAAAAGCACAATAAAAAATCAACAAACAAGTAAGCAAAAAGCGACTTAATCCAACATCATTCATTTGCAATAAATTACATTATATGTATTCTAATACTCAAACAAAACCTTTTCAGTACGAAATCACACCGACGTTTCCGGTTCAAGGAACACTATCAAATTCCTACACGGATCTTGTTGCACATCTCATTACACATAATATACATAGCATTGATGGTTTTGTAGGTGTTGACTGGGCTACAATCATCCCCAAGCTAAAGCAAGAATTTGAAAAACAGGGCGTAACTCCACGATTTATTGCCATGGATTCAGCTTTAAAAACTGAATCAGCGATCCAGGAGCTTGTCGCACCATACCTCGGTGGCGACGATCCATTATTTGGAAAAAAGGCCGGGATTCAACTCATTGAATACTTTGACACCCAAAAGCTTGCGGACCTTCAAATCATACGAGCAAACGCCGAATCAATACAAGCTGAGTATACCATCTTTTATGGCCCTGGAGCATCATTAGTCGATACGTCTAGTCAGCTGATGTTTATTGATCTGCCCAAAAACGTGCTAATTCAACGTATGCGTGCGGGAGAAGCTTCAAACTTAGGTTGTTCAAGACAGACCAATCAAAAGGAAACTTACAAACGTTACTATTTTGTCGACTGGGAAATATTGAATAGACATAAAAGGTCTATCCTTTCCCGTGTCGAAATTCTTGCCGATCAACAATCGTCCCAAAACCTACCATGGATCACAGGGAAGGATCTACATGCTACTTTGCTGGCCATGTCCCAAAATTACTTCCGCGTACGACCAACTTTTGAACCCGGCGTATGGGGTGGACAGTGGATGAAAGAGCACCTTTCAGGCATAGATCAGCATGTCAAAAACTATGCGTGGTCCTTCGAAATGATTGTCCCTGAGAATGGCATTTTGCTCGAAGCAGATGGACATACACTCGAAATTTCATTTGATCAATTGATGTTTCAAGAAAGTGCCAATGTGCTTGGTCATGCCCAGCAACGTTTCGATGTTGAATTCCCGATACGCTTCAATTTTCTGGATACCTTTGATGGCGGCAACCTATCCATTCAATGTCACCCTAGTCCAGCCTATGCAAAAACAGAATTTGGAGAAAACTTCACACAGGACGAATCATACTATATCGTTGATAGAAAAGAGGACGCACAAGTGTATCTGGGCTTTCAGCAATCCATTGATGCAGACAAATTTCGCTCAGCTTTAGAAGAGAGCTTCCATACCGGAACAGCCATGGATATCGAGCAATACGTTCAAAAATTCGAATCCAAGAAACACCAATTGTATTTGATACCACATGGTACTGTACATTCTTCCGGCGTGAATAATCTCGTACTCGAAATCAGTGCAACACCTTACAATTATACCTTTAAAATGTACGACTGGGTGCGTCCGGATTTAGATGGGAAACCACGCCCATTAAATATTGATAGAGCATTCGCCAACCTCAATTTTAGCCGAAAAGGTGATGTCGTAAAAAACACGCTACTCGCTCAGCCCACTGAAGTAGCCCTTGATGCGCAAGCAACAAGAATACATTTGCCAACGCATGAAGATCATTTCTACGATGTTTTTAGATACGAATTCGATCAGGATGTTGCAATTGAAACACAAGGACAGTGTCACATCATGATGCTTGTGGAGGGGGAGGCAATTGAGCTGACGACAGCAAATGGCATGAAGAAAGTCTTTCATTATGCTGAGACTTTTGCTGTTCCTGCTGCTGCCGGATCCTATACATTGCGTAATTTAGGAAACGATAAGGCAAAGGTTATCCAATCTTTTGTCAAAGAATCCAAATGTTAATCAAACCATTTACTATAAACTAACAGCACAATGAGAACTATATTTTTTGCGTTATCTTCGTCTCTCCTATTACTGTCCTGCCAAAATGCTGGCGGTAAGGTTTCGACAAGCAATTTACAGGACAGCATCCAAAAAGACAGCAGCTTCAATCTTGTCAAAGATATGGCTACGAACGTCATTAAAAGTGGATTCAATGCGGGGGATGGATACAGTGAGGTGTGGATTAGAGATTACAATACATTTATCACCTTAGCAACAAAAGTCCATCCCCATGAACAGATCAAAGATCAATTAGCTTTGTTTTTTAAGCTACAAGGTCCTGATGGTAATATTGCCGATGGTTTTGTCAAAAAATCCAGCTTAAAAAATGGCGTATCGGACTATTATACCATCACTAGTCCCTTAGCTCCTGATTATGCAGCACACAAAAATACAGTTGAAACGGACCAGGAGTCTTCTTTGATCCAAGCGGTACATAAATATATCGTTGCAACGAAAGATAAGGCTTTTCTCGATGAAAAAATTGGAAATGCGGCTGTAAAGGATCGCATGGAGCATGCTTTACAATTTTTATTGGACAAACGTTATAATGCTACTTATGGTTTACTTTGGGGCGCAACTACAGTCGATTGGGGTGACGTTCAACCTGAACACGATTGGGGTGTCCACCTGGATGAAAATTCGCATATTGCTTTGGACATCTACGACAATGCAATGTTTTTGATCGCGCTTGACAATTACATGGATCTTTTCCCTGAGAAAAAAGAAAAGTGGGGAAAAATCAGAGCGTCTATAGCAAGTAATACCATGAAACACCTTTGGGACGAAAAGAACCAAAAGTTTATTCCCCATATTTATATCAAAGGCTCTCCATTTGCGGCTGATTTTGATGAAAATCAAATCTATTATCATGGTGGAACAGCAATTGCTATTGAGGCTAATTTGCTCAGCAAAGAGCAAATAAAAGTTTCATTGGATAAAATGATTAAAAATGTAAAAGATGCTGGTGCAGCAACAATTGGACTTACTGTGTACCCGACTTATCCGGCAGGCTCGTTTAAGAACAAAGGCATGTATCCTTACGGTTATCAAAATGGTGGGGACTGGACCTGGTTTGGTGGTCGTATGATTCAGCAGCTTGTTAAAAATGGCTTTCAACAGGAAGCTTATGCGCAAATACAGCCGATGCTTGCTCGTGTTATCAAAAACAAAGGATTTTATGAATGGTACACAAAAGATAACAAACCAGAGGGCTCTGGAACTTTTAGAGGTGAAGCAGGTGTCCTTTACGATGCCATCGAGTTATTAGAAGGTGCTGGCACGAAATAAAAACAGCTTATCGTGATGTAAAAAGAGCAGTAGGAAATTCCTTGCTGCTCTTTTATTTGAAATCGTCACCTCCGCATTCCTATTCCTATTCCTATTCCTATTCCTCCTATCCCACTCTAGCGCATTTTGTATCATTCCCCTTATACATTCGCTTCGTATCTGCTAAGATATCCTGTTTATGTTCCTTAATAACTTTCCCGTCTTACCCAATCGTTAAATTATACAATAATATTTCATTCGGATTGCGGATTTCCAGCGTATAGCCAGCAATTCCAACAACAGCTCAAAACCTGATTGTATCGGTTTCAATAAAAGGCAAACTATAATTACCGGTATCTGCCTTAATCTTAGCGTTCAGCTGCTTTATCGTAGCGACTTCCTGATTTGCGGTTTTATAGAGATAGACGTTTTTTAAACTCGGAAGGTCGTTCAGTTTTGACAGACCTTTTGAGGTAACTTTTGTTCCCGTCAGATTTAAATACGTTAATTTTGACAGACCTTTCAACTGGCTCAATCCGGCATCGGAAATTTCTGTATTTTCTAGATGTAGGCGGGAAAGACTCGGCATTGCCGAAAATATTGAGAAAGCAAGATCTGTAACAGCTGTATTTCCTAATTTCAGCTGTACAATATTATCCTTAATACTTAATAATTCCTGTAGGTCCTTATCATTAAATTGAGGATAATTAATGGCATTAACCAACACAAAGTTATTACCTTTTGCAACTTGGATGATCTTAATACCCTTAGCCTGCCAAGCATCGATTTTATCTTTTGGCAAAGCTGGCGCTGCAGGTAAATCTGCATATAATACCGATGGAGTGTCTTTTTCCCCTGTTTCCAATTTTTTCAACAAATGAGCGATTTCCTCCGTTTGTGGTATTTCACGCACTTTTTTATCAAAATTGGCTCCTTGATCTATCCACCAGGCAATCAGTCTGATCTGATCAGGAGTTATCGGCGTACGACCTTTAGGTGGCATTCGCTTCTTATGTCCCTCAGGTAATACCAACCTGGCATATAATTCACTCTTTTTCGAATCGCTTGCATGCAGTACTGTGCCATTCTCTCCTCCTTTTAACAAATTCTCTTTTGTATCCAATGCCAGCCCCCCTTCCTGCTTTTTTTTCCCATGGCAGCTTTGACAACGCTGTTTAAGAATAGGTTGAATAATTCCATTATAGGCATCTGCTTCCTGTGCATTTTGAACTATAAGAACCTCCTCTTTATCTTCTTCCGTTTTAAACAGCTTTTTTAGTGCCACTGGCATAGCTTCGACAAAGTAGCCCTTTCCATGCGTCAATGTTCCACCATAGTGTCCAGTGACCCCAATCATGATTACTACGAGAAAAAAAAGCCAAAAGCGAAATGCAGCAGAAGATTCTTTACGATAGAGAAACCACAATAATAAGCTGCTCAACGCCACGACAATTCCTAACCACTTGTGATAGCTCAGTACATCCTCCTCATAACCTCCATTTCGTGAAAGCAGATAACCCGATAAAGCAGCCACTATGGCGGCTATAGTCCCTAGGAATAAGGAGAGCTTAATAGCAGGCAAATACATAGCTCCGCCTTTAAACTGCGCAATAATTGCCATAACAAAAGCCAACAACAATATGCCGATCGGTAGGTGGACCAAAAGAGGATGAAGTCGTCCCGAAAAGCCCAATAATTCATCAAAGAAAACCATCATTCTTTATATCTGTCTTTGAGTAAATGCAACATATAGACATTGATTGACCACTGATCGGCCACCGGTTGTTGTGTAAATGGCAATGTGGGTAAATAACCCGCTGGGCCAAACTCGGTTGTTATGGTTAATAACTTCATCCCATTTTCCTTTTGTTTAGCAACAACTTTATCCCACCAGGCCAAATGTTGTGCAACAATACTCTTCCATTCGGGAGCGGCGGGGTCGTTGACTTGTGGTCCTTCGGGATGCCCAATGCGTGCATGAATGTGCTCAGTTCTGGACAGTGCCTTTGTTACAGCCTCGGTCTGATCAGAAAGCATTGATTCGTGTACATTGCACCAATGCGAAATATCCAACGCAAGTTGTAACGTCGGAATCCTCTCTAAATATTCTTTTGTTACATGGGCTGCAAAACTAAATCTTCCGCGATGAGTCTCATGATAAACGGGGATATGGTACTTATTTTTAGCTGCATCAGCAAGCTCAATCAATGTTTTGTTCTGTTCAAGCGAGTAATAATCTTTACCTGTATAGCAATTAATATAATCGGGTTTCAGCTGTGCTGCTTCATCCAAATTACGCTTAAAACTTTCTTTATATTCCTCATAAGTTCCACCAGATCCCCCTGAAAGTAACCCTAAACTCAATCCATGTTTATGTAACGCATCGATCATCTCTTTGCGCTCTTTGGGACTACCAGGTAACCAGGATTCAACACCATCGTAACCTGCATTTTTCACACGGAGACAGAACGTATCCCAGGAATCACTATTTCCCCAATTGGTGCAATAATATTTAATGTGCAACTGCTGGGCAGTCATGGATAGAAAACTGCTCATAAATAAAATTAATACTAGAAATTGTTTCATTTTTTTAAATTATAGCTTGAATTAGTTCACCCTCCACATCTGTCAATCGGAATGGTCTTCCCTGAAAATCGTATGTAAATTTCTCATGATCAAAACCCAAAAGATGAAGCATGGTCGCATGGACATCGTGTACAGAACTACGCCCTTCTACCCCGGCGAACCCGATATCATCGGTTTGACCGTAACTTATACCATTACGAACTCCTCCACCTGCCATCCAGATGGTATAGGCATCGGTATGATGATCACGTCCCAGGAATGGCATGTCGCTGTTGTCCCTATTTTCTTGCATCGGTGTGCGCCCAAATTCCCCGCCCCACACTACCAGTGTTTCTTCCAGCAAACCACGTTGCTTTAGATCCATAATTAATGCGGTCATTGGTCGATCAATCTCTCGGCATTTATTTCTAAAACCGAGATCAATTGAATCTGCTGGATTTGTACCGTGACTGTCCCAGCCCCAATCAAATAACTGAACGAATCGCACCCCTTGTTCTACGAGTTTCCGGGCCAAAAGGCAATTATTGGCAAACGATTCCTTACCAGGGTCTGTTCCGTACAATTCGTGAATATAAGCCGGTTCATTATTGATGTCCATCACTTCAGGTACGGCTACCTGCATTTTATAAGCCATCTCATATTGTGCGATCCGCGACAAGGTTTCGGGGTCTTTAAAGGTATCGTATTCTGTTTTGTTGACATTATTTATGGCATCAATCAAATCACGCTTCATATCCCTTCCCATTCCTTCAGGATCGGCAATGTACAATACGGGATCACCCTTTGAACGACATTGAACGCCTTGGTATACCGATGGTAAAAATCCACTTCCCCAGACACTTTTACCAGCATCAGGCGTTTTACCTCCCGATGTTAACACAACAAAACCGGGTAAATTGCTATTTTCAGATCCCAGACCATAAGTTACCCATGAACCAATGCTAGGGCGACCGAGACGGGCACTTCCTGTATGCATAAACAATTGGGCCGGGCCGTGATTGAACTGATCGGTATGCACAGCCTTCAGAAAACTCACTTCATCAACGACTTTACTAAAATGAGGCAAATGATCTGATACCCAAGCCCCACTTGCTCCATACTGTTTAAAAGTAGCCTGTGGTCCCAGCATTTTTGGAATCCCACGAATAAAAGCAAATTTCTTTCCCGCAAGTAAGGACTCCGGACAAGGTTGATTATGTAATTTCTGCAAGGCAGGCTTGTAATCAAATAACTCCAATTGCGATGGAGCACCGGCCATATGCAGGTAAATGACACTTTTAGCCTTACCTGGGAAATGAGGTGGCTTGGGCACAAGTGGATTGAGTGCATTCAGATCCAACTTTTCTGCTGATTTTGACTGTCCCCATCCATTACAACTCGTTAACAAACTCCCCAAAGCAATACCGCCGATACCGGCCACACAATCTTTTAGAAAATGTCTTCTGGTGACAGCCTGCAATTCAAATTGTTGCGCTTCTTTTATTAGCTTATTTAGGTCTTTCATCTGACTATCATTACGTATGAACGAGCTGTGTCTCTAAAATTTTAGTGCGTAGCTCATTTCGTTTTATATTCTTACTATTTTATAGGTCTAACCTTCTCAATAAAAGACTTCGTTTTCATACGATAGTCCTTATTCAGAAGTTTCGGTCCATATTTATCATTTCAATATTTATGATTTCGTTAAAAATTCGTCCAAATTCAACACTGCATTGGCAACAAGCATGTAGGCAGCTTTTGAAGACAGGACCTTTACATTACTTTTTGCTAAATCCTCATTCAAAAATTTGGCTGCTGAATCAGGTTTTTTGCTGAAATCAACCAACGCCTTTTGATAAAGATGTTCCAGTTCCTTGAGTTTCTTTTCATCGGCATCCTTCAACATGGCACGTCTATAACCGACACGAATACCATTCCGAAGGTTTCCATTTCCCTCTTTCTCCATAATAGCCCCCAGATGTTTAGCCGCTTCGAGATAAACAGGATCATTTAATGTGGCAAGCGCTTGCAGCGGTGTATTGGTGCGAATACGGTCGACCAAACAAACCTCCCTGCTAGAAGCATCAAAAGAAACAAAAGACGGATAAGGACTCGTACGCTTTAAAAACGTATAGATGCCCCTTCGGTATTGATCTTCTCCAGCACTTTTCACCCAGGACTCACCGCTATATACAGTCATCCATACCCCATCAGGTTGGTAGGGCATTACACTTGGTCCATACATTTTGTTGCTAAGCAATCCACTTACAGCTAAAGCTTGGTCACGAATCTGTTCGGCAGATAATCTAAACCGAGGTCCCCTTGCCAAATAATAATTCTGTGGATCCTTCTCAAAATTGGAATTGTTCAAGCTAGAGGACTGCTTATACGTTCCGGATAAGACAATCTCGCGGATCAGTTTTTTAACGCTCCACTTTTTGGTATTCATCAGATCTAGGGCAAGGTAATCCAATAACTCTCGGTGAATTGGCGGGATACTCTGAGTGCCCATATCTCCCAATGGTTCAACTAGGCCCCGGCCAAATAGCTGTGCCCATACGCGATTAACTAAGGTTCGTGCTGTCAAGGGGTTTTCCTTACTGACAATCCACTGCGCAAACCCCAGACGGTTGCGCTGAGCGCCTTTCGGGAAACTATTCAGTGAAGCCGGAACTGTAGGCTGTACTTCCGCCCCCAGAGACAGACGGTTACCACGTATAAATACATTTGTTTTACGATGCATGTCTTTGGGATTTTCAATCATGATTGGCACACCTTCGGGTTGCATGTTGACCAACTGGAGAAAAGTCTTTTGAAAATTCATATTATCCAGTGACTTTTCATGTGGAAAGTTCTCACGAAATGCAAACCATTCAATCATGCAGATCGGCTGCCCATGCGCCACAGATGGATTTTTGAAAACCAGATATAAGTCATGTACACCGCGAGTCGGGAGTATGGGAGACTGAATAACCTGTCTTCCATTTGTACTCGGCAAATCAATAACGGCGAGAATTGGTCCTGTAGGTTTATCCACGTGAATTTCTAATTTTCCATCTACCGCGCCTGTCCAGAAATTCATAAAAAATTGCTGTTTATTATCCAAGTTTATTGCCCTTAACCGAGCCGATCCTCCAGTTCTAACCCCCAACCATTTCGTATCATAAAGCGCACCATCTACTATTTGATCGCTGTAATGCGCATGTATTTTGGGTTCAAGAGTGTGAAGGAATAGATCTGTTGATTTTACCAAGCTTGCATTTCCTGTAGTCGACAACCACCTTTTTATACTGTCAATTCGCTTTTCATCTTGTGCCGTATAAAAACGAAGTTTAGGATGATCACCTTGGGTGTCTTCATCTCTGGTGTTGTTAAAAAAAGCTAACGATTTATAATACTCTTCAAATTTAAAGGGATCATAAGTATGACTATGGCATTGCACGCATTCGAAGGTTGTACTCAACCATACTTGATAGGTTGTATTTAAGCGATCCAAAACCGCAGCCATCCGAAATTCCTCACTATCGGTCCCCCCTTCATCATTATTCATGGTATTGCGATGGAAGGCGGTTGCGATAAGTTGATCCTTCGTTGGCTCCGGGAGCAAATCCCCAGCGAGCTGTTCAATCGTAAATTCATCATAAGGCATATCCTTGTTCAAGGCCTTAATGACCCAATCCCGATAGGACCATATCGTGCGCGAACCATCCTTCTCGTAACCCTTCGTATCTGCATATCGCGCCATATCCAACCACCAACTCGCCCACTTTTCGCCATATTTCTGCGACGCCAGCAAACTATCTACACGCAAGGTATAAGCATCATCACGCTGATCTGCTTCAAAGGCTTGAATTTCTGCCAACGTGGGTGGAATACCAATCAGATCTAAATACACTCTCCGTAACAACAGTGCTTTATCGGCCTCATCAGCAAAGGATAATTTCTTCTCCTTCATCTTATCCAAAACAAAAAAATCAATCGTATTGTTCACCCCTTTAGGTTTGACACCAAATATGCCGAGCCATGAAAAAGGTTTAGGTACCTCAGTCTCCTTGGGCGTTGTATATGCCCAATGCTCTCCCCATTTGGCACCTTCATCGATCCATCTTTTGAGTATATCAATTTCATCATCGTTCAGTTTAGGGGCATTGTAAGGCATACGCAATTCAGGGTCATCGGAAATCAGTCTCTTTACCAATTCACTATGTTCGCCATCGCCACGAATAATTGCTGGTTTGCCAGACTCGGCTTTGGCAAAGGCCTCATTTTCAAAAAGAAAACTCAGTCCGCCATTTTTTTTAACCCCACCATGGCATGTGATACAATGTTTATTCAATATCGGTTTAACATCAGCGCTAAAATCAATTGGCTCTTTCTTTCCAAAGGTCAAAATGCTCGTACCAATAAGCACAAGCGCCAATAATGTTAGCACCACAATCTTTTTTCTCATAGCATTGGGATATATCTACTCTATAATATTTTAGGTTTATGCACTACAACGAAATAAATAATGATTGTTTTTTTCGTTAAGCGGAGCCGAAACTATCCGATAAATGTGCTAGTTTCGAGTAGGATAAAATTAGATAACAACACTGGATTATACTAAAACTGGATTAACAGAAACATAAACAATATTACCCTTTGCTCTTGCAAGATTTTCTGGATACTATATTCCCACTTGCTCAAAAGATTGATTTAAAACAGCATGATGTACTCTTTTCGGTTAAACTGCAGTCCCTAAAAACGGTACTTTTATACCATATTCTTTCGTCTCAAAAAGTATAACAATTTCGATACGAACTCACTTTTTTGATTTCATACACTGCATACATCTCAGTTAAATTTGCTTAAACGTGATTCCAGGATCAGGGCCATCGCTTTGCTAAAATAGTATGCAAAAAAGTAACAATAGTGTCAGTACCTCCCCATCCAGAGTTTTAAATTTACAAGCTAACCCTTTCAAACATGAAATATCTGTATTTAATACTATGCTGTTCGTTTACCGTGTTTTCTTTCGGGCAACCAACACCTGACAACAACCTCCATTTCGATCACTTGGCTTCGCGATGGGATGAAGCCATTCCCTTGGGAAATGGTCAATTGGGTGCACTGATCTGGAAAAAAGACAATACGATTCGATTTTCGCTTGATCGTGCAGACCTATGGGACGAAAGAAAGGCCTTTGCAATAGAAAACCACAATTTCAATTGGGTCCAACAACAAATAAAAAACAACAGCTACGGCATTGTACAACAGTGGGGAGACGCTCCTTATGACAGATCCCCCTATCCCACCAAGCTTCCAGCAGCGTCGCTGTTTTTTGACTTGGCGAAATTTGGCACTGTCGTTTCAAACGTACTTGATCTGGAACAGGCCACCAATATTCTTAGATTTAAAGATGGTAGGATATTAAAAACCTTCATACATGCCTATAAACCATTTGGCTATTTTGAAATCACAGGAAACAATGTTAGTGACCTTTTACCTCAATTAATTCCACATCAATATGAAAATAACGCAAACAAAGACGAAAACAAAAGCGTTGTCGAAGGTCAAGATTTAGCAAGATTAGGGTATAAGCAAGGAAATATAATCCGCACCAGCAACTATGAAGTGCTGCACCAAAAAACGTATGATGATCATTTTTTTGAAGTTGTATTGAGGTGGGAAAAAATATCAGCTAAAAAGCTGATTGGTTATTGGACAATCGTCAATGATCAAAAGGCAAGCCCATCTGCACTTTCCCTCAAAAAATACACCGAAGAAAAAGCAAGCCATTTGCAGTGGTGGTCAAACTATTGGTCCAAATCAAGTATAACCATTCCTGATAAAAATCTTGAAAAACAATATTATCTTGATATTTATAAACTCGGTGCTGTCGCAAGAGAAGGTGCTCCAGCAATTACGCTTCAGGCCGTGTGGACGGCGGATAATGGTGGTCTTCCTCCTTGGAAAGGCGACTTTCACAATGACCTTAATACACAATTAAGCTACTGGCCAGCCTATTCGGGAAATAGATTGGCCGAAGCCAAAAGCTATACGGATTGGCTCTGGAAGATCCGCAAAAAAAACAAGGACTTTACAAAGCAATATTTTGGTGTCGATGGGCTGAATGTACCCGGTGTCCTCACATTAAATGGAGACCCTATGGGTGGATGGATTCAGTATTCTCTTTCTCCTACTATTGGTGCATGGGCGGCCCAGCATTTTTATTGGCAATGGAAATATAGCATGGATAAAACCTTTCTAAAAGAACAAGCCTATCCCTATATCATGGAATCTGCAACTTACCTTAAAAATATAACCACACTAAAAAATGAACGCCGTTACCTGCCCTTGAGCAGCAGTCCCGAATACAACGACAATAGTGTATCAGCATGGTTTGACAATTGGACTAATTTCGATCTTAGTTTAGCGCATTTTCTTTTCCAGGCTGCTACAGAGGTGAGTACAGCAATGGGCAAACCGCAAGAAGCAGAGAATTGGTTAAAATGCAAGGCCCAACTACCTCACTATGCGACCGATGAAACTGGGCTACAGGTTGCTGTAAATCTTCCAATGAAACATTCCCACCGTCACATGTCTCCCTATATGGCAATTTATCCATTGGATTTATTAGACATCAATAATCCGCAGGAAAAAGAGCTCATTGAGAGCTCCCTAGATCACATTAAAAAACTGGGTACACGTGCGTGGGTTGGTTATTCCTTTGCATGGATGGCTTGTTTACACGCGCGCGCTAAACAAGGAAAGGAAGCCGTAACCAATCTTCGAAAATTTGCGCAGAACTTTTGTTCCTCCAATTCCTTTCATTTGAATGGCGACCAAAAAGGCGGGCAATATTCAGACTTTACGTATCGACCATTTACCTTAGAAGGTAACTTTGCATTTGCACAAGGAATACACGAATTGCTCATTCAGAGCAAAAATAACTATGTAGAAGTTTTTCCGGCTTTACCTGCTGAATGGGCAACAGCGTCTTTCAAAAATTTGAGAACGATGGGTGGATTTATCGTAAGCGCTGAAAAAAAAGAAAATAAAATTGTTCTGCTGAAAATAACTGCTACCGAAGATGGTACCTTTCGAATTTTTGAACCCAAGGCACTCATGCACATCAGCACTAAGAAGCTCATACAGAGAGATAACACCATACAATATGTGAAATTAAAAAAGGGACAAACAGTCAACCTATGTAGCCTATAAAAACAATGGATTTGCCTTACCAAATTAAAAAAACACCTTACACAGTACCGATACAGTCAATTTAAGTCAGCTGATAGCGTGCAAACAATGCAAAGAACCCAAATCATCCGAAGCGATAATTTGGGTTCTTTGCATTGTTACATTACATTATTTAGAATGATTATAAAAAATAATAGATAATCCTTTGAAAAATGCAATAGGACCAATAACTTTACCTCTGTTTATAATTAATCTAAATAAAATATTCAATGCATCGCATCATCATCTACCTTATGTTGCTTGTCCCAGGAGCTCTACTTGCGCAAGCACAGCACAAAGCAGAAATACTGGGTAAAATCCTTTCGTCCGACGGAAAGCCCATTGAAGGGATAACCGTCAGACTACAACCGCAAAACATAACAACTTCTACACGATCTAATGGTTCATATCAATTTAAATCACTTAAGCCGGGTCAGGCAAAATTAGCCATCTCAGCCATAGGTATTCAACCACATGAGCAGGAAGTCGAAATTACGGATGGTAAAAATAGGGTTCCTGATATTTACTTAATTGAAAATCAAGCGACACTGCAAGAGATCGTTATTAATGGTAAAGGAAATAACAAATTCACACGGAAACAGAGTTTATATGTTTCCAAAATGCCACTGAAAAATATGGAGAACGCACAGTCGTATGCTGTCGTTACCAAAGAGTTGCTAAAAAGTCAGGTGAATACAAATTATGATGATGCATTAGCCAACGTTTCAGGAATTGATAAGCTTTGGTCGGCGACTGGACGGCCCGGAGACGGTGTTAGTTACTACACGTTGCGCGGTTTTAGTACGCAGGCTGCCATGATTAATGGTGTAGTAGGTATTTCCAGTACAAGTCCAGACCCTGCGAATCTCGAAACAATTGAAGTGATTAAAGGGCCCTCTGGTTCATTATATGGCGGTGCGGCTGTTGGTTTCGGTGGATTAATCAATAATATCACGAAAAAACCTTTAGATACCGTGGGCGGTCGGGTAAATTATATTTTTGGAAGTTTCGCACAACATCGCCTTACGGCAGATATATATGGCCCATTAACAGCAGATAAAAAATTGCTCGGACGAATCAATACAGCATTATCCCATACAGGTACCTATCAAGACGCAGGATTTAATAAGTCGGTGTTTATTACACCTTCACTAACCTATAAACCAAACGAGAAACTGGATATCCAACTCGATGTTGAACTTTACCAAAACAAGGCTACTAATCCACTGATGGTTTTTCTCAATCGTTCACGTCAATTATTTGCCAGAACCCCCGAGGCACTCCAATTCGATTTTGATAAGTCCTATACTGCTAACGACGTCACATTCAAAAACCCAACCACCAACCTCCGCGGAAATGTAGTGTACCGGTTTAATGAGCGGTGGACGTCCAATACCACTGTAAACTGGAACAACCGGAAGGCCGATGGCTACTTTCAATATGTGATGTACCTACAAAACAGCAATGACACACTTATTAACAGATATGCTGGTAAACAAAATTATGCTGCAAAAAATATCAATGCTCAACAGAACTTTATTGGTGATTTTCATATCGGTGAGCTTCGCAATAGACTACTTGTCGGTCTGGATTATTTATACCAGCAAACAGAAACACATAATTCGCCCTATGTCCTTGTAGACCAGATCAACACAGCAATAGATGATCCAGATTACTATAAATTTAATGCAGGAACCATTGACGCAGCCATAAGCGCTTCAACGGCAGCCAAAACGAACAATAGAGGTCGAAATCAAGTATTGGGAGCCTATGTTTCAAATGTATTGGATCTCACATCGCAGCTACATCTAAACCTAGCGTTGCGTATGGATTATTTTGATAATAAAGGAACCTACAACTTCGATAAAGACACAACGACTGGGACTTACCATCAGACTGCTTTCTCACCCCGTTTTGGCTTGGTTTATGAAGCTGTAAAAGGTCAGGTATCACTATTCGCCAATTATCAAAATGGGTTTAAAAATGTATCTCCAGTTGTACAGCCACATCCCAGCATCTCGGGAGACTTCAAGCCCCAACAAGCCAAACAATGGGAAGCCGGAGTCAAATTAGACCTTTTAAACAACAAATTAGGCCTGACAGCAAGTTACTATGACATTTCAGTAGATAATATGCTTCGTCCTGACATAGTCACCATTGACGGACAAACCTATAATATTAGTGTACAGGACGGCACGCGCTTGAGCCGGGGAGTTGACTTTGATGTAACATTGGCCCCTATTCAAGGTCTAAACCTCATTATGAGCTATAGTTATAACAATAGTAAGATGACTAAAGCAGACAAGAATGTCAACAACCTACGTCCGACAGAAGCTGGGCCTAAACATCTTTCCAACATCTGGGCAAACTATAGCTTACAGCAAGGAAAACTAAAAGGACTAGGATTTGGTATCGGCATGAATTATGCAAGTGAAAATGTAATTACCAATAGTGTTGCAACTGGCACATTTACCCTTCCGTCTTACACACTCCTGAACGCGAGTCTATCTTATGGATTTAAACATTTTGAATTCGCCTTCAAAGCAAACAATTTAGGAAATCAAACTTATTTCAAAGGATGGACAACGGTAAACCCGCAAATGCCTAGAAATGTACTTGGAAGTGTTGCCTATCAATTTTAAAAATATTTTCTATAAAAAAAGCGTTTCGACAATGGTGGAAACGCTTTTTTTAACGTGAACTACAATTTATGCGAGCTCAATCAAAAATTCCTCTTTTGGAAGTCTAAATTTTTTCAGCTTCAACAACCAATCTTGTTCTTCCATCCGATAACCCAACGGAAGCATAACCGCACTCTTCAATCCTAGCTTATCTAAACCAAGTAATTCATCCAATTCGGCATTTGAAAAACCCTCCATAGGCGTTGCATCAACGCCTAGTTCTGCTGCCTGTGCAATTGCCAAACCAAAAGCAATATAAGCTTGCTTCGCCGCATGTGCCGCTTGTTGTTCTTCTGTAAAACTTGCTAATTGGCCTTTCAGCCTATTTTTATACTCGTCAGTGGTGTCTAAAGGTAAACCTCTCAAGGTATTCATCTTGTCGAAGGTTTTATCAATGCGTTCGTCGGTGTATCTATCCCATCCTGCAAACACCAATAGATGTGAACTATCAGCCACTATTTGTTGCCCCCAAGCCACAGGCACAATTTTTTCTTTTAATTCCTGATTCGTAATCACAATTACACGGAACTGTTGAAGTCCAGAAGAGCTAGGTGCCATCCGTGCTGCCTCCAAAATCTTATCCAAGTCTTCCTGAGCGACCTTTTTTGTGGGGTCGTATTTTTTTGTGGCATAACGCCATTCTAGGGTATCCAATAAAGCCATTTTGTTCTAGTTTAAATGATCAATAGCAACTTTATAAAGTTATGTAAAGATACATAAAAAAATAAATGTCTAAACATCAAAATCAAGAACTAAGGCAATAAAATTAGGACAAAAACAGATTGTTATTTAGCACTTGCTACTAAACTTTTAAGGCTAAAATACTGTACATTTACTTCTAATCGCAAACAAATGCCTATTTTATTCAATTTTATTAGGACCTTTGTATTAGTTTGCATCGGGTATAACAAAATGACCTTGAACCATTTGTTCTCGGTGGTAATACCTTAACAAAATAGAAAACAGGGCTTACGTGCTCCACAATAAAAACATCAGCAATGTCTATAACGAATGAAACTGAGCTAACAGGCATACAAAAAGCGAGCGATGCTGTTGCCATCACCTTAAAAGCTATGATAGAACATGCTCAAGTGGGCATGTCCACGAAGGAGCTTGACGAATATGGAGCCGAAATATTAAAAAGCATGGGTGCAAAATCTGCTCCCGCTCTCACTTATGATTTCCCAGGTTACACGTGTATCAGTATAAACAACGAATTTTGCCACGGAATACCTACGGCGGAAAGGATATTGCAAGAAGGCGATTTGATCAATATCGATGTATCTGCCGAATTAGATGGATATTGGGCTGATAATGGTTGTTCCTTTGTTATAGGAAAGGACATCTTTGAACACGAAAAATTGGTCAATGCATCGAAAGAAATTCTTCAAAAGGCAATCAATAATATTCGTGGTGGTGTGAAAATAGCGGATATTGGGCATCTAATCGAAACTGAGGCTAAAAAAAGAGGGTATAAAGTCATCAAGAACCTTGGGGGACATGGTGTAGGAAAAAGTCTGCACGAGGAGCCCGACGAACTGCTTAACTATAAAAACCGCTTCGACCAACGAAGATTTCGAAAAAATACCGTTGTTGCTATTGAAACCTTTATTTCAACGACCTCCACATACGCAACCGAACTCAACGATGGCTGGACAATGGTTGGGGACAAGGGTGGATTCATGGCACAACACGAACATACGATTCTCATTACCGATGGCTATCCCGTTATATTAACTGCACAGAATGCAATTTACTAACCAGTCATAAGAAGATACTTAGAGGTCTTTTCGAGCAAATTATTGAAAGCTATCGAAAAGACCTATTTTCTTTAAACAAGACTCCAAACTTGTGGTATAGTGCATCAACCCTTTACATCAGGATAGAGGTTGTTAAAATAATTAAGGGGCCTCTCATAACGAGAAAACCCCCAAATAATATATTTTTATGGCTAAATAATTTTTGTCAAACCCAAAGATTAATCTCACTGGATAACTGACTACAGCAGTAAAAATAGCTTATTCTTCTCAGCAAAAAAGTGATGAAAATCACTTTTCATAAAAATTTTATTCTCGTATTCAAAATTCAGCTTCACTCGTCTTCACATGCCCCTCAACTATTGTCTTTTAACTGTTTTGAAAACTATTTTGAAAAACACCAAACATTAGAAAACCTTTGTTCCAAACTCTTCGCTTCCAACCCTTAATCCTTGCTCAGCTGCCTGAATAAACATGTGGGATAAAACGCTACGATAATATTTGTATTTAGGCTGGTGTAACTTATAAAGTTTAGTATTTTTGATCGATTAAAGTAATCTAGATTGAGAACAATAAAATTCCATAAGGGAGAATGCGGTGTTGACTTCTTGTTGAATGTCCTCAACGAAATAGAAACGGATTATACACATCAAGAAACTTACCATAAAGACTTTTTTGAAATTCTATTTTTCAAAAAAGCGAAAGGCAGATTGATATTGGGGCAAGAGATCCTCTCCTTGTCCGACAATTCAATTATCTTTATTTCAGCTTTTCAGAAACATACCTGGGAACTGGATCCTGAACACCTTGAGTTTACAACATTGATTTTTCAGGAAGACTTTTTAAATGATTTCTTTTCGGATAAATTATTCACATACAAACTATTATATTTCTACCAGCTTAGTTATGTACCCCAGATTATAGCAGATGACACACATATGTCAAAATTCTTAGGTCTTCTCGCCGAAATTAAACTTGAACTCATGGAAACCCAAGCAGATAGTGTCCATATTATTCGTTCTTTACTTTATTACCTATTGCAAACTTTAAACCGAAAATATGCACGCTTAAATATGCTTCCGAACCAAAAAGCGGAAAATAACTTCGCCTATCAATTCAAAGAACTTATGGAACAGTTCATTCGGGAGAAACAACGGGTAAACGAATATGCGACACTTATGGGAATAAGTAGGATTACACTAAATCAGGCCGTTAAGGCACAGTTTAATACCACAGCAGCCCACTTACTTCGACAACGGTTACTATTCGAGATTCAGGATCTGCTGATCCACTCTGACCATTCCGTTAATCAAATTGCTTTTGATCTTAACTTTTCAGAACCCAATCATTTAATGCGTTTTTTTAAAACTCAAACTGGAAAAACCATAAGTGCATTTATTCAGGAATTCAAATAAATGTTGAATTATCTATTATACAAATTGTCGCTATGGAAATCGCGCCATGCAGATCGGCCTCCCCATGGCCCGATTTCCCAATAAATCAATAGCGTGCCAAGTACGTCTCGATATCCTGAACCTGCGCATAAAAGAACGCCAAAGCAGCAAGAAAGGCATGCTGAACATCCAGTGCAGCAACTACGGAACCATTAATCTCAAGATCGCGCGTTGCACAGGCATCAGCAATTACAGTACATGAAAAACCTAAATCGACAGCGGCGCGTACCGTAGCGTCGATACACATATGGGTCATCATGCCTACGACAACAAGTTTCTCGACCTTATTGCTGCGAAGGTAATCCAATAATTCTGTCTCTCTAAAGCTGTTGGGAAAATGTTTACGTATTACTAGCTCGTTTGGCATTGGACTCACGCTTTCATGAATTTCGGCAGCTCTTGTGCCATCAATAAAGAATGGCATTGCTTTTGGATCTGAGGAAATATGTTGGATATGGACCACCGGCAATTTTTCTCGCCTAAATTGGTCGATCACTCTTCTGGCGTTCATCCCTGCCTTTAAGGGATCCACAAGTTCCATTCCGCCATCTTCAAAATACTCGTTTTGAATATCAATGACTATTAATGCGCTATTTCTCATCTATTTTATGAATTAAGTTTAATACAAAATTAAGCTGGATTTAGCGGCGATGACCTACCAATAAATCACCAAATACTACCATTTTGATAAGAGCGATAAGACGGGATGGATAGAAAGTTATGTAATGTTTTACATAATTTCGATCAAAAAATCACCAACAAAAGCTAACTTCGCTGCATATAAACGTCACATACAGGTGATAAATCGTAATAATAGATATCATGGCATTGAAAGAATTACAACACAGCAAAATATATGGCGCAGATAACGGTGGCACTCCATTAATTGTCCTACATGGGCTTTTTGGCATGGCAGACAACTGGGGATCCTTTGGTCGTAGTTTTGGCGAGAAAAGACAGGTACATCTACTCGATCTTCGTAATCACGGACGAAGTTTCCATAGTGAAGATATGTCGGTGGAAGTTATGGTAGACGATCTGCTATCCTATATTGCATCCATTGGAGCAGATAAAGTATTGCTATTGGGCCATTCTCTAGGCGGAAAAGTAGCGATGCAATTTGCTATTGACCATCCTGAAAAGATTGAAAAACTGATCATCGCTGATATAGCCCCGAAAGCTTATCCTCCACATCATGAGGACATATTCGACGCGCTATCTGCTGTAGATATTACAACACTAGAAAACAGGAAAGATGTACAAGTAAAGATTGAACACTACTTGAGTGATCCGGGTGTTATCCAATTTTTATTAAAAAATGTATATATCAGAGAAGATCGAAAATTAGATTGGCGCTTTAATCTGGATGTTTTAAAAAATAAATATACGGAGTTTATTACTGTCGGGGTAAAATCAGGAATATTCAACGGCCCCACATTATTTCTACCAGGAGAAAAATCAAGATATATATTACCTGAAGATAAGATTAAGATCAGGGAACAATTTCCAAATGCCGTATTTAAAACAATTCCTAATGCTGGTCACTGGGTTCAAGCTGAAAATCCACAGGCATTCGACGCATTCGTTGCCGAGTTTTTAGATCGATAAAAATGAGATACATTGAATGTCTACTCCGACTTGCTGGTCCTTAAAACCTCTCGTAAGATGTAGACATTCAAGACTATTATTTCAACGCCTTTGCGTAGGTCTTTATCGCACGATCACGGGCAATCTGATGGTCAACCATAGGCTCACAATAGGCTGGAGTACCTAATTCAGGAACCCATTTTTTTATATACTCCTGATTTTTATCGAACTTCTCAGCCTGAAGCGTCGGATTAAAAACCCTGAAATACGGGGCTGCGTCGCAGCCACTGCCTGAGGCCCATTGCCAGTTACCATTGTTGGCCGACAGATCATAATCATTTAATTTTTGCGCAAAGTAGGCCTCCCCCCACCTCCAGTCAATCAAAAGGTGTTTACAAAGAAAACTGGCTACGACCATTCGTACGCGATTGTGCATATAACCGGAATTATTCAATTGGCGCATACCCGCATCTACTAAAGGATATCCGGTCTGTCCTTCACACCATTGCTGGAATTCTACCTCATCGTTCCGCCATTGTATGGCGTCGTATTGCTTTCTAAAGGATTCGGTAACAACATGCGGATAGTGATAGAGAATCTGCATAAAAAATTCACGCCAGATCAATTCAGACAACCAGGTCGCATTGTGTTTTAAAGCAAAGGTAACACACCGACGTACACTGATTGTTCCAAAACGAAGTGCTATCCCCAAATGAGTAGTGCCCATTAACGCTGGATAATCGCGGGTTTTATCATAGTGATCAATGATAGTAGCATCCAGGTGTGGTTCTTTAAAGCTAAGATCGGTCTCTAAAAAACCTAAGTTCTCCAAAGAAATGATCTGCTGATGCTTTTGCTGAACGAAGGGTTCCATTGCGTAGGTATAGGAACGATGGTCCTCAGGACGTAATTTCTCACGCCATTTTTTTGCATAAGGCGTATAAACCGTATATGGTGTCCCATCATTCTTTAAGATATCTGCTTTATCAAAAATAACCTGATCTTTCACAGCTTTGAAGGGAATTCCCTTAGCTTGAAAGAACTCAAAAATTTCTTTGTCCCGCGCAATTGCCATTGGCTCATAGTCCCGATTACAATAGACGCCCTGCACATCAAATTTTTCAACCAAGTTCCTGTAGATAGCGATAGGTTTACCATAGAACGTATTCAACGTTGCACCACTTTCCCCTAGTATAGTATTGATACGGGTTAAAGCCTGATGGATGTAATGAAGACGTCGATCCCTTTTATCCTCCAATTGCATCAAAATTTCCTCGTCAAATATAAATATAGGTAGTACCGGATAACCCAAAGCCAGCGCGCGAGCAAGCCCGGCATTATCATCCAGCCGTAAATCACGACGAAACCAAAACACAATAATTTTATTTTTTTCCATAAAAACGACCAATATTTACCATCATTACCCATGTTAACAATTTTAAAGGGTAAAAGGTTAACTCAATAATTAGGTAAAAATACCTCTATAAACAGACTGAACCATCAAAGGTACTTGAAATTCCCCTTGATGGTTCAGCATTGAATAATTTTATTGTGTTAGTTTTTCAAACTTGCCATGTCAATAACAAACCGGTATTTAACATCACTTTTCAATAGTCTATCATAAGCATGATTGATATCCTGCATTTTAATCAGCTCTATGTCGGATATAATATTGTGTTTACCACAAAAATCAAGCATCTCCTGTGTTTCGGCTATCCCCCCGATCATCGAACCTGAAAAACTCTTACGTGTTGGAATCAGGCTAAAAGGAGCCACAGGAAGTGGATGCTCCGGAGCACCAACAAGAGTCAGGGAACCATCTCGTTTCAATAAACTTAAATAGGCATTGATGTCATGCTGTGCCGAAACACAATCTAAAATGAAATGTAAAGTTCCCGCATGCGCTTTCATTTGTTCTGCATCAGTTGACAAGATCACTTCATCGGCACCTAAACGTTTGGCGTCATCCACTTTAGACGCAGACGTTGTAATGACAACAACTTGTGCTCCCATTGCTTTCGCTATTTTTACCCCCATGTGTCCCAAGCCGCCGATACCTACGATACCTACTTTTTTTCCTGGTCCCACATTCCAATGCCTCAAAGGCGAATAAGTGGTAATTCCAGCACATAATAAAGGCGCTGTTGCTGCAAGATCCAAATTTTCAGGAATTTGGAGCACAAAATCCTGGTCTACTACAACGCGTTCGGAATAACCGCCGAATGTCTGTTTATTAAGGTGCTTATCGTGTCCATTGTAGGTTTGAATATTTCCACTTTCACAATATTGTTCCAGTCCTTCCTTACAACTTTCACATTCGCGACAACTATCTACCATACAGCCTACACCAGCCAAATCGCCGACTTTAAACTTGGTCACCGCTGAGCCAACTTGAGTAATTCGCCCCACAATTTCATGGCCGGGTACATTCGGATAAACGGTCCCACCCCATTCGTTTCGCGCTGTATGTAAATCCGAATGGCAAACTCCACAAAATAAGATATCAATCTCGACATCTTTCTCCGTCACTTCGCGACGTTCAATATCCATCTGTTTTAGATCGGCCGTTGGTGCACTTGTTCCAAAAGCTCTAATTGAAAATGTACTCATACTTGATAAAATTGTTGTTTTCTGTTTTAAATGACTGCATAAAATTCCTATGTACAACACAGATTCCATCCGCACGATAAAATTAACCAATGGATGGAAAAAATGTTTTGAAGGAACGATAACAAAAGTAAAAAGCAACTTTCAGAATTATGTTGCCATAAAGCTCAAGTTGCTGTTTCTTTACGGCTCATCGCATCATGCTTGAACATCTGTGATAAGCTAAGCTTTGTAAACCGCACGGGTTCGTCAGGATTTTGTACCTGTTCAAACGAACTAATCAGCATCTTCTACCTGTACAGACGGATTAATCAGTATCTTCTACCTGTACAAATTGCATTGCCAACCCCTGTTTCTGGCAGATGTTCAGAATAGAAAATTCCAATCGGGTACTAATCCGCAGGACAAGCAAAAATTGCTGATCATCCAACAATAAATCAATATTTTTTATCTCCGGGAAACTCTGATAGAGAAAATGATAAATCTCGCTGGCTTTCCACTTCAGCTTACGAGATAAAGAATAAACAACTTTATACATATTTAGATTATTTCAAAATTTTAACGGCAATTTGTTGTAATTGGTGGTTCAAAAAAGGCATCTGTTTCAGTTCCTCAAAATCTCGGGCTAGTCGAACCCTTTTATTTTCATTTTCCAGCGCAAGAGCGAGGCTATCCAAGCGCTCCACATCATTGTGTATCAATAAATAACAATCGATATCGGGATCCAGTACCCCCATCATTTCAGGGCGGATCGTTTCCTCTGTCTCCACCATGACCAAAACGCATCTTTCTGATGCAAAGCTATCCACCGACTTGCCTACTTTCGCATTTAACACCATAGTTGTCATCCTGTTTATTGTCTGTATAAAAAGAATCGATCAATCAAAATAGACATATTCTGTATTTTTGTCGAAACCACCTCCTAAAAAAAGAACGATATACGTCCCTACTATTTACAATAACTTATTCTCGTTATCCTGTCGAATGGCTAGCGCAGCCCCTTAACACATATACTTGTCAACCAGGAAAGCCTCGCTTCAAAATCCGGAAAACGATCAAAAAGTAAAACTTCCTGCTCAAAACAACGTGATGTTGTCACTAACATTTCCGATAAAAACAGGATATCCTTTTCCTCCAAGGCCTGAATTTCTTCTTTCCTAACGGCTAATTCAATCATTTCACGAATCAGCTTAATCTCGTCATCCAGCATGTATCGTGTTTTTGAAACCATCAAGGCTGGGTCGGATTTCATATCTTCGAATGCGAGATGAAAGCGTTTCGTAATTAAATTAATCTGACGTAGTTTTGCTTGTAAAAAACCAACTAAATTATCTTCCAGTGAAGCTTCCCTGTTATAAGTTCTACTCGCGACCTCAAACACTTGCTGACATAAGTACTCCGCAATCGCATCAAAGACATCCATCTTACTGGTAAAATAGTAATACAACGTGCTCCGCCCCTTTCCACAAGCTTTTGAAATATCCTGCATGGAAACCCTTGCAAATCCATAGGTTTCAAACACTTTCATGGATGATAAGATAATTTCCTCTTTAATATTTTCTTGTTGACCTGTCATTACTCGACAAATCTACAAAAAATGTCGAAAAATCAATTCACCCAGCCAACTTTTTTTCGCCACTCATTGTAGGTGTCGTTCTCCTGATCCAGAAATGGAATTCGCTCCACATCTTCAATTTTATTCATTTCTTTAGGATTAAGGGGTAAAAGGTTCATTGTGCTCCTTAAGCTGTTTATTGCATTTTTATCTTCCACGGGATAAATACTGCCACAGCTGCTTAACTGTGTCCCATAACGTTGCGGCTTACTTTTGAAAACCTGAATTCGATCGTGCAAATAAGCCAGATTTGCGAGATTGATGTCCATGATATTATCAAGAAGCAACTGATAACAATCTTGCATAAATTGAGGTTCTCCTATCGCATGCTGAACAATCAGCCAAGCTGAATTGCTAGCTGCTTCGCCGACTTTTGAAATAGTTGGATAACCTATTTCGGCAATGATTTCACGTAATCTTTTTGCATTCCGTCGGTGAATGGTTTCCATCTCCACATGATATCCCCCATGAAGCTCTCCCCTCTGCAATAACTTTTCCCGCATTGATTCTTCGTCCTGCCCTAATCGGATAATCTCTTCCGCAATATTTCTATATAACATCTCAATTTTCTAAAATTTTTAATACGTATTTTACTTCTCTAAATCCTTTCCCCCTCGGCCGGTAACCTATTACATTCATACGCTATTTTGCTCAACTATTGCTAGATTACGTTTGATTTGAATACATCGACGGAAATACACTACGTTTTATGTATAATCTTATTCAGGTGGCTTACATCAGTCAGCCCAAATTCAGCGACAATTTCCTTTAAGGTAACTCTTCCTGTTGCTATTCTTTGACGTATTAAGGTATTGCGGTAGTTTTGAATATATTCGCGTAAGGTAATTCCTGCCTGACGTTTAAAGTAAATACCGAGATAATCGTTGGCAATGTTAAAATGCTCCGCCATTATTTGTATCCGTAAACGATTGGGATCGTAAATATTTTTATGGATATAACAAAACATGGCCTGCAGGTCACGGCTTTTAAAACTATTGCTACGCAATTCGGGCATATTCCGCTGCAAAACATGCACAACACTGAATAATTGGAACCAAATAAGCTCCTGATTTCCAATTTGATCTTTTCTTAATAAGAGAAGGGTATCAAAGATCAGTGTTATTATCGCATTATCTTCTCCAACTAATTGAAACCCCATCTGATGAGTTTCTCTACTTTTTATAAGATATTCCAGCTGTTGTATAGCGGACGTAGAACCCGAACTGTTACGACCAAGGTAGGCGTCGGTGAACTTAAGATATACAAAATGGGTGAGTTGTTCGATTTCAAAATAATGTTGGTCATCTGGCCCTAGTAGAAAGATCGACCCTGCTTTGTAAGGAAATGAATGCCCATTAACAATATGTCGCCCTGTCCCCTCACGAATAAAAATGAACTCGTAATGATTGTGATTGTGTTCCGGATGAGTCCATTCAAGCATCTTAAACCCTGAAATAAGCACCGGTTCAAACTGACGATAACGTTTCATTTCAGAAATATACCTAATTATATTGGATTTTTACATTAAAACCCACTAGGCTTCCAACTAACTTTGGCCCTATAAGTAATATAGAAAGATGAAGACTAGAAAAAACACCGCTTTAGTTGTTGGCGCCAATGGCGTTATTGGCAACAATCTCATAGACTATCTTGAAAAGATGGAGGAATGGGAAATTATAGGTTTATCACGACGAGCAAATGCCGATCGGGTTAACGTTCGTTTTATCGCTGTAGATTTATTGGATATAGCCGATTGTCTCAAAAAGCTAGGCAACTTGGATACCGTAACCCATATTTACTACGTTGCTTATCAGGATAGACCGACCTGGGCTGAGCTAGTGGAGCCCAATATGAAAATGCTAAGCAATGTTTTGACCGCGGTGGAACCGGTAGCAAGTGATCTTCAGCACATCAGCTTAATGCAAGGGTATAAAGTATATGGTGCTCATCTGGGCCCTTTCAAAACACCAGCCAAAGAATCAGATGCCGGACATATGCCGCCGGAATTCAATACCAGCCAACAGCAATACCTCGAACAATTGCAAAAGGGTAAGAAATGGACTTGGTCAGCGATGCGTCCGTCAGTTGTTGGTGGAACGGCCCCCAATAATCCCATGAATCTAGCGATGCTCATTGCTGTATATGCATCTATCTCAAAAGAACTCGGTATTCCACTTCGATTTCCAGGAAAAATTGGCGCTTTTCAGACATTGATGGAAATGACCGATGCAACACTATTAGCCAAAGCAACGGTATGGGCCTCGACCAATCCACAAGCGGCCAATCAAGCCTTCAACATTAACAACGGCGATCTCTTCCGCTGGAAGGAACTATGGCCCAAATTAGCGGCCTATTTTGGTATGGAAAGCGCTGATCCTATTCCGCTATCACTCAACACAATGATGGCAGATAAGGAGCCTATATGGCAAAAATTAAGAGAAAAGCATTTATTAAGCTATAGCTATGATCAAGTTTCAGCTTGGCCTTTTGGCGATTTTGTATTTTCTTGGGATTATGATTTTTTTGCCGATGGCACAAAGGCAAGGCGTCTCGGCTTTCATGAATTTATTGACACCGAACAAATGTTTTATCAGCTCTTTGACGAAATGCGTAAAAAAAGAATAATTCCATAATAGCAAAGATTAAATTTTACCGTCTATTTTTGTAACTTACCCGGCTCAAGCATAACCTTTACTTCATTGCAATTTCATCCGGTATCATTTTATCGTTTCATAGTCAAAAGGATAGCGGATGTTTTCATAAAACAAACAATATGAATACAAAAAAAGCCTTTGTAGTTGGATCAGGAAAACTGGCAAACGCGATACTGGAAGCCGATTATTCCATCCCCAATGTAGAAATTCTACCTTGGCAGCCATCCATTACAACGTCGTCGCCATCGATCATTATACATGCCGGATCGGGTCGGGAGCTGCAAGATTGTCTTGATTTTTGTGCACGTACGGATTCGGTATTCATTGAATTGTCTACAGGGCTAGAGACCGAAAAGCTCGAGACTGCATTTCCACTTGTCATTTGCCCAAATACCTCCATACTTTTGCTAAAAACACTCCATATGCTTCAACAATTTGGTCATAATTTCAAAGACTACGAAATATCTATTATGGAGTCTCATCAGTCTTCCAAGCTTACTGAACCAGGTACAGCTTATCATATAGCCAATTCTTTACATGTCGCTCATGAACGCGTTATCTCTATTCGCGATGCAAAAACGCAAGCTTATAAAATCAATATTCCCGTTGCCTACTTAGAAAAGCATGCCTACCATCAGATTGTGATCAAAGATAAAAATGATGAAATTAAAATTGAGACCAAGGTCCTCGGACATGATTCTTATTCAAATGGTGTCAAAAAAATCCTTGAAGCATGTGTCAACAATAAATTAGCCAATAGAAGGCATACTGTGTTGGATTTGGTAGCTATGGGGCTACTTTAGTTAAACTTTCAATTTAGAAAGGAGCTTTCTACAAGAGGAGTAAGAGGAAAATCCATTTGATTTTCTTCTAAGGCCACAACATCAAAAAATATGGGATTTGGAGTATTTATCTTTATACCGTTGCTGATAATTCTGCTGTTATGCGGGGTTATCACAAAAAGACGATTCTTCGGGTATGCAATTTTATCTCTGATCGGTGGCGCAATTATACTTTTTTCTTTGTCTCAATTTTTTCAATGGATCACGAGCCCAAAAATCCTAAAAAAAGAAGATTATTATGGTACCTACCACATAAAGCGTGACCTGTTCCCAGGAAAACAAGCTGACTGGCAATATAATAGCTACAATTTTGTCATAAAGGATAACGATTCGATTTATTTCAACGTCGTAAGTGCGGGTAAAGTATCCAAAGTTTACAAAGGCAAGATCGAAACAGTCTGTCCTTACCAATCCGCACGCTTAAAACTGTGGATGGACTTCCCCGCTCATCATATTCTTGCTTCAGATCCAACGGTATACCGAAGCCCTTTAGGCTTCTATTTGGTATTTTATTCGTCGAAATATAACAACGTTTTTTTTGAAAAAGACTGACATTGAAGCGTTATTTAACATGACAAGATATTTTCTCTATGTACAGATCACTGTCCTAGGTAACATGCATAAAAAAACACCAAAAAATGGTGTTTTCTTATTTTACAATAAATAATAGGATTAGTTTGCTAGCATCTATTTCCCTTTTGCCTTTAGAAATCGTTTTGACAAATATTGCCGTACGGGTATATCGTATAACTTCAAACAGCCGTATGCAAGCACAATACTTCCGATCACAACAGCCGCTGCTCCGGGCAACGACTCTTCAAAACTCAGATTTTCATTCTTAACCCAAGCATAGTATAGATAGATAAAGGGATAATGTACCATATACAAAGGATAGGATATATCACCTAAAAACTTGCAAAGCCAACTTGTAATACCATTACCGCCCTTGCCAGAAGCGCCTAACACAACGAGTAAAGGGAAAACCACGACACAACATAGCGTGTCGTATAAACCATTCATCCATAGTTGCTCGGCACCACCAATGCGCGGCATAGCCAAAAGTGGCACTAGGATCAAACTACAAATCCAAAATGCGCCCTTGATCTGTAAAGACTTAAATACTCTAGATAAGAATAAGCCTGCTGTAAATGAAAACAAAAGACGAAGTGAACCCGCCGTAAATTCCGTTTCTGTGAGTGAAAAACCAGCACAGATATCTCCCAAAGGTCCCAATATCGCAAAGGCCGCCAACCCTATCCCGAATAAAACAACGAGCCCAGCCAATACTTTGGTTGAAAATCTACGAATAATCAATGCATACAGAATATTACCGATGTATTCGAAAAACAACGACCAGCTCGGCCCATTTAATGGAAACATCTCCCCAAGCCCTCTCACTTCTTGCCCTGGAATGGCAGGAATCAACAAGGCATTCAAAAGGGTCGCGATTGCCAGCGAAGAAAATGTCACCTTAGTCACATCCCAAACAGAACATCCCTGAAAATAAAACATGACTGCTCCAATGATCGCACCCATTACAACCATCGGATGTAAACGTATTATCCGACGCTTGATAAATTCTTTTATTGTCATTGTCTTCCAACGATCGTCATAAGCATAGCCCACGACAAAACCTGAAAGCATAAAGAAAAAGTCAACGGCCAAATAACCGTGATTAATACGCTGGTCTAAATGGCTCGTCGCAAAGGCTTCAAAAATATGAAAGCAAACAACAGTTATAGCTGCTACACCGCGTAACCCGTCAAGTACTGCATAATGTGGTTTGGTATCTGCATAAACGGAAGTCGGTATTTGAGTATCGGACATAAAAACAAAACGATTTGATTGATTTTTTTACAAGGGCGTAAATATAAACAAAATCGTCCATGCAGATTTGTAACAAGTTTACCGGTGCTCCATTTTTAAAGGCTGTTAATTAACACTGGGAATATAATCCGGTAAGTAAACCTGCTCTTTTTGCATATCTTGGATGTAAATTTTAGAATAAATTTCCAAACGGATATCGGTGATGTCTGTAGTCATCGGCTTGTCGTCTTCATCTTCTCCAAATGAAAAAATCTGTTCTTCCCTTCTATTTTTTTTATGCAAAAAATAGTAAAAGTCTTTATTTTCCCAACCTTTTATATCACTTCCAGCATCATCTTGAACCTTCAATTTTGTAAACGTCTTCTGTAGATAGTTGTAAATATTTTGAAAATCATCTTTATTTTTTGAAGTCTTCAGTGCATATAGATAAGCAAATTCACCATTTTTATCCTCTGCCACTGTCAACGCTGGAAAAGGAACTCCGTTTAATATAGCTATGGTGTCCTTATCTTCATTGTAAGAAACCGTGGTGTAACGATAACCGAAATCTCTGACCGGCTTTAATTTTCGTGTTCCCCAGACTGCAGTAGACTCGATATAAAATGGTGTTGGCAAACTCCCTTCTGAATTAAAAACAGCAAGCGTATCCTTTTTAAATATGGCGGTTTCAAAGACTTCTTTCAACTCTTTCTTATCCATACTTTTAACGTCTGCATGCAGCAACTCTTCGCTCCTTTTTATCTTGGGGCCATAAAATTTGGATGCATTAAAGGTTCTATCCAATTTTTCAAGTATCACCCTGTCTGGATCTTGCGATTGACAGGAATACAGCATACCCGATAAAAGGATCAGACAGCATACACTATAATATAGAAAATGAAACGGCTTCATCGGAATTGTCATTTAAATTATTTTTTGGGTTATGATCTTTACTTTGCCGTAAAGATCTTCAAACTAAAATAAATTTGTATTCATTTGCAAATGAAATTGTGCGGGATTAACACCTTTTGACTTTTTAGAAGTGCAGCGCAATCCAAAGTACATCATTCGTGGTCGCTTGCTATTTGGGAGTCCTTCTGCTCAAATTCAGAAACATCACTAAGTAAATTGGGCTTCCAAGCTACTAGTCAGACTATAAAACGTATTCTTGCATATAAAAATCAATTTATCTATGTTTGAAATATACAAATTGTGTTAATTTAAATAGATCAAGAACAAGCAAGCTCATATGATGTTCAAAAAGGTATTTTCTTTCGTTTTCTGCTGTTTGTCTACAGCCATTTTTTTCAACGTATCTGCACAAGATTTCAAGCTTTCCTCGTTGCCAAGTCAGTATCAAAAACCGGTCAAAAATGCACTAAAAGCTGCCGGCATGAATCGCACTGAATTAGAGAAAGTACTAGCGAATCTACCCAAAGAAATGCGTGAAGGGGCGGCTTTTCTCATAGCTTATATGCCCAAGAATGATTTAACGACTATTAAGAGTGATCATCTTATCCATAATATTGAAAAGGCTTACCAGGCAAGATCAACGTTTTCCTGGGCAAAGGAAATTCCAGATTCAATTTTTCTAAATGAGGTATTGCCCTATCGGGTTTTTTCTGAAGATCTCGACGATTGGCGTGGTGACTTCTACGATCGTTTCTCAAAATATGTGACAAATAGCAAAACGATAAAAGATGCCATTGTAGCCATAAATAAGAATATCAGAGATGAAGTGAAAGTCGATTACAATACGCAACGAAAAAAAGCAAATCAAAATCCATCTGAATCGATAAGCCAAGGAATGGCTTCTTGTACCGGATTATCCATTTTATTGATCGACGCATTGCGATCAGTAGGTATACCGGCTCGGATTGCGGGAACGCCAAACTGGCATGACAACCGTGGTAACCACAGTTGGGTCGAGGTGTGGATTAATGGTAAATGGTATTTTACTGAATATTATCCGGACAAAGACCTGAATTACAGCTGGTTTTTAGCAGACGCGGGTAAAGCCGATCCGAATAGCAAGGAACATTCCATTTATGCGGCTTCCTACAAACCGGCAGCTACCTCATTCCCGGCGTGGAGTGAAACAGAAGTGTATGCCGATAATGTTTCTCAGCGCTATATTGATCTATTCAATCAGCAATATAGCCAACAATTGAAGGACAAATCTTACACCCGTCTAAACGTAACCATGTATCTCAGTAAGGATCAATGTCAACCGGAAGGAAGAACAAAATGCAATGTAGATATCTTCCAAGGAAATGATCAAATTGGCGGAGGCTCGACTGCTACTAAACTGCAGGATGCGAATGATCATTTAACATTTATCGTGAAAAAAAATCAGTCTTATACATTGAGGTACAGCAATAAAAATGGGCCTACCGAAAAGAAAGTAACTGTAAATGATGAGCCTTTAAATGTGATATTATACTTCAATTAATGTAGATTATTATTTCGTAAATTGAAATTATGAAAAATATTTTTGACCAAACAGTGAGTGATGAAGTGATAGCACGGATTCAAAATCTTAATCCAGGCAGCAGTGCCCAATGGGGTAAAATGACTGTCGATGCCGTCTAATTAATCTCAGTTGCCAATTGGATCGCCAGGCGCGGGAGTGCACTGACGATCCAATTAAAGTTATCGCCACCAATGATAATAGTTATGCATGCCGTCGTATTCAAATCCACACCTCGGATAAAGACTATTACCGATAACATTTGTTTTCTCGGTCTCAAGCATCAGACCACAAGCTCCAGTCTCTTCACACCAAGCTTTACTTCGATCTATAAGCCGAACCGAAAGACCTTTACTCCGATGATCAGGATGCACAAATAGATCACTCAACAACCACTGCCGCTGCAATTTAGTATAATGAAACAATTTATAAAGCTGAACAAAACCAACCGCATGTTCGCCCTGGATTGCCAAAAAGATTTCTGACTCTCCGTTCAAAAATCGCTCCCTCAAAAATTCTTTGGCTTTTTCCAAATCCGATTCCTGTCTGTAGAAAATTCGATAAAGATTGAATAACGCTGCTGCTTGATCAAGATCCTCAAGACTTGCCTTTCTAATGTTATAATTCATTTCATTAAATAGTTTGATTTATAGTGCAAATGTATCCTAACTCTTTCGTATCAACCTCATCCAGATAGCAGATGTACAGTGGTCCAATCTTCGGTAGCATGGATTTCGATGCGACCAATAAACAAGTTCATAATAATTTCAAAAACAGACTTCATGCCCCTATAACTAATAGTTGTCGAATTATAAATGCTTCTGAACGAATTGTAATTCTTCGATGCAGTCAATTTATAAGGTCCCTATATTTAGATATGAAAAGGAGAAAATTAGCAGCTACAGACAGTGAAACCTTTATCAATTATTACCTACCAAATTGGCGATCCATTATCATTGGCAGTATTTTGATTTTAATGGGGATATCGACTTGTTTTATCGGTTATCATCCTCATAATTCACTTAAAGAGAATTTCAGCGCCATGGTACTTGACTTTAAAGACGTATTTCGCTTTTTAGTCTCATTATTTATGCTGTTACTCCACTTATCTTTTATTATCGGCGGCTTCCTTCTTCTAAAAAACAGCAGGAAAGTTATCCGAGCCCGGACAGATAAAAAAGGATTGTATTTTAAACGGATCGAAAAAAAGACCGGGAGTGTGTGGGCTTTGGCAGATCTGGATGCGCTGGTATTCGTGCCCTACATTCAAATCGTTAATATCCGCGTTATTGAAAGCAATTGGTTGGGTCCGAGACTTGAGCTTGAGACTTTTCAAGGTAAAGAAATCCTGACCATGTTGAACGTATTAAGCCGAAAACAAAAAGAGCAAATTTGCCAAACCGTGAAAGAATTCGGCATTTAATAAGATTTACTGGTCCTTTTTTTTTAAAGAAGAAAGTTTACTAAAATCAGGACAAACTGATCCTAGTAAACTTTTAATTTGATTTACTTGTTCGTATAATTTTATAATCAATCGTTGGGTAACAACTGATCGACATATTCTCTGATCTCTTGGGGTAACATCAGATAAACCGAGGTTTTCAGATTTGCTTTACTTGGTTCCCCATCGATGAAAATATTCTTAAATCCTTCATTGAGCCATTTCCCCTCATCTTCTAGATATCCATGATATTTGCTGTTTAAATTCTCAATAATATTATTATCGTTTCCCATGTTTTCCGTCATTTATTATATGTAATCTGCATCTAAAATATTCGACAGGGAAACATCAACTTTGGTGCCACTCCTCCTTAAAATTTTTAAATTTGGCTATCCAATAGCATGTTTTAAGTTTTCTTAACATTTACATAAGCTAACAGGACAAAACCACTAAGCGTTATATATCAATACATTACAATTCTAAAAAAAACTACTTATTTTGCTTAAGTTGATATTATTTGCAATTTTTAGTAGTGAATACCGTAATTTTGTATTTTAATGTTTATAAACCTTTTACTTATGATACTAATAGCAGTTTTACTTCCTTGGTTATCGTTTTTTTTACGTGGTAAAATTCTAAGTGGCATTCTCTGTTTGATCCTTCAGATAACTATACTTGGTTGGATACCCGCAGCCATATGGGCGGTTGCATCGCGTGTTGACGGGAAAAATGAACAGCGCATGCGTAAATTGGAACGCAATATGCGCAATTACCGATAAATCATTAGGGCTCCGTTATTCGATAACCCGAACATCATTTAGATTCCAAAAATTGTTGTACTTGTTTTAATGTAAAATCAATCAGTTCAACGTCGACATCGCCATTAAAATCAGCCATCATATAGTTGCCATGATTTGCCGGTAGAATAAGTAATCGTGCAGCAGGAATCTGCTGTTGCATAGCAGCTAAATGTGTCGTTTTCACAACATCTTGGTCTCCGCCTAGCAAAAATACGGGGCAGGTCAAACGCGTTAAGGATTCGGCGTCAAAATCCTGAAAGTGTATCATGCGCTGGCTGTCTTTTTCATACATATTTCTAAACTTCTCTGGATCTGGGTTCAGCTTCATAAAATTCTCCTTCAGAAATGGCGGCATATCGTTAATAGTTGACGCTTCCATACTTTCAAAAAAACCATCCAGAAGCCCCTCTCTTTTGGTATTTCCAGATGCTGCTATCAGCTTTTCGACCTTGTCTGGATACATCGTCGCAAATTTCAAAAGGGTTGTCGCTCCATTACTAAAGCCAAAAAACGAAGCTTTTCCGATGGAAAGAAAATCTAGAACAGCCAAAATATCTTTGGCATCCTGCTCGAATGTTTCAGCTGAGGATCGATGATCGGATCTTCCATGATTTTGGAGATCTATCAAAATCAACTGATACTGATCATGCAACCTTTTTACAGTCTCCTCAAAATCCGAAAAACCGGAGGAGCCACCACCATGAATCAGTACGAGAGGTTTTCCTGTGCCAAATATTTCGTAGTAAAGTTTTATCCCGTTAGCAGGTGCATAACCGCTTTTCGATTCTATTTCACGCATAATTTATACTAAATGGTCTATATTTTTATCATTAGCAACACGCTTCTACAGCGATTTGTTTTCTATAAATTTTTTAAAACTTAACAAGACCCCATCGGTAAAAGACTGTTGCAGGTCCAAACTTGTAAACGGATCAGGATCGAAAGTTTCGCGAATAATTGTATTGTTGTCAATCGCCTGAAATTCCACAATACACTTTCTTCCCCCACTGTTACTTTCAATAGACTCCATCCAAATAATCTCATCGTACACACCCACATAATCAAATCCTTCGCGACTATATTTTTGTTCCATTCTAAAATTAAACATCCCTCCTTCCCTAAAATCGATACCAGCAGCCGGACAGTGCCAATCGTCAAATGGAATATTCCATTGCATAATTGCCTCAGCATCATTCCAGTATTTCCAAACATCGGTTAGCTGCTTTTCAACTAAAATAACCGAAACCAATTTTTTTACAGGTTGATCTTTATGTTTCATAGGATGTTTTAAATGATAAGAATCCTTTTATCTATCTACACCGGTTTAAAATCATTCCGTTTAATGTACTGAGATAAAAGGCTACATTGAACGACATCACAATATTAATAAACTATACAGAAATTCGACTTGTCCTATGACAATATTGACGTACGCTACACATTTTTCTGCGATACTGTAGAGATACACTTTATAGCTAATTAAAGGATGAAAATCTAACGTAGTGGGTCGATAAAGAATAAACTGATGACTGTGGTATATTTATTGTACGAACCTCATGGAACATATAAAAACCGATTCAAATGAGAAAATTAGCATTTATAGCAATGAGTCTTGTTACTTTCACGGCCTGTAATAATACTCCCAAGAACAATGAATCCAAAGAAGCAGTTGATCAAAGCAAGGAAGAAGCAACCTCGTCGATCGGCGGCAACAAGGATGAGCACGGTTGCTTGGTCGCGGCAGGACAAACTTGGAGTGAGATCAAACAAGGATGTATCCAGGTCTTTAATGTTGGCTTACGCCTAAATCCAACGGAGAAAGAAGAAGGAAAAGCTGTCATTAGTGCCTTTGTTGTCCTTAGCGAGGATAAATCAAAGCTAGAATTATTCTTACCTGATGACAGTAAAAAAACCGTTATCCTAGATAAAGTTGAAAACGACATTTATCAGAAGGATAACTATAGATACGATGCTAAAAAATCAGTGCTTTATGTAAATAATACGATTAAATACAAAGGTGATGTCGAATAGCCTAGAAAGATTGAACTATTGGCACAATTTGCACTATATATGGCCCTGAATAATGATTCCCTATCATTTTATTCTCATTCACAGTAATATGATATTGGCCAATATCTTTAAATCTATAGGTAAACTCCTTGCCAAAAGGACCATCAGAAGAACCATCGGGCAGAAAAAGCTGACTAATTCGTACATTGGCTGTATCCATGGGAGTTTTTATTTTGATAAGAACCGAATCTGCCTGATGGACTGAAATGAAAATAGTATCTGTTTTCCCTGATACCATATTCATTTCCTTAGATCTTCCACCACCAAAAAAGGTTACGTTAGAAGGTAATTCCTGTGCCTTGTGCTTAGATTCATTTGTACTGGATTGTGGTGGGCGCTGAGGAAATTGACAAGCTCCATAAATAAAAATTGCCAACACATTCATGATCAATAATCGTAATTTGCCCATAAACTTTTACTTAGGATAACAAAAGCTATTAGATTACGGTTTTAGTTACGACAACTTTTTCAGTACAAAACAAACGCTGAAATTGAATTTGTTACATCCTCCACAAACTCCATTTTGATTTGATTGCATGTGGATTTAGTTCCCGTATTTTTTGATAAAAAGCATAGAAATTCCTATTCCAGAGGGAATAGTTATGCGTAAAACTGAAAATGGACTGTCCCTTACTATCCAATTGAACGACGACTTGCCAGATATAGTGATTATTAATTTGAGTCGATGTCCTACGAAGCGCAATGATATCCACTAACCTAAAGGATCTACCTGCCCCGCCTCTTCGACCGACAGCGTAGAAATAATTTTCATCAAAAAAATAATCTTCGTCACTTAGCAGATTATCTTCTATACCAAATAAAAAGGGACGTGATGACAGTTTTCTTAATTTATCTGTCTCAAAATGATCATTCATTTCATAGCTTTTTTTAACACCGTATAAATATTTCTTAGCTACATTTTTCCTATAGACTTCTATCAACATGACAACGATCAACACACAACTGAGAACCAAAATGATGCCTTTAGAATTCATTTATTCCACAAAAAGAAATTAACTTCCACAAGTCAGATAGAACATCGGAATTCCCCCTTCATCTTTCTCGATAGCATCTAATCCTTCGAAATACCTATGGTCACCGAGTTGTTTCTGAGCGATTTGTTGTTCAAATTGATAAAGCAAATCCAAAGCTGTAAAATGTAGTGGATGTGAAGGCCACGTGAGACAACACTCAGACGGAATGATTACCATTCTACCATGCGATATTATTCCAAGGACTTCCTTTCTTTTCTTTAAGATACCCAATATACCTTTTCAAGTAAGATTTCCCAATTTTACTGTTTACACCAACTTGATCTTCTCCTTCCAGGAAATAATCGGAAAATTGCAACCAATCAATAAAATGCTTTCTCGCATATAGTGACAAACTCTTGAGAACATTTAATGCCACAGGTTTTGGTAAATATCCAACGTCTGTTGCGGATGTCGTAATATGACTTACTACAGCAACAACAAAGGCATTTACCCCTGATTTGGAGATATCCCAAATGGATGTATCAATTTTGCAGTTTTTTCCCTCTAATGCGGTCCCTGTCTTTTCTATCCCAAGTAACGTAAAGTATGAACTCAACATTTGAAGACAAGTTTCTCTATCCGTTATACCAAAATCTCTCTGTAGCAATTTGATAAAATCACTTCTATATTGATCAATTCTTGGATAATTACCAAATTGATATAAGTGAATGGGATAACTACCATCATCTCCGGTACTTCCGAATACTGTAAACCAATCCCCAAAAACAATCACTCTAAATGCGGCTCCTAGCGCATTACCAAACTGTTCTTCATAAGGAATATTCAGAAGTATAGTGTTATCAGGTACTAAACTTCCCGCCCTTTTTTCCTCTTCGGCTTTCAAAGTAAGTTCATCTTTGGCTTCATTTACACCTTCCTTTGCCGCATTCAATAATTCTTTCAAAAATTTAAACATAACGGTATTGATATTAACTACTTAAAAGAAATCTTACTTACTATATTTTGCTACCAGCGCATAATCGTACGGGATTCTCATGGACAGCTCGCGTGCTTGCCAAATATCCCCTTCGGACGCCTGGTAGAAATCATAGGCATTTTTCAAGAAATTCTCGCCGTTTGGAGCTTCAACCCAATCTTTCTTCTCTCGATTGTAAAGTAAAATCATACAACTTACACAGCGATAATTACCTGCTGTTTTTGGGTTTTCAAAACAAGTTCCAACTTTAATATTAATCTTCTGATTGATTATCACATCGGTCAATTTACGATCTGTGAGATGAATTAATGCAATTTGTGCATCCTCATGATCGGGTCGTAACTTTGCTATTACTAATCGCCCAAAATCTGCTTTTTTAATTTTTTCGATTTCTAAAGCCCTAAATTCCGGCGATATGCGATTCGTATCGACCGGATATAGATCATCTTCGGCAGCCGTCACTTCTGTCGTCGTTACTTCGGTGGCTCCGGAAGCCAATAGCTGCTTATTTTTTTCGTAATTTTCCCAATCTGCTGCATCGTAGCTAACCCACTGCTGTATCTTATAGAGTAAGGTTTCCCTCTTGTTGACTTTTATAAAAAACGCTGCAATTAAAAATGAAACCAGCAATATGAACAGGATAATGAGGACTCTTTTCAAACTAAAAATATTTAATGAAGTATTTAAATCTGTAAAATCGTGAAAACATATCCCATGTTTTCATTGATCACCGTAAATCTGCACATAATTATTCATCCATTAAATCTGCAACCCATATTAGGTTAAAACTTAGCGATATTTGTAGCTTAATAATCAATATTTGAAAACAACATGACAATAGTTAATTTCAAATATTTTAACCAATTAAATACAAGTAGACTGTATGATTTCCGTATTTACTAGAGTAGGTCATAGACATCAAGGATAAAACTGAAATACATTGATACCAAATTGTATCTAATAACAGTTTTAAATCAATTTTTAGACAGTAGTCAATCATTGTTTATTCAGTCTACACTGAATGATCACTGAACAAGCACTGAGTAATCACTGAACAAGCACTGTCGAAAGTTAGAATCCGAGTACTGTCTGATCTTCCCTTTGTTGCCCTTGAAAATGATAAGAAAAAAATGACCAGCATATTGCATCCGAACACGTCAGCAAGCCCTTGATTAAGTAAACATAACCATAGATAGCCTATTTGACATCAATAAACTTAATTTGCTCAAATAATAGTCTGTTCAGATCACTGAAGATAAGTATGAGTTAGATCAGACAAATAGTTTAAAAATATCGAACAAGGCTGTCAATATATTCATAAAATGCTTCATAAAAAAGAAGTTACAAAGATCAAGCCAACTTATTGTTTAGCCAGAATGAGCTTTACAACTTTTTCAATAGGTCGACCAATTACGGCTACACCATCCTTTACAACGATAGGTCGCTCAATTAAGATCGGATACGCTAACATCGCATCGATCCATTGCTCATCGGTCAAATGAAGATTTTGGAATTTTTCCTGAAAAACAGATTCTCCTTTTCTGATAAGTTCCAAAGGTTTTAAATTGAGTTGTCCCAATAATTCAATCAACTGGTCTCTGGTTGGAACATCATTTAAGTACTCCTGCACTTCTATATCCACAGCTTGATGCTGTAGCACTTCCAATGCATTACAACTCTTGCTACAATTTTTATTATGATAAATTTTAATCATGGCCATAACATGTAAAGGGTATCTTTGTGATAAAGAAAAACAATTATTGGATAACGCAAAAATACGAACAAGATCACAAACAGTTTAAATAAAATACCATTAGCTAACCAAAAATTGGAATTCATTTTTGAGAAACTGATCCATTTATGACCTAGGATTGTTTCACTTTTTTTAATTTAGTGATATGAAATCAGCCGAAAGTGTAACAGATTTTTACAAAAGGCAACCAGGTTTAACTAATTTGGATTTGCCGCTAAATAATACCGGAATTGGGCATTTCAATGTTTTCAGTAGAGAATCCTGTACTGTCGTATCTCCGTACAATCGCCGTGATTTTTATAAAACCTCCCTTATTATAGGGCGTGGAAAACTATATTACGCAGATAAGTGGATACAAATCGATAAACCGGCAATGTTATTTGCGAATCCGGTTGTCCCCTATGCTTGGGAACCGGAATCCTCAGAACAATCAGGATGGTATTGTATATTTACAGAGGAATTTATACAGCATAGTGAACGGATAGAAAGTCTAAAAGACTCCCCGCTGTTCAAGATAGGCAGCAATCCGATCTATTTTCCGGATGAAACACAATTAGCAGAAATTTCTGCAATCTTCCAGAAGATGATAGTTGAAATGAACTCAAGCTACGTTCATAAAGATGATATGTTGCGAAGTTATCTACATCTTCTAATTCATGAAACCATGAAATCGAGTCCCGCAGCGAGTTTTGGATCTTATACCAACGCTTCAACCAGGGTATCGGGACTATTTCTTGAGCTGTTAGAAAGACAATTTCCAATCAATACCCTTCAGCTTAGCCTACAGTTGAAAAGCCCTGCAGATTATGCTCATGCGCTTTCGGTTCATATCAATCACCTCAACAGGTCGGTAAAAGAAGCCACAGGCAAAACCACCAGTACACACATTGCAAACCGTGTGGCCCAAGAAGCCAAAGCTTTGTTGTTGCATACCAATTGGAATATATCGGATATTGCCTACAGCCTAGGATTTGAATATCCTTCCTATTTCACCAATTTCTTCAAAAAGCAAACGGGGATGTCCCCAAACCAAGTCCGAAGCGGTTCTGTTTGAATTGTATAACAATCTGTTTGATTGTCTTAACTCCCTTCGTTTATTCCATGTGTACTTTTGTATTAAACAAAATGTCATTATTATGAAAAATAGAAATCTTGGAACAACAAATGAAAAACTCTCTGCGATTGGATTAGGTTGTATGGGAATGAGCTTTGCATACGGACCTACGGACGAGAAAGAGAGCATTGCTACATTGGAAAGAGCATTGGACCTAGGCATTAATTTTTGGGATACCGCAGATATGTACGGCAACGGTGCCAATGAGGAGCTTATTTCAAAAGTACTTGTTCCCAACCGTGACAAAGTTTTTATTGCAACAAAATTTGGGTTTCGCTTTAAAGATGAAGTAGCAGGTCCAAGTGGTACGGCAAACACCTACTTCGATGGCTCGCCCGAATGGATAAAATTAGCGGTGGAAAAAAGTATAAAACGCCTTGGAATAGATACCATAGATCTTTATTATGCACATCGCGTAGATCCCAATATTCCCATCGAAGAGACCGTAGGCGCTATGGCGGAATTGGTTAAAGAAGGAAAAGTGAGGTATCTTGGCTTAAGCGAAGCATCCCCCGCCTCAATCATCAAAGCAAATGCCGTACACCCTATAGCTGCTTTACAGAGCGAATATTCGCTCCTTACACGCGATGTAGAAAAAGAAATCCTAAAGACTGTACGTCAATTGGGGATAAGTTTAATTCCTTATGCACCGCTAGCGCGTGGATTATTTTCAAATTCTTTAAATCTAGAAAATCTCGCTTCGGACGACTTTAGAAGAACCTTACCGCGTAATCAAGGCGAACATGCTTTGAACAATGCACAATTGGTCGCCGACTTCTCTCTACTGGCAAAAGATAAAAACTGTAGTCCTATACAGCTCGCTTTAGCGTGGGTACTGGCACAGGGAAATGACATCATTCCCATTCCAGGAACTAAAAAAAGAAAATACCTGGAAGAAAATGTGGGCGCCCTTGACATACAATTATCGAATGATGATTTAAAAACAATCGATGAAATACTCCATAAATACCCTAATATCGGAGCTCGATACAGCGAAGGTGCTATGGCTTTAGTTAACCATTAATCCATTTTTGAGATTATGAGTGGCTCGCCGGCACCACTTATAATCTCAAAAACTGTTCTCATCTGATCCAACTTTGTCGTGTTGTCATAATACACTATAGGAACAGACACCATCCGATTAGTATGTATTAATTATCGGGAATAGCAGTACGTAATGAAAAATAGAAAGAACTTCCTGCGCCATAATCACTTTCAACACCAATCTCGCCTCCTTGCGCTTCTATAAACTCTTTACTAATACTTAAACCAAGTCCTGTTCCACCTTTTTTGGATCCCGGTACACGAAAGTAGCGTGCAAATATTTTATCCAGATATTTAGGCTCGATCCCTTGCCCGCTGTCGGTAACGATAAATTTTGTTTTAAGTTCGTTATTTTCCACCCCTATACGAATGACCGAATCTTCATGCGAGTAACGTATCGCATTGGAAAGAAAATTGGTAAGAACCCAGGCAGTTTTCTCATTGTCAGCAAATATAGCTTTCACTTTGGGATCTACCTCGATAACAAAGTGTATATTTTTTTGATTCGCAGCAAATTGATTCGCCATGATAGCATATTCAATAATAGGCTGTATTTCTGTCGTATGTAAGTTAATTTGGATGGAACCACTTTCAACCTGGGTCATATTTAACAGTTCACCGGTTATTTGAAGCAGTCGGTTAGAATCCTCTTTTATTCCGTTTAACAAGGTGAGCTGTTCGGTATTCAGATGGCCTATTTGTTCATTTTCCAGCAATTGAACCCCCATCTGAATCGCAGCAATAGGTGTTTTGAACTCGTGAGAAACGGTGCCGATAAAGTTTGTTTTTGCAAGATCAAGTTCCTTAAATGGCGTAATATTCTTTAGGATAACCACCTGCCCAATAAACTTTGATTCCAGTTCACCAGTCGGCAAAACATTGATATCGATAACATCTTTCTCAAAATAGCTTTCTCTATCGTCCGCATAAATTTTAACAGCATTCTTTTCACGTTGCTCCACGGGAAGGAACAGGTCTTTAAAAATATCTTTAGCAAGATCATTTTCATCTGAAACCGCCAAAGCAGATCTTCCGAGAAGTTGATCTTTATGTAGATTGGTGATGCGAAGCGCTTCCTCGTTGACAAAAATAACACGTCGCTCTTCGTCGAAGCCTATCACCGGATCATGCATATGATCCACAAGAGACTCGATTCGACTTTTTTCCTTTAAAATTTTTTCAAGTTTACTTTCAGCGTATTCTTCAAGTTTCTCTGCCATGGAATTGAATGAAGCGACGAGTTCAGCAAACTCACCTCCGCTCTGTACCTGAATTCGTTCTTTGTAGTTCTGTCCTGCAATCTGTCGAATACTCGCTGTCAATTTTGCTATGGGATCAGCTATATTGGACGGCAAATTGACCAACAATATAAAAGCAATAATAAAACAGAGTGCCCCAGCAAATGAAATGACCAAAATTGCATGTTCTGCGGTGCGATCCGCAACAATACTCTTCCTAGAAATTGCCGTCATATTTTGCTCCATTAACAAAGCAATATCCTTTCTGATGGACGAGATAATAGTGATGTCTAAGGGCTTATATTTCAGTTTTAAAAAATGTTCAGCAATCGCGTTCGTTGTTTGTTGCTCTCCGACTTCAGTAACATTTCTCCGTTGTTTGTCAAGGTTGACCTCGAAGTTCTTAAAAGCAGTTTTTTCAACAGGAATTTCCTCCAAAGCCAATAACATATTCTTGGCATACAGCAGCGTGTTGTAATTTGCTGTCAATATATTTGCGGTATCCTTTTTTAACCGGTTTACATACCAGCCGCTTAAAGTGGCGAGTAGAAAGATCATGAGAAAAAGTGATCCTACACCAAAGGTAAGTTTCGTTTTTATTTTCATCTTATTCACAATTTACCTTTATCATTATGACAATATAATCAGGTCGATGTCTTCGGTCGACAGTTGCGTCAGCAATTTGCTAAATGTATCCTTAGCAAGTAACATCCTTAAAAGAGATAATCGTGGTTTACCAATACAAACTGTGGTGATCTTGCGGAGCTCGCACAAAGCGATAATCTCTTTTGCCACACTATGACTTTCCACTTTGATAATTTCACCACCAAGTTCTGTCGCCAGCTTAAAGTTATTGATCAGGTGCCGCTGTTTATTTAAGGCTATCCGATCGCCACGCTCTTTTGGCAACTGTACATACAGCAGAAACCAACTGCTATTGTAATATCCTGCTAAGCGCGCTGTTTTTCTGATCACGTTTTTTGCTTTTATTTCATTGGAACTTATACAAGCCAGGAAACGCTCCTTTCGTACCCATCGTTGAGGTTGAACTTCGATCTCCACTTTACGTTGAACCTGGGAAGCCACTTCTTTCAACGCCATTTCCCGCAATTGCAAGATATGTTCGCTTTTAAAGAAGTTTTGAAGTGCTGCCTGAATTTTTGAAGCGTCATAGATCTTGCCCTCTTTTAGGCGGATGATAAGTTCTTCTGCAGTAAGGTCAATGTTAACGACTTCATCGGCGGAATCAATAACACTGTCAGGGACACGTTCTTGCACTTCAACCCCTGTAATCGCTTTAACCTCCTCGTTTAAACTCTCAATATGCTGGATATTTACAGCGCTGATCACATTAATCCCGGCTTCCAGAATCTCCATAACATCCTGCCACCTTTTGGTATTTTTGCTACCTTCAATATTGGTATGTGCCAGCTCATCGATAATGACTACCTCAGGATGTGAATTCAAAACAGCATAAAGATCCAGTTCCTCTAACTGTTTGCCTTTATAAAAAAGATGGCGTCGGGCTATAACGGGTAGACCATCCAGCAATTGATGGGTTTCCTTCCGATTATGTGTCTCAATATAGCCAATACGCACATCGATTCCTCCCTGTAAAAGTGTATGGGCATCCTGTAACATGCGGTAAGTTTTTCCGACGCCTGCACTCATGCCGATATAAAGTTTGAAGCGACCTCTTCTCGATTTTCGGATAAGGTCCAAAAAGTGTTCAGCGCTTTTCCTTTCTTCCATTTTTATTGCCTTTCATTTCAGAAAGTTCCTGCCGATCCAACACACGACAGGAACGATTGTTTTAAAAACTAACTGTAAGTGCTGTGACAGCCGTCAAACTATTTTTCACCAACTTATTTGTCCGATCAAGGAAAATAGCATCTTTATTGGTGAGATTACGTAGTTCCGTGCGCCAAACGACATTGGGAAGAATTGCATAATCTGCATTTAAAGAATAGCCAAACGTTTGAAAACCTTGATCTGTCGTAGTCGAAACGATTACACCATGCTTATCGTTGTAATATTCTCCTCTTGCTGTTAAGCTAAATTTTTCGGTCGTCGCATATCGTGCAATTAACACAGGCGTGTACCATACATTGTACGTTGAGCTACCTTTTGCTTTTTGTTCCGCTCCAATATCAAATCCGAATGTAATTCCCAGCTTTTCATTCATTTGATAAATGGCATATAGATTATGAAAATAGCGCATCTGTCTGACGCTATCCGCTTTATCACTGCCAATAAAAGAACCACTATTGATAGTCCATTTAGCTGTCGGTTTATAGACTAATTGATGTCCAAATGCAGGTAAACTGCTACCATCCACCCGTTGAATCCGCTGCCATCCGTTTAAAATAAGCCCGCTTAAAAATAGTTTTCCTGATGCGGATGTATAGGATATTTTTGCGCCGGTTTCAAAATAAGGGGAATTATCAGCAAAAATACTCCTTGTTACAGTCCAATTATCCTTTCCTATAGCGCTTTCAAAGCCCAAGTGGGATGAAAATATTCCAGCATCGATCCATAGATTATGTTTTTTCGAGATACGAACACCGGCATTCGCTTCGTAAATATTTTTTAAGACACCGGGTTCCGCACTGTAGTTCGCATTCATATATGTACCGACACCAAAAGCAAGATTTGCACGTGTATTTGTTGTTTCGTACGCAGCTTTTAAAAGTGCCAAGTTTATGTTTACTTCATTTGTTCTGTTGTGACTATATACAAAGCCTGGGCGTGTATTTCCAATTGGGTTGTTAAAGTCCCGAAGGTAATATGCTTCAAGGTAACCACTGATAGACAATTGGGTATTTTGAGTTGTATCTTGCTGTGCAAATAATTGTGTTGCTCCTGCGAGTAAACAGGCCAACATCGCTAGTTTTTTCATGTATATCGTTCTTGTAAAGTGTAAATCAATGACCCATCAGGTCAATTTTATTTTTCAACCATCTTGTCCAAAGCAATATTTAGTTCAAGGACATTGATTTTGCGAGGTCCAAACATATTCCATAGAGGGGTCTGAACGTGAGCATCAACGAGAGACTGTAAGCTATTTACCGATATACCTCTTGCTTTCGCAACACGATCGATTTGTATTTTTGCGGCCTCTACCGAGATATCTGGATCCAAACCACTGCCACTGGCTGTAACAATGTCTACCGGTACCTGTTCGCGTTTTACGGTGGGATTGTGGACTAAGAACGTATCAATACGGGCCTTAACTTCCGAAAGATATTCCCCATTAGAGGGTCCTTTGTTACTTCCTCCCGATCCTGCTGCATTATAACCAACAGCGGAAGGACGCGACCAGAAGTAATCATCACGCGTAAAGGCCTGTCCAATATTTCTGTAATACTTTTGCCCGTTGTACGCTAGCATTTCCCCTTTTCCATGATTAGGTGCTATCTGAGCTATTGCCCAAACAAGGGCCGGATATACAACTGACAGCAGGAGCAATAAAACTATTGTAATCTTTATTGCTGGATATATTTGTGTTTTCATCTTTGCTTTAATTATTAAAAATGTATTAGATAAATAGCGAAACCAGCAGGTCTATGACCTTGATACCAATAAATGGAACGAGCACTCCACCAAGTCCAAAAACGAGCAGGTTTCTCCGTAACAATGCGCTTGCGCCTATAGGTTTGTATGCAACTCCCTTTAATGCCAAAGGAATCAGTAATGGGATAATAATTGCGTTGAAGATGACAGCCGATAGTATGGCGCTTTGTGGACTACTGAGCTGCATAATATTTAAACCTTGAAGTGCCGGTATTGCCGCAATAAACAGGGCCGGAATAATCGCAAAATATTTGGCAACATCGTTTGCAATACTGAATGTTGTCAGCGTACCCCGGGTCATCAACAATTGCTTACCTATCTCCACAACCTCGATCAATTTGGTCGGATCATTGTCGAGATCGACCATATTTCCAGCCTCTTTTGCAGCTTGCGTACCGCTATTCATTGCTACACCAACATCCGCTTGTGCAAGTGCCGGAGCATCGTTTGTACCATCCCCCATCATGGCGACCAATCGCCCGTCAAGCTGTTCTTTTTTGATATAGTTCATCTTGTCTTCGGGTTTCGCTTCGGCGATGAAATCATCCACCCCCGCTTTTTCGGCAATATATTTGGCCGTTAACGGATTGTCTCCTGTCACCATAACAGTCTTAATACCCATTTTTCGCAACCTTTCAAAGCGTTCATGAATCCCGGGTTTTATCACATCCTGCAATTCTATGACACCGAGTACTTGTTCATTCTCGGCTACGACCAATGGGGTCCCCCCATTTTGAGAGATAAGCTTTACGCGCTCATCTATTTCCTGAGGAAATAGATTTCCAGCCTTTACAATGATATTTCGAATAGCATCTGTTGCACCTTTACGAATACGTGTCTGTTCAAAGTCTATTCCCGAGCTACGGGTTTCGGCGGTAAACTTAATGAATGCCGGGTTTTCGACCTTATAGCTCGATGGGTTGACACCAGCCAATTCGACAATTGATTTCCCTTCTGGTGTTTCATCCGCCATGGAGCTCAATGTTGCTGCACGTACCAGCGCTTCTTTCATGACACCATCGGCGGGATAAAAATTTGTCGCCTTACGATTTCCGATCGTAATGGTTCCAGTTTTATCAAGCAACAAGACATCAATGTCACCCGCCGTTTCAACTGCCTTGCCACTTTTTGTAATAACATTTGCACGAAGTGCGCGATCCATTCCCGCGATACCAATCGCCGATAAAAGACCACCTATTGTCGTTGGAATCAGACAGACAAAAAGTGAAATAAACGAAGCAATGGTGATACCGACATTGGCATAATCCGCAAATGGTTTTAAGGTCACCGTTACGATAATAAAAACAAGTGTAAAACCTGCCAAAAGGATGGTTAAGGCAATCTCGTTAGGTGTTTTTTGGCGGCTTGCCCCTTCGACCAGTGCGATCATCTTATCCAGAAAGCTTTCACCCGGTTCTGTCGTTACCTGCACGACAATTCGATCGGATAAAACCTTGGTGCCACCTGTAACTGAACTTTTATCGCCCCCAGCCTCGCGGATCACCGGTGCTGATTCACCGGTAATTGCACTTTCATCTATTGTCGCCAACCCCTCGATAATTTCCCCATCCAATGGAATTACATCACCAGCCTGACAAACAAAAACATCATTTTTTTTCAATTGAGCGGATGAAACGACCCCACCATCGCGCAGGGTTGCAGGAGTTTCCTCCCGAGTTTTCCGAAGACTATCTGCTTGCGCCTTTCCGCGGGCTTCGGCAATTGCCTCCGCAAAATTGCCAAACAGCAAGGTTAAAAATAGGATAAGAAATACTGTAAAATTATAACCAAGTGTACCTTGTGATTTTTCTCCGGTCATTATCCAAAGACAAACCACGGCCATAATCAACGTCCCGATTTCCACGGTAAACATCACTGGATTACGGAACATTATTTTAGGATTTAGCTTCACGAAAGATTGCTTTAACGCTTGTTGTACAAGCTCTTTCTGAAACAATGTTTTTTGACTGCTCATTTTTAGAATTCTTTAATTTTTACGTATTACATGGAAAAATATTCCGCAATTGGACCCAGTGCCAACGCAGGGAAGAAAGAGAGTGCTGCAATAATCGCGATCACAGCGAATACCATTAAACCGAATGTACTTGTATCAGTTTTTAGCGTTCCCTCGCCTTCAGGTATAAATTTCTTCTCAGCCAATAACCCAGCAATAGCAATTGGGCCTATAATCGGTATAAATCGGCCGAGTAACAATACGATACCCGTCGAAATGTTCCACCAAATGGTATTATCTCCAAGACCTTCAAAACCACTACCATTGTTGGCTGCGGATGAAGTATATTCGTACAATATTTCACTAAAACCATGGAATCCAGGGTTATTCAATGTAGAAGCACCTTGGGCTGGAAACGCTGTCGCAAGTGCTGTACCGACAAGGATTAGAAAAGGATGGGCAAGAGCAACAATCATGGCGATTTTCATTTCGCGCGCTTCAACTTTCTTACCCATAAACTCTGGTGTGCGCCCCACCATCAAGCCACTAATGAAAACGGCGAGTATAATAAAAATGAAGAAATTGAGTATTCCCGCGCCCACACCGCCATAAAAGGCATTCACCATCATGGCTATCAGTTCGTTCATACCAGATAAGGGCATGTAACTATCATGCATAGAATTGACTGATCCCGTCGAAATCATCGTTGTGACAATACTCCAAAAGCCGGATGCTGCGGCACCAATACGTATTTCCTTTCCCTCCATAGCCCCCATAGACGTATCAATACCCATCTGTGCGATCGCTGGATTTCCAGCCATTTCCATTTTTATATTTGGAATCGTCAGGATGATAAACCCAATGGTCATCACGCCAAACATCATCCATGAAAATTTACGCTTGCGAATAAAAAAGCCGAATGCAAATATCATCGCCATCGGGATAATAAACTGGGCAATCATTTCCACCATGTTGGTCAAATAATTGGGATTTTCGAATGGATGCGCACTGTTCGCACCAAAAAAACCACCTCCATTTGTTCCCAGATGTTTAATTGGAACAAAGGCAGCTACTGGTCCTCGACTTACCTGTACGGTATCTCCAGTAACTGTAATCATACTGTCCTTACCTTCGAATGTCATCGGCATGCCTTGGAACACGAAAATGGCAGCAACCAGGACCGAGATAGGGAGTAAAATGCGGGTGCAAGATTTCACAAAGAAATCGTAAAAATTGCCCAATTGCGTTGTTGTTTTATCCCTAAAAGCTTTAAAAATAACCACTGCAGCAGCCATTCCCACGCCTGCAGTCACGAATTGGAGAAACATGAGCCAAATTTGTCCTAGATAACTCACGCCCGACTCCCCAGAATAGTGTTGGAGATTACAATTAACCAAAAAGGATATACTGGTATTAAAAGCCAAATCAGCAGTCATTCCAGGATTTCCATCTGGATTTAAAGGCAAACTTCCCATATTCATCAGGATAGCCATACTCAACAGGAACCACACTAGATTAATTGTCAGAAGAGCAAGGAGGTGCTTTTGCCAAGTCATCTGAACATTGGGATTAATTCCTGCCACTCGATAAAAAAAACGTTCCAATGGTTGAAACAATGGATCTAACCAGGTCTTTTCGTTACCATATACCTTAGCTATATATTTCCCGAGGGGAAGTCCGAGTAGTAATGTTACGATGAACATCACTATGATTCCAAGAATCTCTGTATTCATTTCTTTAATTGATTTGTATAAAAAGTGTATCATGATCAATCGTCAGCTAACTTTAAGCCCTTCTTTTGACTTCGTAATGCCAAAAGGACTGACTGAAAGCGCAGTTTCATCGCTGACAATGACGAATGAGTAATCTTGTTATTAAAATCTTTCTGGCCTTAAGAGTACATAACAGATGTATGTAAAAACCAGTAGTGCTACAATAAATAAAGCTGTCATTTACTTTGATATTAGAAGGTTATGGATTTGTTGTCCTTTGAGGACCTCTAAAAATGGTGTTGGTAGCTGGGCTTCGATTTCTGCCCATGCATGGACCGAACTTATGCGTCGAAGACCTCCTAAAGATCTAACAAAAAGATTTTCCAAAATGTATTTTACATAATTGTTTCCTCGTCCATAAATCATTCCGAGGAAATGAATATGCTGGCAGATTTTGTCCGTGCTTTGCAGTACTATTAAGCTCCGAAGATGATTAATAACAGCCTGTAAAGCTCCTGCAAAATTGTGCTTCCGTAATAGGAAACTAATCTCTGATCGGATTTCTTTGTAATGGAGCGCCATATACAGACCTGCACCGTATTGATTTAATTTTTTCATGTTGTTCGTAAAACTATGTATCAAAATCTACCCGATATAGAGTTGAAAAATCATTGCAATAATCAATACCACTACGATGACCTTCGCTATACGGTCGCCCGACACATTATGAGCGGAACCTCTGCCTTTATTTTCTTGCTTCTCTTTCATATTATTTATTTTATATTTTGCCGAAAAAGTCGACCATTTTATAGAATAACCAGAAGAAAAATAGTCCAGTTATGATGAGTACAATTGTTATTACCATTGTTAAACTTTATTAGTGACTTGCGATTTCATTTTTTAAACTTGAATTTAATGCTAGTAGCTTTGCCGATCGTCCCCCTCGGCGGACTCTTACCACATACTTTTCTTTTCCGTCCTGTTTTCATATTTACATTCATTTGTCCCCATAAGCCAAATCCTGTTCCACTGTACCGAAAAACATCATAAAACACTATTAATCAGATGATATAAAAAAAATAAGTCACAAAATAGAATTGGAGAATCCTATCATTTTGATAAGGTTATTTTATCAAAATGAGAATGACTATGCTGAAAATGTGATCAAATCATTATAATGTGTACCTTGTCATCTATGCTTGAAAGGTGACCAAAGAAGTATAGACGGCTTGAGCCGATTTATCTTTTAAAATGATGGGCCAGCACATTTTAAAAATTCATGAATGAATGGGAGAATATGTGAACCTCGGGATAAGTATTAGCAGAAGCACTATGTAACAAATTTGCAAAGGAATATGAAATTGTCTCCAAAAGTTCACATTAAAAATTATTTTAGGGAATACATATTGGTTGGGAAAACGTATTAAAGAGACACTTATAAAAATAAAAACAATGATAAACTTAAACCTTTTCAAAAAAATCACCTTATGGGTCTTTCTGGGCTGTATTTTACTCTCCTGTCAAAATGAAAAAAGCAGTCCCAATACATTGACAGAAGAAGAGCAACGTAATGGCTGGCAACTTTTATTTGATGGTAGCACGCTCAACAATTGGCATACGTACAATAATAGCAAAAATGCGCCTACGGCCTGGATTGTAAAAAATGGAACAATTTACTGTGACCCAAACAGTGAAAGCCAAAAATACGACTTGGTATCGGACAAAGAGTATAAAAATTATGAGTTTAAGTTTGAATGGAAGCTGGAAAAAGAGGGAAATAGTGGCGTTTTTGTCAACGTACAGGAAAGACCCGATATTAATGCGACCTACCATTCTGGACCGGAGTACCAACTGTTGGCAGATTCCCATCCTGATTTTGATAAACCGCTAAAGCGTTCGGGCTGTCTTTATACATTTCTACCGCAACAAAACTTTGTCAACATTAAAACGCAAGATGATTGGAATGAATCCAGTATCGTTCAGAAAGATGGAAAAATTACATTCTTCCTAAATGGAAAAATCACTGCTGAAATGGATTTTAATTCAGCTAAATGGAAAGATTTAGTAAAGCATAGTAATTTCAAAGATTATCCGGAGTTTGGTAAGCATATCAATGGGAAATTAGCACTGCAGGATTGGTCGAGAGGCGTATCGTTTAGAAATCTAAAAATAAAGCTTTTATAAAAAAAGTCCTTCACATATGCGAAGGACTTGGACGCTAAAACAAAAAATTGTTTTAGCGTCTCGATTATAAAAAATATCGCAAGAAGTATTACTACCGCCATTCAATTCTTGTATCTATCCAAAAACAATCCCTATTCCGCCGAAATAGATCTTCTGGTCTTTGGTGATTGTAGATGAGTTCTTCCAACGCATTAAAATTATAGCGAAACATATCTTCATCCTTTGACTGAATAGGGCGCAAAATTGAATCTTCATCATCGATAAAAATATCGGATTCGAAAATATTGATTTGATGCGTATTCACCCAAGCAATTGCCATTTCCTTACTCATTCGTTCCAATGCTTTGGTCGTTTCCTGATATTGTTTCATTTCCCAGGGAAGATCTTCCGGATAATGAGAAGCAATATAGTCTTGGTACGCTTTTATATCACCTTCACGGAGACATTCATTGCGAAGCAAAAGTCTTGTCGTGTCCCGAGCAAAGCTAATATACTCCGGCCGCATAAATAGGCCGTACCTTTTACTATACAATTCTATTTTTTCTGCTAGTTCTTGCCTCATAATTTGATTATCAAGCAAAAATCATCCCAACCTACTCTTTTATAAGGAGTTTTGATTAAAAAAGTGCGTTTCAAACGACTTTGAACATTCTAGTCAAGCAAATTGAGCTCACCTATATAATTTATTTAAATCTTCCCTAACATAAATAGCATTTCCTGTGGCTTTTTAGAATATTTTTAAACCGATAATTCCAGCGACGATCAATGTTGCTGAAAGGAGCCTAAATATATTGGCAGAATCTCCGAAAAAAAAGATTCCAACAATCAATGTTCCCACAGCTCCCAAACCTGTCCATACGGCATAAGCTGTACCGATAGGAATTGCCTTTTGAGCGTAAAACAATAATCCTCCACTAATGCTCATAGAAACAATAGCCAATATGATCCAACCCAATTTATTTGAATCTGGCTGTTGAGCCATTTTTAATCCGAGCGGCCAGCCAATTTCAAAAATGCCAGCGATGATCAATGCAATCCAATTCATTTTCAATAGTTTAAATTTCTACAGCAAAGATAATCGCTAAATGAGGTGCATTTTTTGACTTATATCAAAATCGTACCTTATCGCCGGATCCGACTAAGTGTTTCTTGTGTAATCCCTAAATATGATGCAATATGACCGAGATTAATTCTATTTAACAAATTGGGCTGTAAGCGTATGAGCGATTGATATCGTTCTACTGCAGATTCGGTATGCAGCGACATAATCCGTTCTTCAAGAATAATACAAACCTCCTCGGCAATCTTCCGACCGATAAGATTTAGTTCAGGATAAATTCTATACAATTCATTTAAATCGTCTACAGAAATAGCATAGATCTCGGAATCTTCAAGAAGCTGAATATTTTCAAAAGAGGGTTTTTCAGTATAAACGGGTAAAATCGATCCAAAAATCTGGTTTTCCTCACCAAACCAGCTGTTCATTTCACGTCCGTTTTTAAAAAAATAAGCTCGTAGTAATCCTGTACTTAAAACAAAATAGCTGGATAAATGCTGCCCTTCTCTCAAAAAATGCTCGCCCTTTTTCTTAAAGAAATAACGCGTTCTATTTTCTACCGCTTTCTCAATTGCTTCATTGAGATAGCCATATTTTTTGAACTGTTCAACTAGGGGATTCATTCTATTATAGATTAAAATCATTCATAGTTCATCGTGTTATCTGCTGGATTATACTTTAGAAGTTCTGTATATGCATCGCCTTCAATTCCCAATAGCTGACAAAATGCAGGCTCAGTTTTTATCCCACTCCTCTTGAGCTGTCTGACCTGTTCAGCGAATTCTCCACCCCTCAATTGAATAATTTCATGCTCTTTAAGCATATGTAAGTATCCATTCTGAATTTCAGTTGCTTTATCCGTTGCATAAATTTCAAAAAGCTGCTCTTCAATCGTGAAACGGCAGACGATTACACGATCGGCCGGCCGCTGTAACCGAAAATGTGCATGTTTCGAAAAATTAAGAGACAGCATTTCTTCAAGAGCATCAAAATCGTTGACACACAGAATAATGTCTATATCGCTCCCACCCACATCTAGCTGAATCGGTATCGTACCAACTACAATCGGATCATAAGCATCAAGAAGAGTAGTAATTTGATAGTCAGTCAATAACCGATAGGCTTTTTTCTGCACGTCGTTTCCAGACTTCAAATAATCTATGTTTTTAAAATTTATGGTCATAAGTAACGATAAAATCCAATCCGGTTAAATAGGTTTGAATATACTAAACAACAAAAGAAAAAACGTAAACATAATCAAAATTAAAAAATAGCCGCAAGCAAGATTGGACTGAATTATCAATAATAAAAAACGGTTTATACCTACGACAGTGGAAACCGTTAACTAATATTTACTTAACACAAAATCAATACTACTCTCCTACCTTTATCGCGGTTTAAAAATCACCTAGTCATTTAAACAGCTACAAAACAAATGAGAAAACATTTGATTACCAGTATTTTGCTAAGCACAATCGGTACCTCACTTACCTATGCGCAAAATGAAACCACCTCTGCTCTGAATGGAACCGTCAGAGAGGGAAATTCGCCAATCAATGGGGCGACAATTGAAGCCATACATTTACCTTCTGGGACAAAGTACGTTACTTCATCGCGAAGTGACGGACGCTATAATCTCCCCAATATGAGAATTGGTGGCCCTTATCAAATCACTGTAACTTATCTTGGGCATTCACCCAATATCAAGCAGATCGAGAAACTGGCTTTGGGACAAAGCTCAACATTAGATATTCAGATGCAGTCCGCATCGCAAGTATTGGATGAAGCTGTCGTTGTAGGTACGAGACAGGGCAAAGTCTTCAACTCCGGCCGAACAGGTGCGGCACAAAACATTTCCCGCACAGCGATTCAAAATCTACCCACACTCAATCGAAGCTTTACAGACTTTGTCAAACTGACCCCTCAATTTTCGATGCAGTACGGTAATCCTTCTTTTGCAGGAAGAAGCAACCTTGCCAATAACTTTACCATCGATGGCGCGCTATTTAACAACGCGTTTGGACTACAAGGAACCATCGGAAGCCAAACAAACTCGCAACCTATCAATATGGATGCCTTTGAGGAGATTTCAGTAAACATTGCTCCTTATGACGTAAGACAAAATGGTTTTACCGGTGCTGCAATCAATGCCGTAACAAGAAGTGGTACCAACGAAGTACAAGGTTCGTTAAATTATTATTTCAGAAATCAGAATTTAGTCAACAAATACAATTCGGCCGGACTAAGAGCACCAGTCAACAACTTCAGCTTAAAAGGCTATGGTTTTACCGTGGGGGGACCAATTATCAAAAACAAGCTATTCTTTTTTGCAAGCGGCGAGCTTGAGCGAAGAACAGACCCAGGAACAAATTTTATAGCTTCACGCGGAGGAAATACGGGGCCGAATGTTTCAACCGTATCTGCGGAGAAACTTGATGAGCTAGCCAACTACCTTAAATCGATCGGGTATAATCCTGGATCTTATCAAGATTATCCTTTGGATACACGCAGTGACAAATTTTCCGTTAAATTAGATTACAATATCGATCAAAAAAATACCTTAAGCGCTAAATATTTCTACTTTCGTTCCTATCGTGACATCTTACCGTCCAATAGTGGTGCGCCCAAAAATAATCGGCAACCGTCCAACCTTGGCCTACCTTTCAGCTCAGCAGGCTACGGTATAAACAACAACATGGACAATGTGAATTTAGAATTACGTACGCGTATCAGTAGCAAATATTCTAATTCATTGACCGTAGGATACAATGTCATGAACGACTATAGAGAGTCGAAAGGTGGCCAACCATTTCCTCTGGTAGACATCATGAACCCCGACGGTAGTAGCATGACAGCATTTGGTTACGAACCATTTACAGCATTTAATAGCTTAAAGACGAAGGTATTTCAAGCAACCAACAACTTTAATATTTATGCCGGAAAGCATGAGATTACCTTGGGAGCCAATTTTGAAAATTACAAAACCACCAATGGATTTGCACCGAACTATTATGGAGCCTATACATTTGCCAGTTTAGATGACTTCTACAACTCTGCAAAAAATAATGTTTCCAACGCAACCAAATACCAAATCCAATATTCTGTTTTACCTGATGGGTCATTTCCTTATGCAGAAATTTCAGCACGTATGTTTGGTCTATATGCACAGGATGCCTATGCTGTAAATGATCATTTTAAATTGACTGCTGGATTGAGAGCCGATTTGACTAACATATCATCCCCCAATGAACTGAAAAATGATAATGTAACCAAGTTGAATTTTGATCAAGGTGAAAAGATCGATGTATCAAAATATCCAAAGAGTGCAATTCTTTGGTCGCCACGAATTGGATTTAATTGGAATGTCAATGGAACAAATCAAACGCAGGTACGTGGTGGATCGGGAATCTTTACGGGTCGTCCGCCATTAGTATGGATTTCTAATCAGGCCGGCAATAATGGTGTTATGTTTGGTTCTGAATCTATTAATAATCCTACAAACCGCCCATTTACACCTGATGTAGATGCTTATCGCAATGTGAACCACCAAACTGCAGCCAACAACTCGAGTTATAACTTGGCGGTAACGGATAATAACTTCAAATTTTTGCAGCTTTGGAGAACGAACCTTGCCATTGACCAAAAATTACCAGGCGGTGTTATTGGTACTTTTGAAGCCATGTATTCAAAAGATATCAATTCGGTCTATTTCCGTAACGTCAATCTAAATACGACGGACGGTAAAGCTTTAGTTGGTGCCGATAACCGTATGCGTTACAATACTCCACGTATTTATGGTGCTGCTCAACCTACTCCCGAAAATCCGAATATTTCCGACGCCATTGTGATGTCCAATACATCAAAAGGTTATAGTTATACCTTGACAGGAACATTGTCGAAAGAGTTCAAAGGTGGATTTTTTGCAAATATCGGTTATACCTATACAGATTCAAGATCTGTGAACGATGGAGGATCTATTGCTCAATCCATGTGGCGTGATCGCTATGTGTCGGGTAATCCAAATAGCGCTGACCTATCTTATTCAACTTATTTGGTTAAAAATAGATTTATTGCCAACTTCTCTTACCGTAAAGAATACCTGGATCATTTAGGAACGACATTCTCCTTATTTTATCAACTGCAGGACGGACCTCGCTACTCTTATACTTATGGCGGTGACCTGAACAATGATGGTTTGTCTGGTAATGACTTGATCTACATTCCAAATAGTAAAGCTGAAATTGCACTTGTTGGCGACAATGCGCAAGACACTCGGACAGCTGATCAATTATGGTCTCAATTGAACGGATACATTAATCAGGACAATTACCTGAACGCGCACAGAGGCCAATACGCGAAACGTAACGCATTGGTAGGAAAAATGATCGGAACACTGGATATCCGCATCGCGCAAGATGTATTTTTAAATACCAGCGGAAAGAAACATCAATTGCAGATTACTTTTGATGTATTTAATTTCGGTAATATGATCAACAAAAGCTGGGGAGTTGCCCAATTTGCCAACAAAGCGAACGGTATCTTAAATTACAAAGGATTGAATGCGCAGGGACAACCAACATTCTCATTCCCGTATTTAGATGCAACAAATCAGATTCCTTTAACCAACACTTTCTCGAACAGTGTGGATGAAACTTCACGCTGGAGAATTCAGCTGGGTGTACGTTACCGATTCAACCAATAAACAAAAAATAACGTAAATTTGAACCCATCCTATAACAACGGATGGGTTTTTAGTTTAATAATCATGAAAAAACTAGCGCTTTCCATTTTTACATTTCTTGTGACCATGACCTGTCAGGCACAGCATTTTGACCTTGTCCCGCTGGGAATATATGGTGGCGAACAAGAAGACAATCTTTCTGCTTATTTAGTAGGCACTCCAAGAGATACGGCCTTCCTTTGCCTCGACGCCGGAACCATAAATACGGGGATTAGAAAAGCTATTGTGTTGAAAAGTCTAAATGGATCGGTCGAAACAATTTTGCATAACCAAATAAAGGGATATTTCATTTCCCATGGACATCTCGATCATCTATCGGGTCTTATTATTAATTCACCTGCCGATAGCAAAAAGAACATTTTCGCTATTGATCCGGTCCTTCAAATTCTACAAAATCACTATTTCATCACGGATACCTGGATCAATTTTGGGGATCAGGGCCAAAAACCCATACTAGGAAAGTATCATTACAACAGTTTACAGGAGGGGCTGGAAATGCAAGTACCAAATACAGCATTATCTTTGACGGCATATGAGCTGAGCCATGTAAATCCATATAAAAGTAGTGCAGCACTTGTCCGCCATGATAATCACTACCTCCTTTACCTCGGCGATACTGGCGCGGACCGGGTGGAAAAATCCGATCAGCTAGATAAGCTCTGGAATAAGATTACCCCACTGATCAAAAATAAACAATTAAACAGCATATTGATTGAAGTCTCCTTCCCAAATAATCAGCCAGAAAATTTACTCTTCGGTCACCTAACCCCCAATTTGCTGCTAGAAGAACTCGTAAAGCTCAAAGAAAAAACGGGACTAAAAAACTTGGAAGGGCTAAGCATAGTGGTCACACACCGAAAACCAACTGGTAACAACCCTGAAATCATTAAAAACGAATTGCTCAACAATAATCCACTTAAAATAAATTATGTTTTCCCCGAACAGGGCAAAAAGATAAGTTTAAACTAATGTAAAAAAGATGAAACCACTATTGGTTTCATCTTTTTTACCTAGAACTCTTCAATTATATCTGCAATTGTCAAACGTGATTTTGCGGTAATTGCAGGCTGATTTGCATCCTCCACATGTCGATAGCCAATAGCAACTGCAAACAGCGTCTGATAGCCATCGAGTTCTAGTATTTCATCGTAGACGGAATTTTCAATTCCTTCCATTGGGGTTGCGTCAATATGATTTGCAGCACAGGCTGCAAGGAAAAATCCCAAAGAAAGATACACCTGTTGCTTCATCCAGGATTGAACATGGAACTCCCCTTTCGACTGCAAAAATTGCTTATAGTAATTAATCGATCCCTCTGGAAGCGTGTTTGCGATCTGCTCTTCAAAGCGATCTACATCGGTAAGTGCGCTAAAGACAACCAGATGGCTTGCCTCATTTATCTTCTGTGCGTTCCAATAGGATGCGGCAGCGAGTTTTTGTTTCATCTCCCCAGAAGAGACAAAGAAGAATTTCCATGGCTGGCTATTGATGGAAGATGGACTCAATCGGATTATTTCCTTTAATTCAGCGATTTTCTCCTCCGGAATTAGCGCTTCTGAATTATACTTTTTCGTTGTGTAACGTTGCTTTGCAGTTTCTAAAAAAGCCATAACATACAAGATTAAATTAACTATATATTTTATAGTTGCAAACTTAAATATAGTATTATATATTTGCAATAACGGTCAAACTTGATAGTAACAGATGTATTTGATAGACAACAAACAATACCCATGCAGTACCAGCCTAACTATGAAATACATAGGCGGAAAATGGAAAGCAGTAATTTTGATTCATCTAATTGAAAAAAAACGTTATAATGAATTAAGAAAAGAATGTGCATTAATTACCGAGCGTACATTAAGCTTACAATTAAAGGAACTTGAGGCTGATGGTTTAGTAAAGCGTACAGTACATACCGAAAAAGCTCCTTTGAAAGTAGATTACGAACTTACACCATTCGGCAAGACGCTTATTCCGCTATTAGAATCTATTGCAGAATGGGGACGGGAAACGGCTAGTCGGACCGAACGTATTCAACAAATGTAGAGTAGGAACCGTCGACTTTTAAAACGATTATCCATCATAAAGGATCACTTCCTGGTGTCGGTTTATCTTATCGGCAGCTATTATTTCAGTAAAATTTGGACAAAAAAATTTAATAAAGACAGCATTTACGCATCAGGAAGTTTTTGTAAAAACTTCCTGATGAATTAACAATGTGTCACCACTGCCGGAAAACAGATCAATATGGCCACTAAAAAACCTCATCAACAAGTTCTTTATTAACCATTGCTCCAGCTAGGTTTCCTGCAGCAACCGCATTCGCCACCGAACGCATCATACTGGAATTATCTCCACAGGCAAAAACACCCGCAACTGTTGTTTTCTGGAAATTGTCTGTTTTTATATGTCCCTGATCGGTCAATTCGCAACCTAACATTGCAGGAATAAGCGAATGTTGCCTGAAAGGTATGGCAGCATAAACAGCATCAAAGGCAAGTTCACGACCGTCTTTTAATTGTACCTGTTGGACCCATCCATTCTTATGCTGGATTTTAGTTATTTCTTCTTCAATAATCGAAATACCATGTAACTTCAGTTTTGCTTTCTGCTTAACATCAAAACTAGCCTTACCCGAAGTCAATAGCGTTAAGTCGTTCGAGAGATTATTGACCAATCCCGCTACGTGAAGTGCACGCTCTCCATTGGCCATAATAGCAGTTTTTCCTTTTCGGAATTCATAACCGTGACAATATGGGCAATGGATAACCGAAATTCCCCAACAGGCTGAAAATCCTTGTATACTAGGCATAATATCTTCCACACCAGTCGCAAAAATGAGCTTTTTAGCCTGAAAGACGTCCCCATTTTCGGTGGTTATTTCATACCCTGTAGCTGTCTTCGTGCCGCTCACAGCAAGCCCTTTCTGGAACTTGACACTCGGGTAGTTCAGAACTTCCTCCCTCGCTTTTTTCGCTATACTAAGCGGCTTTTCACCATCATGCGTAATGAAATTATGAGCGTGCGGCGTCTGTCGATTACAAGGTAGCCCACTATCGATAATCAACACATTCCGCAAGGAACGGCCCAATGCCATCGCTGCAGAAAGCCCCGCATAACTTCCCCCAACGATAATTACCTCATAGCTTCTATCATCTTTCATAAATATATATTTAAATATTAATCCTCTTCTGACAAATGATGAAGTAGAATGGAAAATTTTCCTCCACTTCCCTAATTTCCATTAATCCATAGGGATCGAATTCGGCATGAATGGAATCGACATCGTAAAAAAACATATGTACTCCACCAAACATTGCAAATCGATCAGTGCCTATGGCCTCCCCCTTTCCATAGATGCTCGCTAGCTTTGATACGGTCGTAAAAATCATATAACCTCCTTCAGCTAATTGGTCAAAACAATGCTGGATTAACGCATTACGTTCTTCAGCATCCAATAGATGAATAAGCCCGTAACAAAATATACCGTCATATATATCCTGATCAAAAGGCATTTCATTAACCGAACCATGATGGATAACCGTATTTGCCCCAAAGGATTTCCGGGCGAGTTCTATTGCCGTTTTCGAGATCTCAATGCCTGTAATTTTTATTCCATTTTCCAAAAAAGGGCGACCGTTGCGACCGTAGCCGAACCCAGGAATCAGTATATTTTTGATGTTGTGTTCCAAAAAAAAGCCTACTGCAAACGTTGTAGACTTAGCGGCTTCATCCCCCCACATTTCTTGCTTCTCTATAAAATTACGTTCCCAAAATTCCATACTGCTGTTGCTTATATTGTTTAAAATTGAAATCGATCTTGTTTGCTATACCGATTCGGTACTACAGTGGATTAAAAGTCAACTCAGCGAAGATAGTATTTTTCACTATTGCAACTATGTAGCAAAAACATTAAATGCAATTAAATTGCAAATAAATTACAATAGGATGAATTATTGAAATCATGGTTATTTATCAGTATTGAAAACCTGGGCTATGCTTAAATATCTTTGCTGATGAAAATGAATATCATTACAAAAACAAAAACATGAAAACTATAAAGACATTTTTAGCAGCTTCATTATTTCCATTGCTTACGATACAGGCCAGCGCACAAAAATTGGATAAGATGCTTTGGTTTAACGAACCAACAGAATGGAACATCAAAGACAATTCACTTTCGATGTTCGTTACGCCTAAAAGCGATTATTGGCGTATCTCTCATTATGGATTTACAGTAGACGACGCCCCCTTTTTCTATACGCTACGCGGGGGAGAGTTTGAAGTCAAGGCAAAGATCTCGGCGAACTACCAAACCCGCTTTGACCAAGCAGGTCTCATGCTGCGCATTGATCATGAAAACTATATAAAAGCAGGGATAGAATTTGTGGAAGGAAAATACAATTTGAGTACAGTCGTTACGCATAAAACGAGTGATTGGAGCATTATTCCAATAGATAAGGAAATCCCTTTTATTTGGATCAAAGCAATACGTCGATTAGATGCTGTCGAATTTTTCTATTCTTTTGATGACAAGGAGTATATCATGATGAGGAATGCCTGGCTGCAGGATAATCACCCTGTTATGGTTGGTTTAATGGCAGCTTCACCAGACGGCAATGGCTTTCAGGCGAAATTTGACTATTTTACGATCAAACACCTTGCAGATCAACGTCGAAGCAAATGGCTGAAAGAGAATAATTCAAACTAAAAAATATCGACGCCCGTCTAAGACAGCCCCATAGACGGGCGTCATCTTAAGTCAGTATGTCCTGCTGCATCTTGTTAAACACACTCACTGCTTCATATGAATTTCGTACACGAAGCTTTTGGAGTATATTTTGCCGATGCCTGTTAACGGTATTAATGCTCAACCCTAATTTTTCGGCAATTCGTTTACTAATCATCCCCTCCTTGATGCAGCTTAAAATTTCTTTCTCTCGTGTACTAATCGAAGTTTTCGCACCATAGCCATCTAAATGATGGACTACGCCTGTTACCTGATTGAGGATATAATTTCGAAGATTAATTGAAGTTTCAGTTTCTGGTAGTAAGGTATAACAGCATAAAGCCAGCTGGGGGAATTCCGGTCCTGAGGTGTCCAAGTAAAAAATCTGATGGGACAGCTGGATGATTTGCCCCTCTCTCCCTTCGACCCGAAGTATACTGTTTGCTTGATAATTGAATCGCTCCGCCAGATCCTTTTTTTTGACCAAGTTGAGAAATTGAAGCTCCAAAGCATGCTTAATGGCCAAATCATCGGGGTAAACACGTTCGAGAAGAAAATCTTCCCAAATACCGTTTATTTCCAGCTTCCTGTCATATGAAGGAAGGTAAAGTCGTTCTGCAATTGTCCCCATATAGGTATAACTCCAGTTTGCCGTCAGGTCACTCAGTACGACTATACCGTTATGAATGTCGGCAAAAGTTTTTGCGTAACTCTTATAGTGTTTTAGCACAGATAAATCGATGCTGCTATTTCGTAATCTACGCTCAGCAAAATTTCTATCTAATTTTTTTTTGATCTCCGATTTCATTTTATACTTAAAAGCTTCGTTTTAGGTCTTTAAAAAGAAAGTCCAATTCGGAGATAGGGCAAGGTTGCTTCTTTACTGAACCCTATTACTCCTTGAATAGTTAATAGATCTCCTGGCATAAAATAAATTCCGCCACCATATCCCATATGCCAGTCATTGGAATTTTCATGACTCATCCAGACCCTTCCTACATCATAGAAACCAATTGCCCCGACTGTTCCAGGAACGATATAAGAAGAGTAGCTAAATAATTTCAATCGCATGTCAAAATTATTATAAAGCGCTGTTTTCCCAGTAAATCGCCGAGAATTATACCCTCTTAAGCTCATTTCTCCTCCAATTTGTGCGTGCTGATAAAAATAGGAATCTCCCCATACCGCATCAAATCCCACACGATTAGCAAAAGTAATATAGTTGTCGGCAACCGTTTTATAAAAACTCATGGAATGCTGTAATTTTGTATAGTTGCGGCCCTCCCCTCCGATTTCAGCATTCCACCCCAATCTAGTGTGAAAATGTACTCCCGATTTTGGATTACTGATATTATCGCGGGTATCGTAATCTATACCAGTGGTGACCCCAGTGAAAAAATTACTACCGTAGATAGGCTCCGAAGGATATTTTTCATGAAACTCTTCAAAGTATCGTCCAACATTATTTAATTCTTTACTATTATAATATTCGGAGGAGGATCCATAGAAAACCTTGAATTTGGGGGCTAGGTATCTTTCTAGAAAAATATCACCATTCACAAGATCAAATCGATTTCGGTAATAGGAAATGCGCTTTGAGTCCGATTTATCAAAAATGGTATTATTTCCATACCCAAAGAAGTTGCTCAGGTTTTTGGGCCCAAGGGATGAAAGATGAATGTAAAGATCATGCCCTGCAATGAGTTCCTTATAATTACCTTTGTAATCAAACATAAATGATTCGCGACCGGTCAAATAACTGGCAAGAAACTCATGCCTATACGCATAAGGTTTCTTTCTGAATCCTTGATTTTCGATCATATACCCCAGTCCAAAAATAAGTCCGCGGTCAACGCCATAGTCCAAATTAAAAACAACTCCTTTACGATCATAGACAAAATTGTCATAGTCAAACGTATGGACAGCGCTGTCTTTGCTCAATTTCAGATGAATAGCATCATCAACCTGGATAGTACCCTGAACCTGCTCTTTACCATCATAGATATAAACTTTGCTGCCATTGGCAAATTTGTCTGTTGTACGGTACAAATCCTGACCATCACCACCAATAATCCGAACCTTTATGGGCGATTTGCCCGATCCATGGAACTTATATTCATCAGCGCCCGATATACCATATATGCGAACTTCTTTGGTCTGATCAGGTACAAAAGTACGTTTTAGCAATTTTCGCCCTTCGGTGCCATCCTTTTTCTTGTTATGGATATTGACAGTGACCGAACCATCACTATTGTAATCGACATCTACAAATTCAGATTTGGCGGACAATGGTAGTTCAACGACACGGGCTAGAAATCGGTAGTAGGTTAATCCACTTTCCATCAGTTCGTCCCTTCTTGAACGAATATTTGTTTCCAGTTCATTCGCGCTCATTTTCACAATGGTATCAGGCATCGTTAACATAGCCTGATGAATCAACGAATCCGTCAATGTTTTCTGAACAAATTGTATTTCGTCAATCCACTCGTCCTCTGTAAGATGTGTGAGAAAAAAATGATCAAAAGTACTTGCATTAAAATTCCAATGGGGCACATTTCGGATATGTGGACTAAAGGGTTGCAAATGGGCCTTCAACCATTGATAGGAAAGTAATGTTGGAAATACCCCCGAAGTTTTATAATACACCTTATCCCTATCTCTAGGGACAGGCGTATAGATCTTTTTACCTTTTTCTTTTTCAGGGTCCCAACGCCAGTTGTCTTGATGGCGATCCCAGTCGCCCAACGTAAAATCTAACAATCGTGCACGTAGTGTGAGATTCTGATCAATTTGTGTATCATTGTCTTCCAACACTTTACGCATGACTTTTGCGCTATTATCCGTTTTTTGATCCTCAAAAGGGGTACGCGCCTCAAACATATAGGCCCTATTCTTAAATACCTCACGATACTCGCCAAACCTTGGATCATCTCCCACAAAAACCAGTTCCGGCGACGCTGAAGGAATTCCTAAGGCTTTGTTAAATGGCGGAACGGTCAATGCTCCAAATGGATGATGTATCGAAATCTGATCCTGTACAATATCTTTTGCAAATGTCTTTCGGAGGCTTTCCGGGAGACTGCGTTCAGGGTATTTCTGAATGGACCTGAGAACCCACTCCCTACCCGAAGAATCTACCAGTCGAAGCGACTGGGTCTGCATTCCGCCGCCCAACTTAACGATCTGAAGTCCACCTCGCTCTGTAGCGAGATCCATCAAACGCATCTTAACAGGAGTATTGTATAATTTACGGTAACTATCTCCAAGCCAAAATCGATGCAATAATCCCACTCGGTCATACTCAGGTGCGATCACCGTGGTAATACTGTCCATACGCTGCGCATGCGAATTAAAAACACAGCAACAGGCAATTAATGTAAAGATTCTTCTCATTTTATCTAAGTCGGGTCATCGAGAAATCAACAGTCGATACAGGTAGAATGTTTGATGGTCTCGATATCTATTTGGGCTAAAGTTCACCTTTTAAAGCAAAGAATCAAAAACTTTCTGCTCCTTTTTTAGTATAAAACCGCTATTTTGATAAAACTTATGGCTCTCGGTTCGAATGGTATTACATCTAACACGCAAACGGCGACACCCTATTGACCTAGCCGAATCGGATGTCGCATGCAATAATAATCGACCCAGCCCCCGACCTCGATATTCTTCATCGACAACCAATCCCATGATTTCCGCATAAACACCAGTCTCCATACTGATAACTTGATGAACTTGAATCCAGCCAACAGTTTTATTGTCAATGGCCCCCACAAATACAGCATACTCCTGCTGCCGTAATAGATCTTTCCAAAATAATTTTCATTCCTTCAATATCGGCTGGATAACCCAGTTGCTCGGTCAACCTTACGAGCTCCAAGGCATCAGATAATACCGCTTTTCTTAAGTCCATACTATAAATTTGTTTCCTATGTTTTAGAATAAGAATAGATCACCCAATACTTCAGTTATGCATCAGGTTGATCCAACAATCGGCGGTGATAATTTATTTGGCCAAGGTGATAAGTTAGATGGGTGGTCAGATGAACGAGCAAATACTGCGTCGTTGTTTTTTCTTCAAACACGAGTATGGGATATATCTCTTGCAGATTCTCTTCTGACAAGAGATCCAAAGAGCGGGTAACCACATCAATCGTATCATCTACCTGATCTATTAATCGTGTTCGAGGAATATCTTTTAACGAAAACTCAGCAGCTCGATCCCTAATATACCCTGTCTTTCCTATTTCAGCACCGATGTACGTTTGAAGATTTCCAATCAAATGTAGACATAGATTGCCCGCTGAATTGGCAATATTTGGTTCAATAAGCCATATATTTCCTTCTTGTTTGTACAATGAAATTTCATCCCGCAGCCTGTTTAAGTCCCGTTGGAAAAGGCTTTTTAAAGTTTCTATAAGCATAGACTAAATTTAGATATATTTCTACTCAAAAAAGCAATTTCTATATCAACACATCAGCTTTAGCCTTAAATAGCCATATTGATACGAATCAGAAATATACATCTCCACATGATATTATGTAATTTTAAACAACTTAAAGAGCTATAACCATGAAGATAGTTTCAAATTTCCCAAAGAAAACTTGGGTAATTTTTAGTGTAATAACAGTCGCGGCTACCATTCTCTTCGCTAAATGCGATGGCCCATCCGATGGAAATGACAGATTGGGTTTTCCATTTCCTTTTTATGAATATATGGGTGGCAAGCGCTCAATGGAACCTGAGAATCGAAGTAGTTTCAATCCTATTTATCTTCTTTTCGATCTTATTATCTATTTTGGACTTGCTTATTTTTTCACATTTTTAATCAAGAGATCTAAAAAATAGTGTACATTGAAATGGAATTAATCGACCAAATTATTTCCATCTTTTTTTACAAGTTTTAAGCTAAACCGCCTTTCCGATGAAGAGGAGCACAAAAATAACCAACCAAAGTATCGAATCTGCAGGACTTCCCAAAGACCCTAAACATGCCATTGCTGAATATTTCTGGAATGGATTTGATGCAAAAGCCACACAGATTGAACTCTCTATAGACAGTAATGAATTAGGCTACATTAATCGTGTAAGCATACAGGACAATGGCGAAGGCATACCCCTAGAGACACTTTCTTCCTCATTTGGAAACTTTTTGGATTCTATAAAAAAAAATAGTCTCAAACGGAGCTCCTATACCAGAGGAAAAAAGGGAAAGGGTCGATTTTCTTTCTCGCTTTTTGCAACACGTGCGATTTGGGATACCGTTTTTCAGGAGAATGAATATTTCTCAAGCTACCGAATTCAAATTGATCGCGAAAGTAAAGAGCAATACGATATCAGTGAAAGCAGGCTGGTAGAATCTAAAAATACGGGAACGCAAGTTACTCTTGAAGGCGTTTTTGGACTTAATGCTACATTTTTTGAAAGCGACGACTTTAACAATTTCCTCGCACAAGAGTTTGGCTGGTTTCTCTACTTGAATAAGGATAGGAATTACGCCATACGCGTCAATGGGAAGCTATTAGCTTATGACCATTTAATCGAAGAGACAGACCAGCTTTCTTGGACAGGCTATAGCCCTGATCGTGATACTTCTTATCATTTTACCATCAATTACATTCGCTGGAACCAACAAATTGGTGATCGATATTATTATTATTTTCTGAATAGCGATAAAAAGGAAATTGCCAAAGTACTTAGCAGTTTCAACAATAACGCGATCAATTTCCACCACTCCGTCTATGTTGAATCTACCTTCTTTGATCATTTTGAACAACAAGATATCCTCCTATCTACAGAAGATAATCTTTTCTCGGGGAAGGCCAAACAAGTTATTTATCGGAATTTACATGCTGAGTTACGTGATTTACTGGATAGAAAGCAAAAAAAATATGTACTAGAGCACGCTGTCGCGGTAAAATTAACAGATCTAGAAAGAAAAGGCCTATTGCCCGAATACAGCAGCTCGGAACAAGATAAAAAAAGAAAAAACCTATTGTTAGCATTAATACAGGAACTATTTATTGTAGATCCACGCATTTTCTTCGGCATTAAAACAGACCTTATCCGCACCTATCTCGGTTTCATCGACTTGTTATTGCAGTCGGAAAAAAGCACGGAAATCCTCCCTATCATCGAACAGGCACTTCCTCTAACTGACAAAGAAAAGAATCGCATAAAACAGCTTATAACCCGCGCTGTGAACGATGAAAACACTTCTTCCGAGCAGAAAAAATAACACATTTTTATTTAATGACTTTTAGATGTCAATAAATAAAATTAAAAGTATCACTTTTGCTTAACACTGTTAAATTATTTACGCATAGCATGGGTAGCAAAGAACGCATACAACGGCTCAAAGATGAGAATAGAACTAATATTCTAGATGCTGCGCTCCAAATCGTCAAAGAAGAAGGATGGCAGGCCTTGAGTATGCGCAAAATTGCAGATATCATCGAATATACTGCCCCCATGATATACGAGTATTTCGCCAATAAAGATGCCATTCTGATGGAGCTTGCTAACCAAGGTTATCTCCTGCTTGCCAAAAAAGTAAAACAAGCCAAATCAACTGAAACCGATTTGGAGAAACAATTGGAAGCAATGTGGTTTAGCTATTGGGATTTCGCCTTCGAAGAACGCGAATTGTACCAATTAATGTTCGGTGTGGGAACGGCCTGTTGTGGTTTTGAAAAAACCTATAAATGTGCTGAATCCCATGGAAAATTGATAAGTGATGTCATCCGTGAAATCATGAAAGAGAAAAACCCATCCGAAGAATTGATCTGCAGGAAGTATTTTACGTACTGGTCAATTATACATGGATTGATTTCGATCAATTTGGTAAACCAAGGCAATGGCGACAATACCAATCAAGAGGTTTTAAAGGATGCTATTTACGGCATCACACGCTCCCTGACTGATTAATTTTTTTACACCAAAAAATACAACGTTAAGAAATCTAACACCGTTAAATATACCAAAACTTCAATTTTTAATATCACATGAAAACAAATCTATCACCAAGTCTTAAAAGGATTTACGTTCCAACACTTAACAGTGTTAAACGAATTAATATCGTAAAGACTGCATATGTGCTCAGTGCAATCTTTCTATATAGTTGTTCAACAGGCACGAGCAAACCCATTGATCCACCACCGGTTAACCTTCCGGTCGTTACCATCGAGAATGGTAACGAGACGGTTTATCAAGAATATCCAGCAACTATTGAAGCTTCGGCCAATATTGAGATCAGGCCACAAGTCGAAGGGATTTTGGAAAACATCTATGTCGATGAAGGTGCTAAAGTAAATAAAGGTCAGGCGCTTTTTAAGATTAACGACCGCCCTTATCAGGAACAATTAAATCAAGCTAAGGCAAATTTGCTGGCAGCAAAAGCTTCCTTGGAAAACGCCGAGTTAGAAGTGGAAAAGAAAACAAAGCTGGTGAACACCAAAGTACTGACAGACTTTCAGTTAAAAACTGCAATTAGCGCACGTAACGCCGCTAGAGCAAATGTACAACTGGCTCTGTCGGCGGTTGAAACGGCAAAAATCAATGTCGGATACACGCTAATACGGGCTTCAGCAGAAGGATACATCGGTAGATTGCAGCGCAAACAAGGGAGTTTAGTGGGACCTACAGACTCCCAACCACTTACAGCATTGTCAAATGTAAGGGATCTCCATGTCTATTTCTCATTGGGAGAAAATGACTTTATCGCATTCAAAAACAATACAGAAGGTAGTAATTTACAACAAAAGCTTCACAACCTACCTCCGATCAGCTTAGTTCTTTCGGATCAGACAATTTATGATCAGAAAGGAAAAATTGATATGGTGGATGGCCAGTTTGACAAAAATACCGGTGCGATTACCCTCCGCGCGACGTTCAACAATCCGGAAGGGGTTTTACGTAACGGAAATACCGGCCGTGTAAGACTACAGAAGAAGTATGCACAAGCATTATTGGTACCTCAACTTGCTACCCTTGAAATGCAGGATAAAATCTTCGTTTACACCGTTGGCAAAGAAAATAAAGTTGTTCAACAGCCCATTACTGTCATCGGAAAAAGTGGTGCAAATTACCTCGTAAGCAAAGGACTGAATGCGGGAGATCGGATTGTCTACAAAGGCATTGACCTGCTTCAGGATGGGCAGAAAATTACGCCACAAGCTTTATCAAGGGATAGCATCAATTCATTATAATATTAGAAAATCACATGCTTAAGAAATTTATAGAAAGACCTGTACTTGCTACCGTTATCTCCATATTACTTGTCATATTGGGGGTGATTGGTATCCTTAAACTGCCTTTGCAGCAGTTTCCCGATATTGCACCGCCCGCGGTGCAAGTAACGGCATTATATCCTGGGGCAAATGCCGAAACGGTACTCCGTGCCGTAGCTCCCTCACTCGAAGAGTCAATCAACGGTGTTGAAAATATGAGCTACATGAGCTCTACTGCCAGTAACGACGGCTCGTTAATGATTACCGTATATTTTAAACTTGGCACTGACCCTGACCAAGCTGCTGTGAACGTCCAAAATCGTGTGGCTCAGGCAACCAGCCAATTGCCCGCTGAGGTTGTACAAGCCGGAATTACAACAGCAAAACAGCAAAACAGCTTGATCATGGTATTGGATCTCTATACGGAAGATCAGAGTAAATACGATCAGACCTTTATTACCAACTACGCGCAAATCAATATTATTCCCGAACTGAAACGGATACCTGGTGTTGGACAAGCATTGGCGTTTGGTGGTAGCAAAGACTACTCCATGCGGGTATGGCTTAATCCAAATCAAATGGCGACCTATAAACTAACGCCTGAGGAAGTTATGGCTGCAATTCAAGATAAAAACGTTGAAGCTGCTCCTGGTAAATTCGGCGAGAGCAGCCGTGAAGCTTTTGAATTTGTGATCAAATATAAAGGTAAACTCAACCAACCAAGTGACTACGAAAATATTATTATCCGCTCCAACACTGACGGTTCAGTACTTAAACTCAAAGACGTCGCTCGTGTTGAACTGGGATCCTATACCTATGCGAGCCACACCCGTATCAATGGCAAAGCAGGATTGAATATTGGGGTAATGCAGCTGGCAGGTTCGAATGCAAATGAAATTCAGATCGCGATTCAAAAATTCATGGAGAAAGCCTCTTTAAGCTTTCCGAAAGGTGTCAAATATCTCGTTTTATACAACACAAAAGATGCACTTGATCAATCTATTGACCAAGTAAAACATACACTAGTTGAAGCATTTATATTGGTATTTTTAGTTGTCTTTCTATTCCTTCAGGACTTTAGATCGACATTAATACCAGCGATTGCAGTACCAGTAGCCATCGTTGGAACATTTTTCTTCATGCAGCTCTTCGGCTTTTCAATCAATCTATTGACCTTGTTTGCCCTGGTGCTTGCCATTGGGATTGTCGTCGATGATGCAATTGTGGTCGTCGAGGCAGTGCACGCCAAGATGGAACATGAAAATCTCCCACCTAAGCTCGCTACAACATCTGCCATGAGCGAAATCACCGGGGCAATTATCTCGATTACATTGGTGATGTCTGCCGTATTCCTTCCCATCGGCTTTATGGAAGGTTCTACCGGAGTGTTTTACCGACAATTTGCTTTCACGTTAGCGATTGCAATCGTTATTTCAGCAATTAATGCCTTGACACTAAGTCCTGCGTTATGTGCACTCTTCTTAAAACCAACGCATCATGGTCATTCTGATGCTAAGAAACTTAATTTCAAGGAACGTTTCTTTGCTGGATTCAATGTTGGATTTGACCGGTTGACTAAAAACTATTTAGGTAGTCTACGCTTCTTGATCCGTTACAAGTGGGTTGCATTTGCAGGATTGGCGATTACCCTACTTTTGACAATATTTATGATCCGTAAAACACCTACTGGATTTATTCCGTCGGAAGACCAAGGATTTATTGCCATTTCTTTATCCATGCCTGCAGGCGCTTCGTTAGATCGTACTTCTGGGGCATTAGCCGAAGCTGAGAAGCAACTTCAACATGCTGATTTTACCAAAACTTTAAATGTACTTGCTGGTTTCAATATTTTAACACAATCCACAAGTCCTTCAGCGGGTGTTGCATTTATCCTCCTTAAACCACATGAAGAACGTGGTCAGATAAAAGACATCAATGCGATTATGGCCGATGTGAATCAACGCCTGGCAAATATCAAAGGCGCAAATTTCTTTGTCTTTACCTTCCCTACAGTACCAGGGTTCAGTAATGTTGACGGTCTCGATATGGTATTGCAGGACAGAACCGGTGGACAACTTGGAAAATTCAGTGGCGTAGGCCAGAAGTTTATTGGCGAACTGATGAAACGTCCTGAAATCATGATGGCTTTCACAACCTTTAAAGCAGATTATCCACAATATGAGCTCCAGGTAGATGATATCAAGGCAGAGCAACTTGGCGTAAGCACAAAAAGTATATTACAAACCATGCAGGCCTATTTTGGTAGTGCCCAAGCTTCAGATTTTAATCGTTTTGGAAAGTACTATCGTGTGATGGTCCAAGCTGATGCCAAGGATAGAAGTGAACCTACTTCAATGGACGGTATTTTTGTAAAAAACAGATTAGGTGATATGGTTCCCATCAATACATTAGTCAAATTAGAACGTGTATATGGACCGGAAACAGCATCGCGGTACAACTTGTTTAATTCAATTGGCATAAATGCAATACCAAAACCCGGATATAGTTCTGGAGACGCTATCCGTGCAGTTGAGGAAGTTGCAAAACAACAATTGCCTACTGGATTTACCTATGAATTCTCAGGTATGACCAAGGAAGAAATTGTCTCCGGAGGACAGTCTACATTGATTTTTATTCTCTGTCTGATATTTGTTTACTTCTTGCTTGCGGCACAATATGAAAGCTACATCATTCCATTAGCGGTTATTCTATCCATTCCGACCGGCATATTTGGCGTCTTTGCAGCAATTAGCTTCACTGATATCGCCAACAACATCTATGTACAAGTTGCACTTGTCATGTTGATTGGTTTACTGGCCAAAAATGCCATTTTAATTGTGGAATTTGCTATTCAAGGGCGCAAACAGGGGCTATCGATTCCTAGCGCTGCACTTAAAGCCGCAAGATTACGTTTGAGGCCTATTATAATGACTTCTTTAGCCTTTATTGTTGGTATGATTCCAATGATGACAGCCGTAGGTCCGTCTGCTCAAGGAAATCATTCCATCAGTATTGCCGCTGCGGGTGGGATGTTCACCGGAGTAGTTTTAGGACTCTTTATTATCCCGATTCTCTTTATTTTCTTCCAATTTATCCAAGAGAAAATAGCTGGTGTCCCGAAGCAAAAACAGTATGAAAGCGAGACCGCTTCGTTGGAAATACCCGTGCATACAAACAATTAGTATATCATGACAAAATTTAAATATATGAATAGTAAAGCAAAGTTACTGACGGTTTTCATCTTATCTTTTGTCGCATGGTCCTGTAAAACAGATAAGTTGGTCAGCAATCAACACCTTGCCCCTAACTTACCCGAACAGTACCGCGACCAAGCTAAAGCTCCGCAGGAAACTAGCATTGGCTCTATTCCATGGCGTGATTTTTTTAAAGATCAAATCCTACAGACATTGATTGACAGTGCAATACAACATAACTTAGATATGAAGCTAGCACTGAAAAACATAGAAGCGTCTCAACTGAGCCTGAAACAAGCAAAAGCGAACTATCTTCCTTCAGCCCAGCTACAGATCAGGGGAAATAGCACCAATCCATCCAATAACAGTATGAATGGATTGAGCCTCGGACAGTTTTTAGGCCAACATCATGTGGAGGATTATACGGCATCCTTAGGTTTATCCTGGGAGGCCGATCTATGGGGTAAAATCAAAAATCAAAATATCGCTGCTTTAGCTTCCTATCTGCAGACAGAAGAAGCTAAAAAAGTAATTCAAACCCAATTAATTGCACAAGTTGCACAAGGTTACTATCAACTGCTGATGCTATATCAATTGCGTGATATTGCCAAACAAAACTTGCAATTAAGCGATACAACCTTACGCATCGTCCAACAGCAATATGAAGTTGGTGACATTACGCTGCTTGCGTTGGAACAGGTTGATGCGCAACGATTGTCCGCAGCGGCGTTAATCCCTGACTTTGAACGGCAGATCACTATTCAAGAAAATGCCATTCAGATTCTTAGCGGAAAACTCCCCAAGAGATTAAGACAGCGGAGAAATTGACAGACCTCCAGTTCCCCGAAGAGCTAGCAACTGGCATACCAGCTGATTTGTTGAGCCACCGTCCGGATGTAAAACAGGCCGAACTAGCTGTTACAGCTTCACAGGCCTATCAACAGTATGCAAAAGCGCGCATGTATCCTTCCTTGGTGATTAGTGCCGAAGCTGGCGTAAACGCATTCAAAGCAAGTAATTGGTTCAACTTGCCCGCGTCATTATTTGGTGCAATTACAGGGAGTATTACACAACCTATTTTCCAACGCAAGGAATTAAAAACGCAATATGAGCTGGCGCGTGTCGAACAAGAAAAGAATGTATTGATCTTCAAGCAAAAAGTAATTTCAGCCGCTGGGGAAGTATCCGATGCTTTAATTTCAATTCAAAAATTGAAAGAAAAACAAAAGATTACTTCGGATAGAACGACGCGTTTAAAGCAAGCGACAAAGCATGCCAATCTTTTGTTTGAAACAGGAATGGCCACCTACTTGGAAGTAATCACAGCGCAAAGCAATATCTTACAAAGTGAGCTCGAACTTGCTCAGGTAAAAAAAGCGGAGCTTTCTGCTGTTGTTGATCTATACCGTTCATTGGGAGGTGGATGGAGCAATAACTAATGCGGTATAAAAAGCAATTTTCTAATTTTATTATACATATCTGGTAGATGGGGGGCCCTTAGGGTCCCCTGTTTTATTTTTATCCGAAGTTCATTTTTACACCACCTTTAACATAACGCCCTGTAAAGCAAACTTCAAATTAGGCAATACATAAGCTTTTTCTATTTTTTAGAATTTCTTCAACAACCCGATCGCATTCAATTTATAAATCCTTCAAACCTTGGAATAAAAGAGACAAATGCAACTGAACCAATGCGATTACTTTTGTTTCATAATATAAATTTTATAAAATGAGAGATTTAAAAAAGATTGCACTAGCGGTATGTATCGCCTTATGCACATTAGCAGTCGTGAGCTGCAGTAAAGATGATGAAACTGTTGTTGAGCCCCAGCTTACCCCAAGCGAAATATTAGCCAGTACGCCATGGGAAACAACAAACGCAAAGAATAATAAAGGTGAAAGTGTAGTATTAACAGATGCTAACGTCGCAAATTTTGTAGGATTTGCTTATTTCAAACCTGATGGTACTTTTACAATGTTCAATCTTGACAATTCTCCAAAAATGCACGGCGACTGGACCGTATCTGCAGATGGTAAAACGAGAACAATTGTTGCTAAAAATGCTGCTGGAGAAACGTTGTTTACTCGTGTGGTTGATATTACGGTATTGACAAAGAAAGAATTCACTTATAGAGTTTATCCAAACGCTAATGACAAAACGATCTATTTCGATATCATCCATACACCAACAACTCATCAAGAGCCAAAATAATTTATTAGATAACACATCGAAAAAATAGTAACCACAATAAAACAGAAAGGCTTGACGAAATGATGTCAAGCCTTTCTGTCTATCGCTAAAAACGAATTCCATATTCAAAGTCACTCTTTGACACGATTAGATCAAATGATTATAAAACAAAAGATAACTACAAGATTTACAATATATTAAAAAAATATCACAGGGATTTCATTATGAATTATACACTGATAGGCCAAGGTTAGATCATCTATCAGCCTTCGTCAATATACGCCTGAGTGCATCAAATTGATATTTCAGTCAGGGCTTTATACGCTTCAGCAGAAATTTGTCGTCCAATACTAAAAGGAATTACGAAATTTGCATAGATTTCACCGATACAGATAAGTTAAAAGAATGCAGGATATAGCGATCTATAAAAACGATAAGACTCTAATTAGTACAAATAAAAAAAGGCTGATATTTACCTTTCTGTCCTTTCTGCTTATTTATCTCGTTGCCTATATTATTGATCCATTCTCGAGTTGCTGGGATGGCTATTTTAAACGGAATATGTTTGAAATACTCGGTGAATGGACATTTACGATCATTTATAGCTTTATCATTTCCGAATTTAGTATCATTGTCCATGACAAGCTTAATAAGTTCTTAACCTGGAAAGATAGTCCGACAGAGCGACTTCTACTTGAAACCGTCATCAACCTTTTTGCAGTACTCTTTATCAATTTACTTCTGGAGTACCTGATTTCAAAATATTATTTTGGACCTCAAAATGTTACTATAGCCCCATCTTTGGAGGAAAAAAGGGGGATGATTCAAAACATTACAATCAGTGTATTGATTGCGTTGATGATCATGGGGATCAATATTGGTAGTCATTTGATCACCAACTGGAAGAATGAATCCATGCGCGCTGCAAAGCTTGATCAGGTCATTCTTGAAACAGAACTTCAATCGTTAAAATTACAGATCGACCCCCATTTTGTCTTTAATAACCTGAGCGTGCTCTCAGAAATCATCCTCGAAGACCAACAATTAGGCTATGAATATGCAGAAAACTTCTCCAAAATATATCGCTACCTTCTTGTCAATTCCAAAAAGGACATTATCTCGCTCGAAGAAGAACTCAACTTTCTAAATTCATACATATTTCTCATCAAAAACCGATTTGGCGATGGGGTAAACTTCGAAATAAACGTCAATCCCGCCAAACGCAATTGCCAATTACCTCCTCTTACCTTACAGTTATTGGTAGAAAATGCATTAAAGCATAATCAGACAAATAAGAGAAAACCGCTGAAAATTAAAGTCTACACCAACGCCCAGAATCAACTTGTTGTTGAAAATATATTAATTCCTATTGAGAATGTATCCGAATCATCGGGAATCGGAATTTCAAACATCATTAAAAGATACGATTTGCTATCCAACTTAAAACTGCAAATAAAGAATGATGGCAAAACATTTAACGTTATCCTCCCACTTTTAGCGCAAGCATAATGAATATAACCAAAGTATTAATCATCGAGGACGAAAAACTCAATGCCGATCGTTTAAAGCGACTTTTGAAAGAAATAAAACCATCCATCGTTATTTTGGATGTACTTGATAATATTGCGGATAGCATCAATTGGTTCAATAGCAATGAACTTCCCCACCTGGTCATGATGGATATTCGTTTATCCGATGGTTTAAGCTTTGAAATATTAGAGACTATAAAAATAGACTGTCCAATCATATTTACAACAGCATTTGACGAATACGCTGTGAGGGCTTTTAAATTCAATAGCATAGATTATTTGCTCAAACCTGTAGAAAAAATAGAGCTGGGAAATGCCATCCAAAAACTTGACTATCAAAAAGATCTCCAGATCAACCAACAACCGCTTCAAGGTTTATTGGATTTTATCTATCCAAAAGATTTTCGCTCACGTTTTCTAATTCCATTCAAAGACGGTTATAAGACCATTCTCGTCGAAGAAATATTATACTTTTACTCCGAATTTAAACTTACCCATGCGCAACTCAAATGTGGTACTGTCGAAATTGTCCCTCAAACAATGGAAGAACTCGAACAGCAATTGAATCCAAAAGTATTTTTTCGCGCCAACAGGCAATTCATTGTACATATAGATGCGATCAAAAGATTACATAACCACTTCAACGGAAAACTAAAAATAGAAATTAAAAATAACGATCAAGTGGAAATCCTTGTGAGCAGAGAAAAGGCTCAACTGCTAAAAAATTGGTTAGACTATTAATGTTAAAACTGATCCGCTTGCTCCTTTTTTCGTCAGAAAGGCAAAGTAAGTTTTCGCGATGAAGAAGGGATGTTAATCTATAAGCCCAATATCTTCAACACAATTGGATCGTACCATTTAATATCGTAAAATTCAGCTCACCACTGTGACGTTTCAGTAAGCAATTGTAACGTCTCGGTAGATTTCTTTGCCTTATGGCTTAAAAGAATTCTTTTCTTTGTTTCATTATAAAATGATAAAATGGCACAAAGAACGATGACTTTAAAACCTTTCCTTACACTTATTACAGCAGCAGCATTATTATCGTCCTGTGGAGGCAACCAAGATCAACCGCAAGAGCAGGCAGTTACTGTTGACTTTATCGAATTATCTCCTACCCACGCGGAGACCGAAAAAAAATATCCTGGTACATTAGAGGGGACCGTCAACGTCGATGTCAAAGCGCAAGTAACGGGATATCTAGATCAGATTTATGTCAAAGAAGGAGACTATGTATCCCAGGGTCAACCCCTTTTCAAAATAAAAGCTGATATCTACAACGAACAAGTAAACAACAGCAAGGCAGCTTACCAAGCTGCTTTATCGGCAGAACAAAACGCGAAATTGGAGATTGAAAAAATCAAACCACTTGTTGAAGGTAAAGTGTATACCGAATTACAGTTAAAAACTGCAGAGGCCAATTATGCCGCAGCTAAAGCACAGGTAGCGCAAGCACAAGCTGCACTCGGTTCATCTCAAATAAATGCCAAATTTACGTTGATCAATGCACCAGTGAGTGGTTATATCGGCCGTATTCCTAATCGGATCGGAAATTTAATTACCGCAGCAGATGCGACACCGTTAACAACGCTATCTGAAATCAATACCGTAAATGTGTATTTTTCATTGAGTGAGGCCGATTTTATAGCCTTTATCAAAGATCAGAATAACAAATCATCCAATCAACAAGCAACGCTATTACTAGCTGATGGAACGGCATACAACCATTCGGGGAAAGTAGAATTAGCCAGTGGTAACATCGACAGAACAACCGGAAGCATGGCACTTAAAGCAAGTTTCACCAACCCTGATAAAATTCTCCGTTCGGGTGGTTCAGCCAAAGTAATCTTGAAAAAAGCGCACGAAAACGTATTGTTGGTACCTATGGCGGCTGTCAAGGATATTCAAGATCGCTACTTCGTTTATGTTATTGGCGAAAAGAACAAAATTTCCATGAAACAGATTGAAATTGCGGGAAATACCGCCAACGCCTATTTACTTAAATCAGGACTTACAGCTGGTGAAAAAATCGTTATGAATAGAATTGACATGCTTAACGATGGAATGCAAGTTCAACCGACTAAAAAATCCACCATGTAACCAGATGGAGCGTAGATAGCAACGACAGAGCTGCTGAAAAAGTTCCTTTTTAAATATTTGGGAGAAATCTAGGCAATAGCGATCATGGCAAAAGCTGCAACGTCCAAAGAGCGGTAACACGCCTTTACGTTCCGTATGCGTTTTTAAAAAATGGTACTAAAAGCTTTATAAAAATTATACTAAAATGTTAAAGAAATTTATTGACAGGCCAGTTTTGGCAACTGTTATATCGATCATATTTGTCATACTGGGGGTCATCGGTCTTTTTAGGCTGCCCCAAACGCGATTCCCGGATATCGCCCCGCCCACGGTCCAAGTTACCGGAAGCTATCCCGGAGGAAATAGCGAAACAGTATTGAGATCAGTTGTTACACCCCTTGAGGAACAAATCAATGGTGTGGAGGACATGGAATACATTACATCGACTGCAAGTAACGATGGTACATTCTCTGTGCGCATTGTCTTTAAAGCAGGTGTAAACCCAGATCAAGCAGCCGTCAACGTGCAAAACAGAGTACAACAGGCTACTCCGATCTTGCCACAGGAAGTTGTCCGGATGGGATTAACGACCTCCAAGCAACAAAATAGTATGATCATGATATTTAATATCTATACAGAAGATAATAAAAAATATGATGAACTATTTTTACAGAATTATGTGAACATCAACTTGATCCCACAGATCAAGCGTGTTCCCGGGGTCGGTCAGGCGATGGTATTTGGTTCCAAAGACTATTCGATGCGTGTATGGTTGAATCCGCAAAAAATGGCAAGTTATGGACTTGTGCCGCAAGAAGTCATCGCTGCAATTTCCAAACAAAGTCTGGAATCTGCACCTGGAAAATTAGGTGAAGAATCAAAAGCACCTCTTGAATATGTTATACGCTATAAGGGGAAAAAGAATCTTCCAGAGCAGTATGAAAACATTATCGTTAAAAACAATAATGTCCAGATCGTACGTTTAAAGGATGTGGCACGTATTGAGTTTGGCTCGATCAGCTATAGCGGTAATTCCCAAAATAACGGTCTCAATACCGTCACCATCGGTATATTCCAGACATCAGGCTCCAACGCCAATGAAATTGAAATTGGAATCGACAAACAGATTGAAATAGCGCAACGCTCATTCCCTCCTGGAATCAAGATTTTTAAATTGATCAGTACCAAGGAGCGCTTGGATGAAAGTACAGCCCAAGTACGCTCGACATTAATTGAAGCCTTCATTTTGGTTTTCCTCGTTGTATTCTTATTCTTACAAGACATACGATCGACTATTATTCCAGCAATTGCAGTCCCTGTAGCTATCGTAGGTACCTTCTTCTTCTTGCTCGTATTTGGCTTTACCATCAATATATTGACGTTATTTGCCCTCGTACTCGCCATTGGTATTGTTGTCGATGATGCAATTGTCGTTGTCGAAGCAGTACATGGAAAGATGGAGACTTCCAATTTAACAGGTAAACAGGCTACCCATAGTGCCATGAGTGAAATCACGGGAGCTGTAATCTCCATTACCTTGGTGATGTGTGCAGTTTTTATTCCCATTGGATTTATGACAGGTTCATCGGGCATGTTTTATAAACAGTTTGCCTATACTCTTGTGATCGCCATTGTGATCTCTGCGATCAATGCCTTGACGCTGACACCTGCACTATGTGCATTATTACTTAAAAATACACACGCCGAAAATCAAGATGGACAGACCTCAAAAACTGGGTTTTCTCAGCGTTTTTTCAAAGCGTTTAACGCAGGCTTCGAAAACATGACCAATCGATACGTTGGTTCATTAAAATTCCTTGCAAAGAAAAAATGGATTTCGTCACTTTTGATCCTGGCTACAATTGGCGTTGCGGGGTACCTCATGACAAGCACTTCCAAAAGTTTCGTACCAATGGAAGATGATAACTTTGTCGTATACAGTTTGGAAATGCCCCCAGGAACGGGACTGGACCGAACAACAAAAGCAGTAGAAAAAATCGAAAAACTACTGGCCGATATCCCTTCGATTGAAAGCCATACAAGTATTACTGGATTCAATATGATCGGTAACAACTCCAGCGCAGCCTATGCGACAGGATTTATACGCTTGAAAGATAAAAAGAAACGTGGTGAGATGAACGATATTGATCAGATTCACCAAGTTATCTCACAAAAATTATCCAGTGTCAAAGAAGGTAACGCAATGGCATTTCGCTCCCCTCCTGTTGATGGTTATGGTATGATGAATGGCGCGGAACTCGTTTTGCAGGACAGAGCTGGTAAATCGCCGGTAGAGCTCAAAGCAATGTCCGACTCCGTTATTGCGCAGATTATGAAACAACCGGGAGTGCAATTTGCCTATACCATGTTCAGAGCAGATTATCCACAGATGGAGTTAGAAGTAGATGAAGACAAAGCGGCCCAACTTGGCGTAGATGTCAGTGAAATGCTTTCGTCCGTTCAAACTTACTTTGCGGGTGACCAATCATTGAATTTCAATCGTTTCGGTAAATTCTATCGGATAGCAGTTAAAGCTGATGGCATTTATAGAACCGATAAAGAAGCATTCAACGAAATATTTGTCAAGAATAATCTTGGCCAAATGGTCCCTGTAAATACCTTGGTCACACTTCGTAAAGTGTATGGTCCTGAGTCGGTAACCCGTTATAATTTATACAATTCGCTCACGATAAACGTTGTTAGTACGCCTGGTATCAGTAATGGTGCGATCATGGAAACATTGGAGAAAAATGTATTGACCAAGTTACCGGGAGACTACAGCTACGAATGGACGGGACTTAGCTTGGAAGAGAAGTCATCAGGCAATCAAACCGTACTTATCTTAGCATTAAGCTTGCTATTTGTCTATTTCTTACTATCAGCACAGTACGAAAGTTATTTATTGCCTCTTGCCGTCCTGTTATCAATCCCAACAGGTATGATCGGCTCTTTCCTAGGAACACGTGCTATTGGATTGGACAACAATATCTACGTCCAGGTCGGCTTGATCATGCTCATCGGTCTTTTGGCAAAAAATGCCATTTTGATTGTTGAATTTGCTTTACAGCGGAGAAGAGCAGGCTCCTCACTCATTGATTCGGCTTTAGAAGGCGCAAGAGCTCGTCTACGCCCAATCTTGATGACTTCATTGGCTTTCATTGCGGGTATGGTCCCCTTGATGTTTGCGACCGGCGGAACGGCTACAGGTAACCATTCCATCAGTACAGGAGCAGCAATGGGTATGTTAAGCGGTGTTATCCTTGGGGTAATTATTATACCATTACTGTACCTGGTGTTCCAATATTTGCAAGAAAAAGTTTCGGGTAAAAAACTTACGGACAATACAGTACACAATACAAACGATTAAAATGAAAAAATTTCATCACTATATAACAATTTTCGCAAGCACTACCCTGTTGTTGTCCGCATGCAGCGTGGGCAAAAAATACACCCGTCAGGAGATAGCAATGCCCGAAAATTTCAAAAACAGCGAGGTTGTCGTGACGTCTGATACGCTACAGCTATCCTGGCGTAACTTTGTACAGGATCCCCTGTTGACATCACTCATTGAAAAGGCTTTGTCCAATAATACGGACGTCAATGTAGCACTCCTGAACATGCAACAATTGGAACTCGCGTACAAGCAGTCTAAGAAAGGATTACTACCAACAGCTGATTTAAGTATTGGAGCGAATAGAACCTGGTTATCGAGCAACTCTTTAAATGGCTCACTAAGTGACCAATTTATCGGGACGCCTCATATGGACGATTATAGTGCTACGCTCAGATTGTCTTGGGAAGCCGATATATGGGGAAAGGTAAAAATGCAAAAAGAAGAATCCTTGGCCAATTTTTTTGGCCAAAAGGAAAATTTATCGGCTTTGAAAACCCGGGTTATTGTACAGGTCATCCAGTCATATTACAATCTGATTGCTTTGGATGAACAGCTTAAGATTGCACAAAGAAATGTTCAATTGAGCGATAGCACACTGAATATGATACGTTTGCAATACAACTCATCACTGGTCAGTTCGCTTGCTGTGGAGCAAGCCGAAGCTCAGAAGAAAACTGCTGAATTATTAATTCCCCTAGCCCATCAAAATATGGCGGTCGAAGAAAATGCACTGAGCATTCTTTGCGGAGGTTTCCCCGAGGGCATTCAACGTACAGCAAGTTTAGATGATACGATTGTTGGAGACGGACTTGCCGCAGGGGTACCGGCCGAACTATTAAGCCGCAGACCAGATGTCAGAGCAGCTGAATACGCTGTTGTGGCTGCGACAAGCAGAATGGGACTCGCTAAAGCAGCAATGTACCCCTCCATAAGCTTGACTCCATCCATTGGTACAAACTCCATTCAATTTAGCAAATGGTTTGATCTACCGGGTTCTATTGTGAAAACAATAGCAGGGAATATTGCTCAACCGATTTTTCAGAAAGGGGCCTTGAAAACAAACTATGAGATATCGGTCATCGAACGCGAAAAGATAGCTTTGCAGTTTAAACAGTCGGTTATGGTCGCAGTTTCGGAAGTTTCTGATGCCTTGGCAAAAATCAAACATACAGAACAGCGCCTGCGACTTATCCACGCCAAATCAAATGCCCTCGCCAAAGCCACCGCTGATGCGGCCTTACTTTACAAAAGTGGGATGGCAAACTATTTGGAAGTGATAACTGCCCAAAACAATGCACTTCAAAATGATTTGGAACGTATTACAGTAAAACGGGAAAAGCTCAATGCGGCCATAGATCTTTACCGTGCACTGGGGGGCGGAACGGATACTTTACCGCCAAATACGCCATAAAAGCAGAAAATAAAAAGCACAAAATAAAGGCAACTGAATAAATATACGCCCCTAGAAGCAAAAACTTCCTAGGGGCTTTTTCATTACTTTTTTGCAGCTGCGCCCAAAATTCCCTATCTTCGGGTAAATACAAATATGATGAATAGAACGAGTTGTCTTCCTCCTCCAGTAGCGTAATATTTTTTCCCGATATTACTGAAGCCCAATACCAGAAATGGACCGATTTGCTGTGCTTCTTATTTTCTATCAATTTTATTATTTAACATCTTTCGTCCTTATTGGGCGGAACTGGAAGACAATTTCTTATGAAACATTCATATTTCATGCTGCACCTTGCTGTGCTGTGCCTGGGACTATCTGGCGTATTTGGAAAAGTGATTTCACTCAACGAGGGGATACTCACATGGTACCGTGTATTTTTAGCTGCCGTTATCCTATTTTTATTCTAAAATGGTATAAAATACCTACAGATTTTACTTTCAAAGAGAAACTGCATATTGCAAAAAATGGGCTACTATTGACAGCATCCTGGCTATTATTCTATGCTAGCATCAAATATTCAAACATTTCCATCGGCGTGATCTGCTACTGTATGGCAAGTTTTTTTACCGCTATTTTTGCACCGATGATCAATAAAACCAAATTTAGATTGTCTGAACTTCTGTTGAGTGGACTTACGTTGTGTGGGATAGCACTGATATTTCACTTCGATACCTCGCACCAGCTTGGCATAGTCTTAGGGATAATTTCTCCGGCTTTTGCCTCACTCTATGCGGTTCACAATGAAAAATTGACCAAAAAGTACAATGCAATATGCATTAATTATTATCAAATGATCGGTGGAACAATAGGGCTGGCATGTCTACTTCCTTTTTACATTCAGCACTATCCAATCAGCACTTTCATTCCCAATGCCCTGGATATTTTCTATCTGATCATCCTATCTTTATGTTGCACTGTGGGAGTCTATCTCGCATTTACAGAAATCTTAAAGAAGATATCAGCATTTACATTGAACTTAAGCTTAAATCTTGAGCCAGTATATGCTATTTTGATTGCATTTTTACTTCTTAATGAAGCAAGAGAATTAAACCTATCCTTCTATGTTGGACTGTTTTTGGTAGTTTCATCTGTGTTATTGCAGTATTGGATCAGCAGTAAAAAGAGCGCTTAAGAACCTCCATTCATTTCCCAGTCCAACGAAGATTGGGAAATGAATATTGTTTCCTCCTTGTGCCAAGCAGGTAGCCCCGATAAACAGGTAGCCCCGAAAAAACATGTTGAAAAGAAAAATGTGTGTCATTTTCAACAAAGCCTTATATTTATGAAACGATTCGGGTTAATTCCAAAACCGGCACAACCGGTCAAGCAATTTATTATATATACATTAAATAGATAGTTCCGTTATGAGCAATAGCAGTACAGAAAACAAATTTGTCAACCAGCAGATCCAATACCTTGAGTTTGTATCAAGCGACCTTGAACGTGCCAAAGCATTCTACTCAACGAGTTTCGGTTGGGAGTTTACGGATTACGGACCAGCATATACGGCTTTTGGCGGAAAATATGTTGATGGTGGTTTTACACTTGGTGCCCCCAGAAATGGCAGTATTCTCGTCGTTATCTATGCCGACGATCTACAGGCTACGCGTGATCAGGTTATCCGTACTGGCGGGACCATATTAAAAGATATTTTTAGCTTTCCCGGAGGAAAAAGATTTCAGTTCCAGGATCCTGATGGATATGAATTAGCCGTATGGACTGTTGAATAAAAGTTAAATACAATATATACTCAAATACAAAGCCCCCATATTTTTCTCATATGGGGGCTTTGTATTTTAAAATCAGGCTCTTTTAGCTTTCTGATAGTTTTTATTTTTATTCCTATTGAAACGCTTCTTCTTATGCTGTGGATTCTTTTTGGCAGGATTGTAAGTAGGTCCCGCTTCAAACCCCTCTGGCAATGGAAGTTGTTCAATCGGATAACCTATTAAATTCTCGATCTGAGCGAAACGGTTTTGGTCTTTCTCATTGACAAAGGTAATGGCTGTTCCTGTAGTTGCTGCCCGTGCAGTACGTCCAATACGGTGTACGTAGTCTTCCGGATCCGGTGGAACATCGTAATTAACGACCAAACTGATCCCCACCACATCGATACCGCGAGATATCACATCTGTCCCTACCAGTACCCGTACCTGACGAGACCGGAATCTAGCCATGATATCTTCCCGTTTCGACTGCTCGAGATCCGAATGGAAACCCTCCGCATCAATCCCCTGCTTCTGTAATTCCTGAGCGAGAAGTTTGACCGTAGTTTTTTGGGACGCAAAAATAATAACAGATACATAGTTCGGATCCTTCAGTATATTCTTCAGAAGCTCCATTTTCTGTTGATCATACGCAAGATATACACGTTGATCTATCCCTTCCGAAGGTTTAGAAATGGCAATATTAACTTCCACAGGCTCTTGCAGAATTTTTCGGGCAAAAGATCTGATCTTCATCGGCATCGTCGCCGAAAACAAAAGCATCTGCTTTTTCTTCGGTAGATAACTTACAATACGTAAAATATCGTCTTGAAATCCCATATCCAGCATACTATCGGCTTCATCCAAAACAAAGTGCTTTAAATGAGAGAGATCAATCTTCATGGAGGTAAGATGGCTTATCAACCTTCCCGGCGTAGCAACAATAATATTTACCCCCTCTCGTATGGCCCGTTTTTGCTGTTCATACCCCATACCATCACCACCACCATAAATGGCTATGGATGTTGCACCCGTATAATAAGACATGCCCATAATCTGCTGGTCAATTTGCATAGCAAGTTCCCGGGTCGGAACAAGGATAATAGCGAGGATAGATTCCCTTGAATTCCGTGCTATTGCATCGAGGATCGGCAACATATAAGCTGCTGTTTTACCTGTACCTGTCTGTGCACAGGCAATCATATCTTTTCCCTCTTTAATAATCGGGATGGTCTGTTCTTGGATCGGCGTAGCCTCCTCAAACATCATACTTTCTAAACCTTCTTCCAAAGCCGGAACAAAGCCAAATTCATCAAATCTCAACGTATTGTTTTTATTGTTGTGCCCTAAATTACTAAATCTAATTCATAAAAGTCTAAAATTAATACCTATAGCTCGTTATCCGCTTTCAAATAGATGCCCAAATAGGATTAATCTTTAACCTTCGACTGCTATCTATTCAAAATCTAATCAATAACCCCTGTTTTCTTTGTAGCTGACACAGCGCTCAAAACGACGTAGCCTAGCAGGCCGGCGCATAAAGAAGCGATCAGAACCGCGAACTTGGCCTCTTCAATCAGCATGCTATCATCAAAAGACAGTATCGAGATGAAGATCGACATCGTGAAACCGATTCCCCCCAATAAGCCTACTCCAAAAATCTGTTTCCAGCCAGCCCCTTCCGGTAATTGCGCAATCTTCAACTTCTTCGCAATATAACAGATCAAAAATATACCAATTGATTTACCAGCGATAAGACCAAGGATAATACCAATCCCCAATTTTGAAGTCAAACCACCAATCATTTCCCCATGGATTGGAATAAGCGTATTCGCAAATGCAAACAGCGGAATGATAATAAAATTGACGGGTTTGGTCAATAGATGCTCCAATTTTTCCAGGGGAGATTCTTCCGCATCCGGTGTTGTTGGTAACGTCATAGCCACCAACACGCCAGCTATTGTTGCATGAATTCCCGAGTGGTGAACAAAGTACCAAATAAATAGACCCGGAATAAGGTAAGCCCATATCGCTTTAACGCCCAGTTTATTCAACACGATCAAAAACAGAAAGATGCCTAAAGCAATAAATAAATAGGTCGCATGAATACCATTGCTATAAAAGATCGCAATGACCAAAATGGCAAGTAAGTCATCAACAATGGCCAGAGCAGCCAAAAAGATTTTAAGACTGGCAGGAACCTTATTTCCCAGAAGCGTGATAACAGCTAAAGCAAATGCAATATCCGTCGCCATAGGGATACCCCAGCCGTTTGCCGTATTGGTTCCCTGATTTAATACAAAATAAATGATGGCTGGCAAAAGTGCCCCACCAACCGCAGCCAAAATGGGCAGGATTGCTTTACTTGGCGATGAGAGTTCACCCTCTACAATTTCACGTTTTATCTCGAGCCCCACCAGTAAAAAGAAAATAGCCATCAAACCATCGTTGAGCCACAATAACCACGAATATTTTAAATGAACATAATCGCTCTCAAAGCCTACTTCCTTGTTCAGGAATTCCATTACACTGGCATACAAAGGTGTATTTGCAACGATCAATGCTAGAATAACACAGGAAAAAAGTATAATTCCACCTGCAAAGCTGGATTTTAAGAATTCTCTAAAGACAGTTAAATTGATAAGTTTTGACATGATTTGAATATCTAAAAACGCTTACAAAGGTTCACAAGATACGATTTTTAGGACCATTTACCGAATTCGAGCGACGATATCCCGGGCTATATCCAATGTAGCTACCCTTTTATTTTTCGAACCTAACAAATCAAATGGGAGAAACAGACATTATACATTAAATTTTTATAAAAAGCTTTGTCATTTTTTAATGAAATAATTTGGCTTTGTTGCAAAAAATACTTAGCTTGCTACTATAGTTAATAAACCGTTTATTATGTGCAAGAAGTGGATTTTCATGGTACTTCTTTTCGTGGCAAATTTTACATATGCGCAGACGACAGAGGATAAAACCCAACATTCAGGTTCCCATTACATTATTTTAGCAATCATCGCTATTATTGTCATTGTTTATATATTATACAGGAGGCAAAAGAGGAAATTTAATGAATAA